>NZ_JAIUHI010000007.1:0-305191 GCF_020165035.1 Mesorhizobium sp. CA6 | reverse complement strand
AGCAGCGACGGATTGGGGGAACCACCTGGCAATCAAGCCTCGGCCTGATCAGTCGCGCCAGTCACAGAAGATGTGTGCATAGCGTAGCCAAGCGAGGGAGATGTCCGGCAGGACAGAGGGGGCGCCGTCCCGCCTGCATCTCAAATTTAGATTATCCGATCAGAGCCTCGACGCTTTTCGCCAGCTCGGCCCCTTCCCCCACGACCCGCAGCGTCTTCAGCCGCGATGTGCCGCCCGCGACCACCGAAACGGCCGACACCGGCACACCCAGCGCCTTGGCCATCAGCCGTTCCAGCGCTGTATTGGCGGCGCCGTTCTCCGGCACGGCGCGCACGCGCGCCTTGAGATGATTGCGCCCGTCGGCGGCGGTCTCGACGCCTTCAATCCGGTCGAGCGCCGCCTTCGGCGTCAACCGCACGAAGAGGTCGATGCCGTTCTCACGCAGCCGAAACGGCGTGCTCATCAGCCACCGGTCACGACCCAGGACCAGACGGTGGTGACCAGAAACTGCCGGATGAAGAAGATGATCAGCAAAAGAATGATCGGCGAAATGTCGATGCCGCCGAGATCGGGCATGAAGCGGCGGATCGGGCGCAGCGCCGGATCGGTCAGCCGATAGAGCATATTGCCGACGCTGCCGACGAACTGGTTGCGCGAGTTGACGACATTGAAGGCGTAGAGCCAGGAAAAGATCGCCGAGGCGATGATGATCCACCAGTAGATATCAAGCGCCATGACGATGGTCTGAATAAGGGCGATCATGCCGGTCTCCAAAATTGTCGCCGACATGTAGCCATTGCTCGGCGTGCGGGCAAGCCCGCGGGCTTGACTGGCGGGCAAGGCCTACCAGTCAGCGTGCTCGTCGCCTGCCGGTCTTTCGCCTTGACATGAAACGGCCGCGACCGATACAAGCCGATCCGCTGGAACGGGGCTGTAGCTCAGCTGGGAGAGCGCATCGTTCGCAATGATGAGGTCAGGGGTTCGATCCCCCTCAGCTCCACCAGCCAGCATACGCATGTACTTCTCATCGGCTTTTGCCTCCTCGCTCAGCATTTTGTGACTGCCGGATTTCGGGCCGCGTGCTTGGAACCAATGGAGGGGCAAGAGGGTTCAGCTATACTTTTGAAGCTGATATTCCCCGGCCGGCTGGGTAAGCGGCGATGCTTGAGGAGTTCTCCATCATGAAGATTTCGTCCAGGTTCCGTTCAGTCGCGGTTGCGGCCATTGCTGCCGCCAGCGTCAGCGTTGCCAGCGCCGCTCATGCCGACAGCGGCACGATCCGCTTCTCCGTCTATAAGGCAGCCTTCTTCATCGGCGGCTCCGGCGGGGAAGGCACGCTGACCTTCCATGGCAAACGCTATCCGATCTCGATCGGTGGCATCTCGGGCGGCCTGGCCTTCGGCGCATCCAAGACCTATTTTCAGGGCAGGGTGCGCCACATCCGACGCGCCAGCGATGTGACGGGCGTCTACGGCGCGGCCGGCGGCGGCGGCGCGCTCGGCAGAGGCGCCCAGGTGATCGTCATGACCAATGACAAGGGCGCCCAGCTCGAGCTCACCGGCCGGCAGGTGGGCCTGCAGGTCAACGCCGACCTCAGCGGCATGAGCATCGCGCTGAAGAGGTAGGAGCCCCAACTCCATCCGTTATTCCCGGATGGGCCGGTTCAGGCGTGCCCGGGCGCGCAATGTCAACGACAAGGTCGCGCCGGGCAGGCCAGACGGCGAGTTTCGTCGACCTCTCCGCCGACCTGCCAGACCAATGGCGGGGGTGTCCGCTCTGATGAATAGCGGGCCTGCAGGCATCCCGCTTGCCAATGAAGGGCGGCTCGCCTCAATCGTCCCAGTCATCCCAATTGTCTTCGTCCTGCGGATAGTCGGGAACGACCCGGATGATCGGCCGCGGACGCTGATAGCGCCAATAATCCTCGTCCGGTAGCTGACGCTCATAGGTGCGATAGGCAGGCCGGTCGTAGTGGTGGCGCTTCCAGTATTTGTGCTTCTTGTGCGGCCGCACGCAGTAGCCGTCCTCGGTCAGGTAGGCGCATGTGACATGCGCCTGCTGGACCAGGCCATTCCTGGCCGGCATGCCAATCATCGGCGCCGCATGGACCGCTGGCATCACCGCCAGCATGGTGCCGGCAAGGGCAAGAACAGACAATTTCATCGGCCTCTCCAATCTGTGCAGATTAAGGCCGGAAGAACGTCCTGATTGGGTACGATTTGCGGCGGCCGAGATCACTTTGATTTGCGGCCGCACATATGAGCGTTAGATCATGTATTGCGCCGGTATGCCCAAACCCGCCTTCAGGCTTGAAGTCCACGGAGCCGCCGGTGTCCTTCACGCAATCCTTGGCGACCCGACGCATCCCATAACGCTAATTCGCCAGCTGATCGAGAAGCGTGTCGATTTCCCCTTTCTTTGGCGCTTCGGGCGAAACAGGGGCGGCCTGCGGGTCGGCGGAAGCGGGTTCAGCCGCCGGCGCGGTGATCTCTGCTTCGGCCTCGCCGCCGGCGTTCGAACCTGGCGGCGGCGCATTATCCGTATTGCCGGTGTCTGGCGCCACGGCGGGTTCCGGAGCCGCGGGCGGCGCTTTGGGCCGGGGTGCGGCGTTGCGCAGAAGATCGCCGATCAGATCCGCCGCTCCCTTGCCGGAACCGTCGCCGTTCGAGCCCGTTTGGCCCGGGATCAGCTTGTCGAGATTGAGTTTCCCGGTCGGCAGCCCAAGGCGGCTCAACATATCCAGCGCGCCCTGCGGGTCTTTGGCCAATGCGCTCAGGTCCGGATAGGCCCGAGGCGCAAACAGCGGGCCTTGGACCACGATGGGCACCCCGATGCCATTCACGGCAACGTCGCCTCCCTGCCCGGCAAGCGAGGCAACGACGCGGGGGTTGAGACGGATGTCGAGCGTCTGGTCGGCGAAGTCTATCTTGCCCGAGCCGTCCATTCGTACCAGCGGACCCAGCAGGCTGATGTCCGTCGTTTGCGCGACGCCGTTCTCGATGGCAAAAGAGGCGCCGAGTTCGGTGAACGTCGTCTTCTTGGTCTGATCCTGCTTGAAGCCGCTGGAAAGCAGCCCGACCAGGTTGTTGTAGACCTCTTCTACGTCGATGCCGCGGAAGGCGCCGTCGCCGAATTTTGCCGCCGCCTTGCCGCCAAGGGAGCGGGCAAGCGATTTCGTGGTCTTTCCCGAGCCTGAAATCGCGACCGTCGCATTGAGCGTTCCTTCGATGCGGTCGAAATCCGCCGCGTCATGGAGCAAGGGGGCCGCGGCCGCGCCGGCGATCGCAGTGTTCAGCGTCAGGGAAGCGGCGTCGTTGGAGCCGTCGGCTGTCATTTCCGCGGCAATCGTGCCGCCGTAGAAGGGACTTTGCGGCACGTTCAGGTGCGCCTTGCCATCGGCGATCACCAGAGTGGTCGCCACCGGCCCGGCGAAGACCTTTCCATAGCCGAGCTTGTCGGCCTGGATGTCCACCTTGGCGTCAATTCCCTTGAGGAAGGAGAGATCGATTGGCGCGTCGGTGGCGCCGTCCGGCTTCTGCGTTCCTCCCGTGGCAGGCTCGCCGCCGCCGGCGAACGCCGCGAAGTCAAGCTTCGCGAAATTGAGCGACGTCCGGATGTTGAGGGGCGCCCCAAGTTTCATCGAGCCTTGGCCCGACGCCTTGACGCCGTTCAAGGCAACAGAGGCTTTCTGAAAGGAAAGCTGTCCTCGCCCGGCGTCCACGTCACCTTTGAAGGCAAAGTCTCGCAGACCGTGGGAAGCACTCTGCCCCAGCCATTGCATGAGCTTGTCGACCGAGGCCGATGTGACCGAAACCTGACCCTTGAACGTGCCGCCACCCCCGGCAGCGCCGCTTATGCTGCCTTCGAGGTATTTGGAGGAAACCGAAAGGCTGATCGGCCCGGACGCATCGGCAACGGAGCCGCTGGCCAGAAAGGATGCAGGCGCGAGCTGGGACTTGAACGTCACGGCCTGTCTCCGCCAGACGAGCTTGCCCGTCAAATCGACCGGCTTGCCGACATCGTGAACCTTCGCGTCAAGATTGAGCCCGGTGATGTCGTCGGCCGTCCGGGCCTCGGCAAGTGCTGCGAGCGGAAGCTTGCCTTCCCGAATTCCGACCGTTCCCTGCAGATTGACGCTGCTGCGTATGCGCTCTGCGGTGAGTCCGCGAAAAGCGAACCCCATATCGGCGGTCAGCTTGCCGGACAACGGCACGGATTGTCCGGCCAGCTTCGCTACAGAGCCGATATCCAGCCCTGAACTCGCAATATTGCCGCGTATGGTCGGAGGCGTTTCACCGACATTCGTCGAGGCTTTCGCGGTAACGCTTCCCGCATCGAGGCCGAAGTGCTCCAGCTTTGCCTCGATATGTCCGTCGCGCAGCGTCGCGGCGAGCTGGACATCGGAAGCCCGTATCTTGCCGCCGACCAATTCATCGATGGCGACGCTGATGTCGGCGTCGAACGCAGAGAGCATCGCGAGGTCGGGCTCGCCGGAGCCGGCCGAAACCTTGCCCGCGCTGGAACCACCCTTTCCAATATCGCTCAAGGCGTCGATATCGACGCGCTTTGCCGCCAGGTCGGCGAAGAAGCGATGCCGCGCCCCGGGCTGAAAGAGCGCGTCCATCTGGAAGCTCTGGTCGCCGACATCGAACTTTCCGCCCTTGATCTGATAACTGCCGTTCCCGTTGAGCTGGATCTCTCCACTCGCATGCAATGAAGAGAATTTGGCAACCGGCGCCGGATCGAGACCCGCCTCGATGGCGATCTGGGCCGGCAGCCGTTTCAGGATCGGCCTCAAGGCGGAAAGGCTCCCGCTCATTTCAACGCGACGGCCGCCGCTGGTGCCGGCCAATGAAAACGAGACCTCCCGGTCGAGGTCCGGAACCCTCAGATCGGCGTCGATTGCTGTCACCTCAGCGGAATTGCCGGTCGACGCGCCTGAGGTGAGGGTGCCGTTCGTTATCGTCAGTTGGTTGATCGCCAGCCGCTCGAGCGTATCGACAACCGCCGCGAACGGATCGGCCTGTACATCCTTCGGTTCCGGAGCTGACGCCACGTTTGCCGAAGCCTTGAGCGCGATTGCCGGATCCGCCAGCGCGACGGACTGTATCTCAAGCTTTTTCGACCATAGGGACGACAGCGTTATCGAAGTCGAGAACCGCGGAGCGGATATCGCGATATCGCCCGTGCCGGTCGAAAGCGAGATATCGTCCGCGACCACCGCCAGCTTGGGCAGCAGCGATAGTCTGACAGGTCCGTCCAGCCGAATTGTCATTCCGGTTGCGGCTGACAGTTGCCGGCTCAGTTCGGCACGAACCCAGTCGGTTGAAACAAGCGCGGGCAGAAGGAAAAGCAGCCCGACGACAAGAACGACGGCTACGGTGAGTGCAGCGACGATTTTTCTCACATCGACCAGCCAAAACGATCGGAAGAATCAGTATCGTCAAACATACATGCTTCTGGCGCGCGACTGAATCCTGCCGAAACATGGGCCCCGCGCCGGACGAATTTCGGACTGTTCCGCGGAGCCCGTCGGCTCTTTCGTCGAGGTCTATCGCGGTCGCAGCCATTTGCACGCAAGTGTTTCCAGACGAAAGGGTTTGGAAACGGTCAGCCGGTTTCCGAGCCATTCGCGTGAAACAGACCGGGCGCATTTTTCCGGCACCCGCCGCCGACATATCAGCCATTTCAAATGGAGGACGTGCCAATGTCTGCGCTCGGAACCCTGCTTCGTTTGAGCCGCGCCATCATCCACGCGCACAACAACGCCAAGGTCAGAAACCTGATGGATGTCCCGCCGCCCGAAACCGGCAGAGACATGGGCCGGCATGTTTCGCCCGACGCCTCCAAAAAGGAGCCTGGCGCCATACACCCCGGAGGACGCTGACACAAGCGGAGTCTCGGACCGGCCTCGCCCCCCTCACCTGGAGACTGGTGTTGCTTTGCGTTGGCGCGCATAGGCCACGCAGGCGTCCACGGTGCTGACGCATAGCGCGTCACGGCTGTTCGGCAAGTTATTGTCGCCGGCATAGGCCACCTCTGCGACGTGGCCGTTGAGCATGCGTATTTGCGTATTGCAATAGCCGCCGGGGGCGACGTTGACCGACCCTCCGACCGCGGGAATCGCGCCCACGGCCATCGTCGGCACCGCGATGCTGAGATTGCCGCGTTGCACGGTGCGCTGGTAGGTCCAAATCTGACCGGAAGGCCCCGTGTCGGCCGTCGCGGTCGGAAAGCCGGCGCACATGCGGACATCGGCCTCGCTGAGACCGACCATCTCCTTGCGGGCAGCGGCCGTGGTGGCGTCGACCTTGGCGATGCTCGACGTATCGTCGGGGATGACGCAGGACGACAGGGTGGAGATGCCTGCCGCAACAAAGGCAAGTTTTCGAATATGCAAGGATGTCATGCCGTCGTCGGAGTTGTGTGCCGCCCCAGCGCCCTCCTGCCTACCTAGGCAATCGGCCAAACGCGTCAACCCGCGGAATGCCGACGCCTTCCGCGCCGATGCGCTCATACCACCCGGAAGTAGCTCGTCATGCCGGTCTTCTGGTGCTCGATGATGTGGCAATGCAGCAGCCAATCGCCGGGATTGTCGGCGACGAAGCCGAGCTGCACCTTCTCGTCGGGCTGAATGAGATAGGTGTCGGAGATTAGCGGCTGCACTGCCCTGGTCGATGACGACAGCACCTTGAAGCTCATGCCGTGCAAATGGATCGGGTGCGCGTGCGGGGTGAGGTTCTCCATGTCGATGATGTAGCTCTGGCCGCGCTTCAGTTCGGCGAGCGGCGCGGTCGGGTCCGGCGTGTCGCCCGGCCACGGCACTTTGTTGATCGCCCAGAAACTGTAGCCGAGCGAGCCGCAAATGCCGTCGGCCGCAACGTTCTCGGCCGTCGCGCTCAGCGCCAGGGGAATCCGCTTGGCGCTTGTCAGGTCCACCTCCGACACGGGATTGGCGTCAAGCGGGCCGAGATCGCGCAGATCGTGCTTGAGCGATTTGCCGACCGAGCGCAGCGTCGCCAGGATTTTCGGCTTGGTGCCCCTGACATCGCGCAGGCTAGCGATCGCGCCCTCCTCGTCGGGCATGCGGATGGCAAGCTCCAGCCGCTGGCCAGGCCCCAGCTGCAAGGCATCCGGCGTAAAACGCTGCGGCACCGGATTGCCGTCGAGCGCGATGACCGTCGCCTCGGCGCCGTCGATGCGGAAGGCATAGATGCGGGTGACGTCGGTGATGGCCGCGCGCAGCCGCACCAGCCCGCCGGCCGGCGCATCGAATTGCGGCTGGCCCTGCCAATTGGCGGTGCGCACCGTGCCGAAGGTGCCGGCCTTGGCCGCGTCGCGCGGCCGGAACGGCTCGATGAACTGGCCGTCGTCGCCGAGCCGCCAGTCGCGCAAGTTGACCACCATCTCGACATCGAAGGCCGGATCGTTCGGGTTCTCGACCACGATCACCCCGGTCAGGCCGTGGCCCATCTGGATCAGCGTGTTGCAATGCGGGTGGTACCAGAAGGTGCCGGCGTCGGGCGGCGTGAATTCATAGTTGAAATGATCGCCCTGATAAACATAGGGCTGCACAAGGAACGGCACGCCGTCCATCTTGTTGGGAACGCGGATGCCATGCCAGTGGATGGTCGTCGGATCGTCGATGCCGTTGATCAAGCGCGCGGCAAACGGCTCGCCCTTCCTCATCCTGACGACCGGCGGCATGCCGGCCTCGGCGTAGGTCAGCACATTCTTCGTCGGCGCGCCGTCCATCAGCTGCGCCTCGATGTTCGCGGTTTTCAGGATCAGCGGGGCCGACTTGGCGGCTGCAAAGCCGGCCAATCTGCCGACAGTCGCGGCGCCGATGCCGGCCAGGCCTGCGGCAGCTGTGGTTTTGAGAAGGGCGCGGCGCGTGAATGTCGTCATATGGTTTCCGTCGGCAGGATGCCTCGGCCGTTGGAATTGAGCTGAACCAGTGAGCCGCCTACCACCATCCGGCGCGCCGGCCTAGTGCGTTTCACCGTTTCATGGAAACGGCGAAACGCCCTATCTCCTTGTTTTTGCGCAATTCCGGACGGAAAACCGCCCACACTTTTCCTGGAATTGCTCTAGTCCCGCAGGCTGAAGACGAAGGGCGCGGTGCGGGTGACGCGGGGGCCGAGCTCCGCCGGCGGCGCCGGCACCGAGGCGCCCTGCAATGCGCCGAGCGCCGCGCGGTCGAGATCGCCATCGCCCGAGGATCGCGCCAGCCGGGCCGAGACCACCCTGCCGGAGGTGTCGACCGTGAAGGTCACGCTCGGCGTGCCCTCCGCCCGCCTGGAGCGCGCCGCGCTCGGATAGCGGGTGTGCCGCCTGATCCACGCCGCCAGGCTGGAATTCCAGCGCGACGGGCCGACGCTGGAGCGCGGCGCCGCATTCGAGGACTGCGGTGCTGCCGTCTTCGCCGCCGCCTTGGCGTCGATGCTGGCGGTGGTCGTCGCCTTTGGCGGTGGCGCCTTTTCCTTTTTCACCCGTTCTTTCGGCTTCTCGACCAGTTTTTTCTCGGCCTTCTTCCTGGCTTCGACCGGTCTCTGCGCCTTCATCTCCGCTTCCGCAGGTTTCGGTACCGGCAGGGGAATGACGACGTCCGGCGCGATCGCCTCGACAGGATCGGGCACGACCTCGTCCAGCGGCGGCCGCTCGCTCAGGGCAGCAACGGCCTGTTTGGCGGGAGCGGCCTGTTTGGCCTCCTGCGTGTCGTCGGTATCGAGGGGCTGTTCAGCGACGGGCTTGGTCTGCTCGGCCACCGGCGCCGGGTCGATCACCGATTTCACGTCGATGGGCTTTTCCGTCTCCTCCGCCGCATCGGGCGGCTCCGGTGTCACCGTGTCCGGCATCGCCGCCTCTTCCGGCACGGCGGGGGCGATGGCCAGCGGCGCCATCTCGACCGCCAGCGCCGGCGGCGGACCGCCATCCTGCATCTCGGCGAAGCTCAGATTCTGCACCGCATACGCAACCGCCACATGCGCGGCCAGAATGATCGCGGCGGCGCTCGTCCACAGGCCGGCCTCACGCGCGCCAAAGCGCGGCTGCGAAATGCGGGAAAGCGCGGCGACCGTCATGGCGCTGAACCGTCACCCGGAGCCGACGCCGAGTTTACACCAGTTGCCGGAGCTCCAGACTCGGCCGGTCCGCCAGCACTGCCCGACGTAGTCTCGAGCCCCACCAGCGCGACCTTGAGATAGCCGGCGCTACGCAGCAGGTTCATCACCTCCATCAGGTCGCCATAGCCGACCGTCCTGTCGGCGCGCAGGAAGATGCGCGTCTGCTTGTCGCCCTTGGTGCGGCTGTCGAGCACAGCGGCAAAGGCCGGGCGGGGCAGGCTGTCATTGCCGACCGCCAGCGTGAGGTCGCTTTTCAGCGTCAGGAACAAAGGCGTCTCGGGCCGCGGCGCCGGCATCGCCGTCGATCCGGGCAGGTCAACATTGATATCGACGGTCGCGAGCGGTGCTGCGACCATGAAGATGATCAGCAGCACCAGGATGACGTCGATGAACGGCGTAACATTGATGTCGTGGCTTTCCTCGAGATCGTCGCCGGAGGTCTCGCGAATCCGCGCCGCCATCGCCGCTACTCCGCCGCGATCGCCGTTGCCGGCGGCACCGTGCGGAAATCGAGGTCGCGGCTGACCAGCCGCTCGACGCCCGCGGAAGCGTCGGCGAGGATCTGCCTGTAGCCGGCTATCGAGCGCGCGAAGATGTTGTAGATGACGACGGCCGGAATGGCCGCGACAAGGCCCATGGCGGTCGCAAGCAGCGCCTCGGCGATGCCGGGTGCTACCACGGCCAGATTGGTGGTCTGCGCCTGCGAGATGCCGATAAAGGCGTTCATGATGCCCCATACGGTGCCGAACAAGCCGACGAAGGGCGCCGTCGAGCCGATGGTGGCGAGCAGGCCGGTGCCGCGCGACATGCGCCGGGCCGCCGCCGCCTCGATGCGCGCAAGCCGGGAGGCGACGCGTTCCTTCAGGCCGTCGCCGGAAGCATGGTCGAGCGCGCCGGCCGAAAGCGCCCGTTCTTCTTCGGCCGCCCGCACCAACAGCGCGCCCGGGCCGCCGCTGTGGCCGAGTTCCCGCCCGGCCTGCATCAGCGTCGCGGCATTGCCGACAGCATCGGCGGCGCGACGGGCCCTCAGCTTGCCGGCGAAGACCTCCAGCGACTTGGCGAGCCAGATCGTCCAGGTGACGAGAGAAGCGAAGGCCAGCCCGACCATGACCGCCTTCACGACGATGTCGGCATTCATGAACATGCCCCAGGGCGACAGGTCATGCGGCAGCGTCAGCGAGATGGAAGGCTCTTCGCTCGTGGTGCCGTTCGCAGCCGGCCGAATGCCTGGAGCGACCGACGTGGCGGCGGGCGCCTGCGCCGGGGGCGTCTGCGGGGTTGGAGCGGCCGGCGCCTGCTCGACCGGCGCAGGCGATCGTCCCTGCGCCGCGGCGACACCAGCCGAAAGAATGAGCGACGCGGCCAGCGCCGCCAAGAGGCTGTTTCGGGACAAGGCTCGTCCTCGCTTCATCATTGCAATGCGGCGGCCGCCATACGGACAGGCGCAGGGCGAGCCATGCCGGGTGACTATGAAACCTGAGTTTGCGAGTCAACTATAAAGATGACTATGTTGCTCCACAATTCATAATGCGCCTATGCCCGCCTGAGCACGCTGCGGGCCTGGACCGCAAGACGGTTGCCGGGCACGATGCGCATGGAGCAAGAAGAGCTGGCAGCCAATGATCAAGGCGATACCGTTCGATTTCCCTTATGACGGCAGACTGGAGCCGCAGCACACGGCGCTGCTGGCGATCGACCTGCAGGAGGATTTCCTGTCGCCGACCGGCTACTTCGCCAGGAAGGGCTACGATCCGTCGCCGCTGCGAGCCATCCTGCCTGCGGTGAACCGGCTGATTGCCGCGGCCCGTGCCGCCGGCCTCACCGTCATCCACACCAGGCAAGGCTATCGCCCCGACATGGCCGATATGACGCCTTATGAAAGATGGCGCCGCAAGCGGGCGGGGCTCGACGGCACCGATGTCCTGCTGCGCTCCGGCCCGGGTTTCCAGATCGTTTCCGACATCGAGGTGGCGCCTGGAGACATCATCATCGACAAGACCTGCAACAGCGCCTTCACCTACACGGATCTCGAGCTCATTCTGCGGGCGCGCGGCATCACGCATCTGCTGTTCACCGGCTGCACGACGGATGTCTGCGTGCACACGACGTTGCGCGAGGCCTGCGACCGCAACTTCCAGTGCCTGACGATTTCGGACGCCTGCGCCAGCGGCGACCAATATGCGCATGAAGCCGCACTGCATATGGTGACGGTCGAGGACGGCGTCTTCGGTGCGCTGGCGGACTCGGCGGCCGTCATCAGCGCGCTATCACGGCTCGCGGTCGTGGCGAGCTGAGGATTTCGGAATTGCGCGGATCGCCGGGTTCCGGCCAGCCGATATCCTTGCGGATGTCGAGTGGCAGCAGATAAAGCGTCCGCGCTGCCCGATATCGGGCACGGGTCGCGGTGTATTCGGCCGCGATGCGAGCGATGGATGACAGGATCGACATTTGCTTCTCCCTTGGTTGATGCCGGGTTCGCAGCCCGACACTCACCAAGACGAAACGCGGATGGCTTTTGGAACGGCGAGGGATAAATTTTTCTGAACTCACGGGCGCGGCGGCCGCTCGATATAGGTCCATGGCAGCGTCCGGATCGCGAACTTGATTGATTGCCGAAAAACTTTTGCGTGTACCGTTCCGTTTTCGGTTCGGGCTTCGTCTTGAGGGTCGTAATGGGTGCGAGAGCCAAGACGGCCTCCGCCCTCAGGACAAACGGAGCCAAGCCATGTCGACCACAGTGACCTTGATCAACGTCTTCACCGCCAAGCCGGGCAAGCAGCAGGAACTCGCCAACACGCTTGCGGAGGGCACGAGGAGTTTCTTCAGCAGGCAGCCTGGCTCGCTGTCGTCATCCGTGGTGATCGGCGTCGACGGCAGCAAGGTGGCCAACATCTCGCAATGGCGTTCGGCGGACGACATCGCGGCCTTCCGCGGCGATCCCCGCTTCGGCGAATACATGAAGAGCATCGTCGAGCTCGCCTCCGGCGAGACCATGATGGGCCACACGACTTATTCCCATACGGGCGGAGTGGAGAACTGAAGCAATTCCAGGAAAAGTGTGAAACGGTTGGGTTCGGCGCCTTTCGCCGACCTTCCGTCCGGAGTTGCGTCAAACAAAGAGGTAGAGCAAGCGTGACCGGTTCGCACGATCAGTCCGTTGCGGCAACCGAGACCAGGCTTCGCGCCTTCGAGCGCGATGCCGCTTCGCTGAGAGCCAAGCTGCACCGCTACGCGTCGCGCATGGTCGGATCGGTCATCGATGGCGAAGACATCGTCCAGGAGGCTTTGGCAAAAGGCTTCGTGGCGATCAGGAATGGCGACATGCCCGACAAGATCGAGCCTTGGTTGTTTCGCATCGCGCATAACGCCGCCCTCGATTTCCTGCGCAAGCGGGCCCGCCTGCGGGGGCGCGAAAGCGAAGTCGAGCTCGACACGATCGCCGACCAGAACTCGGCGCTGGATGCTCGCATTGCCGCCGAGGCGAGCCTGGCCGAACTGATGCAACTGCCGCCGGCGCAACGATGCACGGTCGTGCTGAAGGATGTGCTTGGACACAGCCTGGAGGAGATCGGCGAAATCCTCGAAACTTCCGAGACCGCGATCAAAGGCGCGCTGCAGCGGGGCCGCGAGAGCCTGCGCAAGCTGGCGGCCGCGCCGCGCATCGCGCCGCCCCGCCCGGCGCTCGACCAACACGACATGCGGCGCCTCGGCGACTATGTGGCCGCCTTCAACGCCAGGGACTTCGATGCCTTGCGCGGCCTGCTGGCCGAGGACGTCAAGCTGGAGCTGGTCAACCGCCTGCGCGCCGACGGCAAGGAATATGTCGGCAATTATTTCGGCCGCTATGCCGACGAGACGCATTGGCATTTCACAACTGGGCTTGTCGAAGGCCGGCCAGCCATCCTGGTCACCAGCCCGGAGCGTCCGGACGGACCGCCGCGCTATTTCATCCTCATCGAATGGGAGAACGGCCGGATCGCCGGCATCCGCGACTTCCTGTTCGCGGATTACGTGATGGACGGCCTGGACTATTCCGACGCGGAGCGATCTTAGTCTAGGACGCGCAGCGTTGCGCAAAAGAGTGCGAGGCAAACGCGCCCGGCTGCGGGACCTCCGTCTCGCGTCGCGCCAGCGAATTCGCGACCAGCGTGATCGTCTCGCGCCCGATGCGAGCGATCTCGCCCAGCCGGTCGATGCCGCCGATCATGAACTCCTCGACGCCCAGCGCCGCATAGGGCAACAGCGCCAAGGCGAGCCGCGCCGGCGGCCCGACAATCTCGACCGCCTTGTGATCCGAGGCGCCCGTCCAGCCGTCCGGGCGGATGCGCACCGGAAGCGCGAAGCGCAGCCTGCCGCCGCGGCCGTGCTCGGCGGCGACGCTGCGCGCGCGCTCCATCAATTGCCTCACCTCGTCGGGCGAACCGGCGGCCAGCTCGAAGACATCGGCATGCTTGCCGGCGACCTTCAGCGCGGTGCCCGACTGACCGCCGAGCCGGATGACGAGGTCGGCGCCGTGCGGACCTTTGCGCGGCACGAAGCCGCCGCGCACGCTGTAGAAGGCGCCCTCATGGTCGAAGGGCCTGTCGTTCGACCACAGGCGCTTCAGCAGCACCAGATATTCGTCGATGCGCTGCCACACGACGCTGTGGCCGACCGGCCGCGCCTCGGCATCGCTGTCTTCAAGCGGCTCGCTCAGCATGCGAAGCGACACACGCCCGCCGCCTCTGCAGTCGAGCGCCGCGAGCTGCCTGGCCGCTACCGTCGGCTCGATAACGCCGGCCCAATGCGTCAGCACCACCTCCAGCGAGCCGGTGCGGTCGAGCGTCTGCGCGGCGATATCCATGTTGGCAAGCAGTCCGGCCGGATCGTCCACCACCAGCTTGCGAAAGCCGGCGTCCTCGATCAGCGACAATTTGGTCGCCGTCTCGGCGAAATCGTAAAAGAAGCTGCCATTGGCAGGCTTGCCTGGAACATGCGTGAACTCGATCGGCATTGCCATCTCCTCCATCACGTTGGGTCGCCCCGCCCCGAACCCCGAGTCAAATCCATCTCGTCGGCGCGCGACAGCGCGCCGGCCTTCTTCAGCTCCGATTACTCAACTCAGATTTTTGGAGGGCGGGGCCTTTGTTTTACGCAATTCCGGGCGGAAAAGATCGCACTTTCCTGGAATTGCTCTGGCCCCGGCTCAGTCAGGGGATGATCCCGAAAACGACGGCGCCGGTGAATACGAAGGCAAGCGCAAAGACGAGATAGGCGAACGTGCCGCCATAGGCGGGCCTCCAGCTCTGGTCGGCGGCAAGCCTCTGGCCTTTGCGTTGGGCGTTCTGAATGTAGGACATGGTCGATCCTCCGTCGCGACCGTTAATCTATAAAACTAGTAGACTTTGTCGATTGTTATTTTTGGGCGGTTTCTGGAACAAATTTTTGGGGAGGATGCAATCTGTGGTTTTTCATTCTCGCCCGGTAGCGGCATGCCCGGTTCCAGGTTCTTCGTTCCAGAACGGCCAGGCGCTCGACGGAGTGGGGGTCGACCCATGGCGCGGTGCAAGGAGATTCGTGCGCCGAGTGCCCTTTCGCTCGCGGCGGTTGCGAGGTGGTTCCCCCACTCCGCCGCTGCTTCGCAGCGCCACCTCTCCCCTCCGGAGGGAGAGGAAAGGGCGCCATCCGCCTACCGCTCCTCCCGGCGGAACGGCTTAAGCAGGGCCGAAGGCGCGACCGCGTTGCGCGACATGAAGGCCATGGCGACGATGGTGAAGATGAAGGGCAGCATCAGGAAGGCTTCGTAGGGGATGTGGCCGAGGCCGCTCGCCTGCATCCTGAGCTGCAGCGCATCGACGAAGGCAAAAAGCAGCGCCGCGCCCGCCGAGCGCCAGGGGTCCCAGCGGCCGAACACGACCAAAGCAATCGCCACCCAGCCACGCCCGGATACGACGCCGAAGGTGAAGGCGTTGAACTGCGCCATGGTGAGGAAGGCGCCGGCAAGGCCCATCAGCGCGCCGCCGAGGATCACCGCCTGGAAGCGCGTGGCAATCACGCTGACGCCGGCCGAGTCCGCCGCGCGCGGATTCTCGCCGACCATGCGCACCGACAGCCCCCAGGGCGTGCGGTAGAGCACGGAGGCGGCGAGCGGGATGGCGATGATCGCCAGATAAACCAGCGTGAACTGGTTGAACACCGCCGGGCCGAGCACCGGTAT
Organism: Mesorhizobium sp. CA6; assembly: GCF_020165035.1. NCBI lineage: Bacteria > Pseudomonadati > Pseudomonadota > Alphaproteobacteria > Hyphomicrobiales > Phyllobacteriaceae > Mesorhizobium > Mesorhizobium sp. CA6. The sequence continues at coordinate 289,870 of NZ_JAIUHI010000007.1, read as the reverse complement.
GTCCGAAAGCAGCGGGATCGGCACCGTCTTGAAGCCATCGATGCTCGGCGGCACCGATTGCTGGCCGAAGATCAGCCGGTAGAGGAAATAGGCGAGGCCCGAGCAGAACAAGGTCACGCCGATGCCGCAGACATGCTGGCTGAGGCCCAGCGCCACGGTGAACAGCGCATGCAGCGCGCCCATCAGCGCCCCGACCAGCACGGCCACCAGCACGCCCAGCCACAGGCTGCCGCCAAGGCTCGCGGCGGTGAATCCGGCCATCGCCGACAGCAGCATGATGCCTTCGATGCCGAGATTGAGCACGCCGGCGCGCTCGGAAAACATTTCGCCAAGCGTGGCGAAAGCGAGCGGCGTGGCGATGCGGATGATGGCGGCGAGAAAGCCGACCTGGAAGATCTGCTCGAACACCGCGCTCATGTCTGCGCTCCCACGCGGCGGACGCGGTAGGCGGTGAACAGCAGCGCCACCAGCATGGCCAGCAGCGCCGTGCCCTGGATGACGTCGCTCAAGAAAGCCGGCACGCCGGTGGCGCGCGACATCGCCTCGGCGCCGGTCATGACCGCGGCCAGGAAGATCGCCGCCGGCACCACGCCGAGCGGGTTGAGCCTGGCGAGCATCGCGACGACGATGCCGGAATAGCCGTAGCCCGGCGAGATGTCGCTCATCACCTGGAAGTGCACGCCGCCGACCTCGCCGACGCCGGCGAGCCCGGCCAGCGCGCCGGAGAGCAGCGCGGTGGACAGCAGCACCCGCTGCACGTTGATGCCGCCATAGCGGGCGGCTTCCGGGTTCTCGCCGGTGACGCGGATCCTAAAACCCAGCGTGGTGCGCGCGATCAGGAACCAGCAAAGGGGTGCGGCGATCAGCGCCACGACGACGCCGAGATGCAGCCTTGTGCCCTCAATCAGCACCGGGAAATTGGCCGAGTCCTCGATCGGCGGCGAGATCGGATAGCCGGAAAAGGTGTCCTTCCACGGCCCCTCGATCAGCGCCATCAGCGCGTAATAGATGACCGAGTTGAGCAACAGAGAACTCACCACATCGTCGACTTTGAATTTGACGCGCAATGTCGCCGGCACCAGCGCGACGAGAGCGCCCGCAGCCGCGCCTACAAGGGCCATCAGCAGCATGGCGAGATAGCCCGGCATCGGGATGGCGCCGACAAAGCAGCTTGCCACCGCGCCGGCGAGCAGCTGGCCCTCGGCGCCGATGTTCCAGAATTTGGCGCGAAAGGCGATCGCCACCGCAAGGCCGGTGAAGATCATCGGGGCGGCGCGCACCAGCGTCTCGGTGATGGCGTAGCTGTCGCCGAGCGATGCAGACAGCATCACGCCATAGGCCTCGACGACGCCGGCGCCGGCAATCGCGATCAGGCCGCTGCACAGGATCAGTGTGGCGGCGATGGCGACCAGCGGCAGCGCGAGGTTGAACCAGGCGGGCGTCGACGTGCGGGCTTCGAGGCGGAACATCAGGCGTGCCCCTCCGCGCCGGTCATCATCAGGCCGAGCCTTGCGACGGTGGCATCCGCGCTTGGAAGCGTGCCTGCGATGCGGCCCTCATACATCACGGCGATGCGGTCCGAGAGCATCAGCAATTCCTCGAGGTCCTCGCCGATGACGATGATGCCGCAGCCCTTGGCGCGCATGGCGAGGAATTTCTCGTGGATGAAGCGGGCAGCGCCGATGTCGAGGCCGCGCGTCGGCTGCGAGACGATCAGCACCTTGGGGTCGAAGGCGAGCTCGCGCGCAAGAAGCGCCTTCTGCAGATTGCCGCCGGACAACGCTCCGGCGCGCACCATCGGTCCGGGGCAGCGGATGTCATAGGCCTTGATCTGTTGCTCGGCGAAGGCGCGGATGGCGGCCGGGTTGAGCAGGCCCTTGCGGCTGAAGGCCTTGGTGCCGATACGCGGCAGCACCATGGAATCGGCTAAAGGCAGGTTTGTGACGAGGCCGGTGGTCATCCGGTCTTCCGGGATGCGGCCGAGGCCGAGCGCCTGCAGCTCGCGCGGCGAAAATTGCATCACCGCTTTGCCGGCTATCATCATGGTGCCAGCCTTCGGTGGCAGCATGCCGGAAATGACGTCGGCGAGCGCACGCTGGCCGTTGCCGGAAACGCCGGCGATGCCGAGGATCTCGCCCGCACGGACGAAAAGCGAGACCTCGCGCAGCGGCGTGCCGGCATGAGCGGAAGTGGATATGCCGTCGAGCGTCAGCACGGCGGCGCCGGGCGTCGAAGCCTGCTTGACCGGCGGCACGATCTCGTGGCCGCACATCAGCTTGGCCATTTCCGCCGACGTGGTGCTTGCCGGATGGTCGACGCGGCCGGCGACCTTGCCGTTGCGCAGGACGACGCAGCGATGGGTGAGGGCCCTGACTTCGTTGAGCTTGTGCGAGATGAAGATGATGCCGAGCCCTTGCGCCGCCATAGAGCGCAGGGCGGCGAAAAGGCCATCGACCTCGCTCGGCGCCAGCACCGCCGTCGGCTCGTCGAGGATCAAAAGCCTGGCGCCGCGAAACAGCGCCTTGATGATTTCCAGCCGCTGCTGCTCGCCGACCGACAGTGCCGACACCGGCAGGTTCGGATCGAGGCTCAGCCCATATTGCCGGCTGATTTCGTCCAGGCGGGCAAGCCCGCGAGCACGGTCGATGCGACCGGACCTGCCGGCAATGCCGATCAAAAGGTTTTCCAGCACCGTAAGGCGCGGCGCGAGGTGAAAATGCTGGTGCACCATGCCGATGCCGGCGGCCAAGGCGTCGGCGGAATTGTGGATGGCGACCGGCCTGCCTTCGACCAGGATCTCGCCGGCGTCCGGCGCATAGGCGCCGAACAGCACGTTCATCAGCGTCGTCTTGCCGGCGCCGTTCTCACCGAGCAGGCCGAGAATCTCGCCGGGCGCGACGCTAAGGTCGACGGCCTCGTTCGCCTTGACGGCGCCGAAGCGCTTGGTGATGCCGCGCATTTCGATGAGTGGGGCGGACAAGGGTGCTCCTGACTTGCGATCCGGCCAATCGCGGAGGGCAGCGCTGCACCCCCCTCTGGCCTGCCGGCCATCTCCCCCTCAAGGGGGGAGATCAGATGTCACGGCGGCCTTGCCAACTTTCAACGCTGAAAGCATCGAACACCGTCGACGGAACTGCCAATCTCCCCCCTTGAGGGGGAGATGTCCGGCAGGACAGAGAGGGGGCCTCGCGCCGCCCCAGGCGTCAATCCGAAACCGGCGTGTTCTCGTCGACGTCGACGCGGAAATTGCCTTCGAGGATCTCGGCCTTCTTCTTCTCGACCAGCTCCTTGACGTCCGCCGGCAGCGTCTTGTCGAATTTGTGGTAAGGCGCCAGATAGGAGCCGCCCTTGGCCATGCGCGAGAAATCGCCATAGTCCTGCGCGGTGAAGACGCCGGCCTTGACCAGCTTGATCGCCTGCTCGACGGTCGGATACATGTCCCACACCGGGCCGGTGATGACGGTATCCGGCCCGAGGCTGGACTGGTCCGACATGTTGGAGATGGCAAAAATCTTCTTCTCGACCGCGGCCTCGATGACGCCGAAGCGCTCGGCATAGATGACGTCGACGCCGGCATCGATCTGCGCCACGGCTGCTTCCTTGGCCTTGGGCGGATCGAAGAAGGAGCCGATGAAGGCGACCTTCTTCTTGACGTTCGGGTTGACCTCCTTGGCGCCGGCGAAGAAAGCGTTGACCAGCCGGTTCACTTCCGGGATGCCCATCGCCGCGACGGCGCCCACCGTGCCCGATTTCGACATCTTTCCGGCGATCATGCCGGAGAGATAGGCGGGCTCGTGAATCCAGTTGTCGAAGACGCCAAAATTGGGCTCGGCCGGGCCGGCGCCGGAGCCGAACAGCCACGCCGTCTTCGGGAATTGTTTAGCCGTGCGGCGCGACTCGCGCTCGGCGGCGAAGGCGTCGCCCAGCACGAGCTGGTAGCCGCCCTGCGCATATTCGCGCATCACGCGGCTGAAGTCGGCGGTCTGCACCTTTTCCGACCATTTGTATTCGATGCCCAGTTCTTTCTCGGCCTTCTGCAGGGCGACATGGATCTGGTTGTCCCACGGCTCCTCGATCGGGGTGGCGAAGATCGCCGCCACCTTCAGCTTCTTGTCCTTGGCGAAGGCCGCGCCGGGCAGCACGGTAGCCGCGAGGCCGAGCGCGCCGAGTTCCAGCACGCTGCGCCGCGACAGGCCGGCGCGTTGCGTTTTGCTACGTTCGTTTTCCATTGAAGTGCCCCTCTGTTCGACAGCCGTGTCGAGCCGGCCGTTCCAAAATGTCAGACACCCGGGACTATGGAACGGCGCCTGAGATTTGTCCACATGGTCAAATTTGGTGGGGACGCCTGTGCGTTCGTCATCCCCGGGCGGAGCAAGGAGCGTAGCGACGCAGCGCAGACCCGAGGATCCATGCCGCGACGTCTGAGCGCGGCGACGGTGCAGAATAATCGACGGCTGTGCCATCGCTCGTTCTGCACCGTTGCATTCTTTGTCTGATGGAACGGCATGGATTCCAGGGTCTACGCTTCGCTTCGCCCTGGAATGACGAAGTTATGGGGCGCCGCCCGCACCTTCCCACGATCCCGTCTCGGCAATCCGCCTCAACGCCGGCGCCGGCTCGAATATCGGCCGGCCGGTCTGCCGGTGCCAATGCTCCAGCCGCTCGACGATCTTCGCAGCGCCCGCAAGGCCGGCCCAGAACATCGGCCCACCCTTGCCGATCGGGAAGCCGTAGCCATTGACCCAGACGACATCGATATCGGACGCGCGCGCGGCGATGCCTTCCTCGAGTATCTTCGCACCCTCGTTGACCAAGGGATAAAGCGTGCGTTCGAGAATCTCTTCGGCGCCGATCTCGCGCCGCGCAATTCCAAGCTCCGCCGCCTTCGCCCGGATCAGCGCCTGGATTTCCGGATCGGCAATCGGCTCACGTGAGCCAGCCTCATAGTGGTACCAGCCGCGCCCGGTCTTCTGGCCGAAATGGCCCTGCTCGCACAGCGCATCGGCAATCACGGCTGTCTGGCCGCGGGCCTTGCGGTTGCGCCAACCGATGTCAAGGCCGGCGAGGTCGCCCATCTGGAACGGCCCCATCGGCCAGCCGAAATCGGTGAAGGCCCCATCGACCTGGCTTGGCGTCGCGCCTTCCAGCAACAGCGCCTCGTTCTCGGCGCCCCTTGCGGACAGCATGCGGTTGCCGACAAAACCGTGGCAGACGCCGACGACGACCGCGACCTTGCCGATGCGCCGCGCGAGGTCGGTGACCGTCGCCAGAACCTCAGGTGCGGTCTTTTCGGCGCGCACGATCTCAAGGAGCTTCATGACGTTTGCCGGCGAAAAGAAATGCATGCCGAGCACGTCTTGCGGCCGCGACGTAGAGGCGGCGATTTCGTTCACGTCGAGATAGGAGGTGTTGGTGGCGAGGATGGCGCCGGGCCTGGCGACCGCATCGAGCCTGCCGAACACGTCCTTCTTCACCGCCATGTCCTCGAACACGGCCTCGATGATCAAGTCGCAATCGGCGAGATCGGCGTAATCGGTGCTGCCCTTGAATAGGCCGAGCCGCTGCTGCTTGGCCTCTTCCGTCAACGAGCCGCGGCTGACGGAGACGGCATAGTTCTTCTCGATCGTCGCCAGGCCGCGCCGCAGCGGTTCCTCGCTGGTCTCGAGCAAAGTCACCGGCAGACCGCCATTGGCGAAGCCCATCGCGATGCCGCCGCCCATCGTGCCGGCGCCGATGATGCCGACGCGGTCGATCCTGCGCTTCCGCAAATCCTTGCCCGGCACCTTCGCCGCCTCGCGCTCGGCGAAAAACAGATGCCGCTGCGCACGCGACTGGTCGCCGGAAACGAGTTTTTGGAAGAGCTGCCGCTCGGCCGCAAGCGCTGCGTCGAACGGCAAGGTGATCGCGTTGCGCACGGCTTCGGCGCAGGCAAGCGGCGCGTCCAGTCCGCGGGCTTTCTTGGCCAGATCGGCGGCAAGGCGGTCGAAGGCGCCGAGGTCGGTTGCGGCAAGGCGGTCGTTGCGGTCACGCACCGGCACGAACGGTCCGCCTCGATAAGCCATTTCGCTGGCGAAACGAACCGCCTCTGCCAATAGATCGGTGTCGACAACCGCATCGGCAAGACCGACGGCCTTCGCCTCGCCGGCCGAGATCGGGCTGCCCGAGACGATCATGCCGAGCGCTTTCGCGGCGCCGACCAGGCGTGGCAAACGTACGGTCCCGCCGCCGCCCGGCAGCAGGCCGAGCTTTACCTCCGGCAGGCCGAGCTTGGCGCCGGCATCCGCGACGCGAAAATGGCAACCCAACGCCAGTTCCAGCCCACCGCCGAGCGCCGTGCCATGGATGGCGGCCACCGTCGGCTTGGCGATGGTTTCCAGCAAGGCAACGATGGCGCGCAGTTCCGGTTGCTCGACCGGCTTGCCGAATTCAGTGATGTCGGCACCGGCGACAAAGGTGCGGCCGGCGCAGGCGATGACGATCGCGCTCGCGGCGGGATCGTCGCGCAAAGCGGTGAGCACCTCGTAAAGCGGCTTGCGGACATGAAAGCTCAGCGCATTGACCGGCGGGTTGTCGATGGTGACCACCGCCACGCCGTTCTCGTTCGTGACGCTGACAGAACTGGACAAGCGGAACCTCCCGAGACCGGCTGCAACCGCGCAAGGGTTTACTAGGCAGCGAGGTGAATGGGAATCCGATCCGGCCCTGGCCCAATTGTTGGCGAGGCCCGGTTAGTTGTCCACGCGGCCGAAGGGCGGCACGTCGCCGATCACCTCGCGCTTGTCCTTGCCGCAGGCGAAGGTCTTTGCCTTGTCGTCGGCGAGCTTGCGCGCCTGGTCGTTGGCCTGCGGGTTGCCAGTGGCTAATACCAGGCCGATCGTGCAGCCTTGGTGCTCTTCCGGTTGCGCGACCTTGGCGACGACCAGCACCTCGGTCGATTTCTTTTCGTCCTCAGGGTTGCTGACGGAGCGGCGGTGGATGGCGGCGAAGGGGATTGCGACGTCGCCATTGGTCTCGATGCGCCATTCCACCTTCGGTCCGGAGCCGTTGAAGGCGGTGAAGCTCTCCCAGACCGCAGTCATGTCGTCGGACGGAAAGCCGTAATAGACGGATTCGCGCGCGTCGTCGTAGCTGATCAGCACCGGGTAGCCGCGGTAGCCGGAGCAGACGAGGCTCGCCCAGTCGCCGTCGCCTTCCGCGGCCTGCGCATAGGTCACGCAGTCCTTCTTCGAGTCGAGCTCGGTATAGGCGCTGGAGATGTCGCCGGCCTGGGCCGCCTGGCAGAAACCGGCGAGGGCAAGCGGGACCAGAAGAGCGCGCATCGCTGACAACTCCGTTCGAGCTGCCCGAGCGTAACGTCAATCGCTATTTCTTCAAGCTGGCTTCGATCAAGAGGTCGGCGTTGCGGGCGACTGCCGCCGCCGGTCCGCCAACGCCAAACAGCTGACCGCTGATATAAGCGCCTTCGATGAGCAGCAGCAGGCCGTCACCCAGCGTATCGGAATCGGCGGCGCCCATTGCGGCGGCCATGGCGCGCAGGCGGCGGCGCAATTCGACTTTGTTGTTCTCGCTCACCACCCGTGCGGGATGGCCGCGCTCGGGATATTCCACCGCAGCGTTGGTCATGCCGCAGCCGCGATAGTCCGGCTTTTGCGTGCGCTTGCCTACGCGGGTCAGGAAGGCGATGATCTGGGCGCGCGGATCGCCCGGATGCGCGTCGACGGCTTCGTCGAAGCGTTCCCAGAATTCGAGGTCGTATTTGCGCAGATAGGAGGCGGCAAGCTCATCCTTTGATGGGAAGCTGCGGTACAGGCTCGGCTTTGTGACGCCGGCGCGCCTGACGATCTCGTCGACGCCGATCGCCCTTATGCCCTCGCGGTAAAAGAGGTCGCGCGCCACGTCCAGGATCTTGTCCGCCGCCCTCGGAGCAGGGGCCTCGCTGATCGACGCTTCAATTTTATTGTCGGATGGCATTCAAACAACTCGCTTGACAATGTTACTGACCGGTACGTATGTATGGCTTCACTCCATTGCAACGTACCGGTCAGTAACATGATAATCCAGTCCCGTCCGTTTGGCCAGCGCTACGCATTCGTCGTTGTTGCCGTCATTTTCCTGTGCCTGCTGATCGCGGCCGGGCTCCGTTCGGCGCCCTCGGTGATGATGGTGCCGCTGGAGAAAAGCTTCGGCTGGCATCGCGACGTAACGTCCTGGGCCGCCAGCGTCGGCATCCTGCTCTACGGCCTGACCGGTCCGTTCGCCGCCGCGCTGATGGAGCGCATCGGGTTGCGCCGCACGCTGCTCGGCTCGCTGCTGGTGATGTCGGGATCGACCGCGCTCAGCCTGTTCATGACTGAGCCATGGCATCTTTTCATCACCTGGGGCGTGTTTTCCGGCATCGGTTCGGGCGCAGTGGCGAGCGTGCTCGGCGCCACCATCGTCAACCGCTGGTTCAAGACCAATCGCGGCCTGATGATGGGGCTGATGTCGGCCTCCAGCGCCACCGGCATGCTGGTTTTCCTGCCGCTCATCGCCTCGCTGGCGCAGAGCGGCGGCTGGAAGCCGGTGGCGATTGCCGTGGCGCTGGCCACCGCCGCGCTGATACCTTTCGTCTTGCTGCTGGTGCCGGAGCGCCCCGCTTCGATCGGCCAGGTTCGTTATGGCGCCGATGCCGACGACGTGCCGCCGGTGTCGCCGGCATCGCAGGGCAATTTCCTGGCGCACACGCTGAACACGCTGCGCCGCGCGGCGGGCACGCGGGTGTTCTGGTACCTGTTCGCCACCTTCTTCGTCTGCGGCTTCACGACCAATGGCCTCGTCGGCACGCATCTCATCGCCTTCTGCGGCGATATGGGCATCGGCGAGGTGCAGGCAGCCGGGCTGTTGTCTATGATGGGCATTTTCGACCTGATCGGCACCACGCTCTCCGGCTGGCTCACCGACCGTTTCGATCCGCGCAAGCTGCTCGGCGTCTATTACGCGGTGCGCGGTCTGTCGCTGATCTACCTGCCCTATTCCGGCTTCTCGGCGACCAGCCTGGTCATCTTCGCCGTGCTTTACGGGCTCGACTGGATCGCCACCGTGCCGCCGACGTTGCGGCTTGCCAACGAGGCGTTCGGCGATCGCAGCGGACCAATCGTGTTCGGCTGGATCGTCGCCGGCCACCAGGTCGGCGCCGCGGCCGCCGCTGCCTTCGGCGGCACGATGCGCGAGCTGCAGGGCAATTACGAGCTGGCCTTCCTGATTGCCGGCATGACCGGTATCGCGGCGGCTTGCATCTCGCTCTTGATCAACACCAACCGGCCGGCTTTTGAGCCGGAGCCGCAGGCGGCTTGAGGCGCGACTTTCCCTTCTCCCCTTGTGGGAGAAGGTGGCCGCGAAGCGGCCGGATGAGGGGTGCTCCAGGGAACACCGACGCCTCACTCCGCTGGAACACCCCTCATCTGTCTCGGCGCTTGCGCGCCGATCCACCTTCTCCCACAAGGGGAGAAGGAAGATGTCGACTGTTATCAAAACTTCATGGTTCCGATATGCGCCTGAAACATTGAAGCGAGAGCTTGGCGGTCCCGCTCAATGCCATCCCGGAGACAGCCATGAACAAGCTTTCGCTCACCCGCCGCGCTTTCGTCACCTCGGCCAGCGCCTTCGGCCTTGTCGGCGCCTCCGGTCTGGCGCTGCCCTATTATTCCCGCGCCAGCCAGCGTCCGGCCTTCACGCATGGCGTCCAGTCCGGCGATGTCGATGCCACCTCGGGCATGGTCTGGACCCGCACCGACCGACCGGCGCGCGTGATGTATGAAGTGTCGACGACCGAAAGCTTCGCCAATGCGACGCGGCTGGCTGCGCTCGATACCTCGCCGGCCAGCGACTACACGGTGAAGCGGCTGCTCACCGATCTCGCCTCGGACCAGGACATCTTCTACCGCATGGTTGCTGCCGATCTTTCCGACATCAATGCCGTGTCCGAGCCGATCGTCGGCCGTTTCCGTACCGCGCCGTCGTCCAAGCGCGACGTGCGCTTCGCCTGGTCGGGCGACACCGCCGGCCAGGGCTGGGGCATCGACGAGACCGGCATGAAGACCTATTCGACCATCGCCAAGCACACGCCGGACTTCTTCCTGCATTCCGGCGACACCATCTATGCCGACGGCGCCATGAAGGACGAGGTCGACCTGCCCGGCGGCGGCAAGTGGAAGAACGTCGTCATGATCGACGGCAAGCGCAAGGTCGCCGAGACGCTGGACGAATACCGCGACCAGTGGAAATACAACATGATGGACAAGCATGTGCTTGGCCTGTCGGCCATCTGCCCGACCTTCTACCAGTGGGACGACCACGAGGTGCTCAACAACTGGTCGGATTCGAAGGACCTGACCGCCGACGACCGCTACAAGGAAAAGTCGATCCATGTGCTGGCGGCCAGAGCGGCTCGCGCCTTCCATGAAATGACGACCATCCGCTACGAGCCGTCGGAGCCGGGCCGCGTCTACCGCAAGGTCTCGCATGGGCCGTTGCTCGACGTGTTCTTCCTCGACATGCGTTCCTATCGCGGCCCGAACGGTCCTGACATGGAAGAGACGCTGACGCCGAAGTCGCGCATGATCGGCGAGGAGCAGTCCAAGTGGCTGAAGCGCGAGCTGGCGAATTCCAAGGCAACGTGGAAGGTCATCGCCGCCGACATGCCGCTTGGCCTTGTCGTCTGGAACGACGCGGCGAAGAAGGCCGGTGCCGAGGCGGTCGCCAACGGCGACAATGGCGCGCCGAAGGGCCGCGAGCTGGAATTCGCCGACGTGCTGCGTTTCATCAAGAATGCCGGCATCACCAACACGGTGTGGCTGACCGCCGACGTCCACTACACCGCGGCGCATTACTACAATCCCGACAAGGCGCAGTTCCAGGATTTCAATCCGTTCTGGGAATTCGTCTCCGGCCCGATCCACGCCGGCACCTTCGGCCCCAACGACCTCGACATGACCTTCGGGCCGGAGCTGAAGTTCATCAAGGCGCCAACCGCCGAGCAGGGCCAGAACCTGCCGCCGTCGGCCGGGCTGCAGTTCTTCGGTCTGGTCGACATTTCCGGCGCGACGGAACAGCTCACCGTGCGGCTGATGGATCGCGACGACAACGAGCTTTACAAGGTTACGCTCGATCCGGTGCGGTCGGCTTAGGCTGCGTTGATATTCAGGTGATGCCGGCCTGCGAACAATGGTTTCCTGCGCTTCCGGTGCTCACGTACTTTAAGTACGCTCCGCTCCGGTTCTCGGAAACCACCGTTCTCGGCCCGGCCTAACCTGAATCTCAACACACCCTGGGCCCAGCAGTCGCTCGGCCTAATGCCGCGATGTCAAAGCGCCGTGACAGTCCAGAACTGAACTCGGAAATGCCGTGAAGAGCGTCAATCCGGATAGCAAGCCGTGGGAATCTTCGGCCAGACTGCGGTGTCGCAGTTGGCATCCTTCTGGCGTTGCTTGAAGGCGGCGCTGACCGGGCCGGTGACGATCGGATCGACGCCGTCGGGGGCGTCGGCGAACATCTGCTGCGCGGTCCTGGCGTCGGGCGGTACGATCGGGTCGGTTTGCCGAAGCGCAGCCGCCGACTGCGCGGCACCGGCCGCGACGAGCACGCCAAGCGCCGCCCACGCGAAAACCGGACGCAATCTGGACATCTGATCGGTCATGAACATGGAACTGTCCGGCCCCTCAAAGGTTCCGCCTTGGTTAACGGAATCATTTCACACCAAGACGTTTAAGAATCAGTGACCATGTATTTGGGGTCGGCCTCCCCTTTCGCAATTGCGAAAAACCTTGTATGAGCCGCGCAACCGAAAAAGGCGGCGCCTCTGGGCCTGCTGCCTGCAACGCTCCCGAGACCAGACAATGAACCTCCGCAATATCGCGATCATCGCGCATGTCGACCATGGCAAGACCACCCTGGTCGACCAACTCCTGAAACAGTCCGGCGCCTTCCGCGACAACCAGCGCGTCGCCGAGCGCGCCATGGATTCCAACGACCTCGAAAAGGAACGTGGCATCACCATCCTGGCCAAGGCGACCTCGGTCGACTGGCATGGCACCCGCATCAACATCGTCGACACGCCCGGACACGCCGATTTCGGCGGCGAGGTCGAGCGCATCCTGTCGATGGTGGATTCGGCGATCGTGCTCGTCGACGCCGCCGAAGGGCCGATGCCGCAGACCAAATTCGTCGTCGGCAAGGCGCTCAAGGTCGGCTTGCGCCCGATCGTCGTCATCAACAAGATCGACCGTCCGGATGCCCGCCATATCGAAGTGGTCAACGAGGTGTTCGACCTCTTCGCCGCGCTCGACGCCACCGACGAGCAGCTCGACTTCCCGATCCTCTACGGTTCGGGCCGCGACGGCTGGGTTTCGGAAAACCCCGAGGGTCCGAAGGACCAGGGTCTCGCCCCGCTGTTCGATCTAGTCGTCAAGCATGTGCCGGCGCCGACGGTCCATCCCGGCCCGTTCCGCATGATCGGCACCATCCTCGAGGCCAATCCGTTCCTCGGCCGCATCATCACGGGCCGCATCGAGTCCGGCACGCTGAAGGCCAACCAGGCGGTCAAGGTGCTGCACCATGACGGCACGCAGATCGAGACCGGCCGCATTTCCAAGATCCTCGCCTTCCGCGGCCTCGAGCGCCAGCCGATCGAGGAAGCGCAGGCGGGCGACATCGTGGCCATCGCCGGCCTGTCGAAAGGCACCGTCGCCGACACCTTCTGCGATCCGGCGGTGAGCGATCCGCTGCATGCGCAGCCGATCGACCCGCCGACCGTGACCATGTCCTTCCTCGTCAACGACTCGCCGCTTGCCGGCACCGAGGGTGACAAGGTTACCAGCCGCGTCATCCGCGACCGGCTGCTGCGCGAGGCCGAGGGCAATGTCGCGCTCAAGATCGAGGAATCGGCGGAGAAGGATTCCTTCTTCGTGTCCGGCCGCGGCGAATTGCAGCTCGCCGTGCTGATCGAGACGATGCGCCGCGAAGGCTTCGAGCTTGCCGTGTCGCGTCCGCGCGTCGTCATGCAGAAGGGCGAGGACGGCCAACTGCTGGAGCCGGTCGAGGAAGTTGTCATCGACGTCGACGAGGAGCATGCCGGCGTCGTCGTGCAGAAGATGTCGGAGCGCAAGGCCGAGATGGTCGAGCTGCGTCCGTCCGGCGGTAACCGCCAGCGCCTGGTTTTCCATGCCCCGACGCGCGGCCTGATCGGCTATCAGTCCGAATTGTTGACCGACACGCGCGGCACCGCCGTGATGAACCGGCTGTTCTTTGCCTATGAGCCGTATAAGGGCGAGCTGCCCGGCCGCACCAATGGCGTGCTGATCTCCAACGAGCAGGGCGAATCGGTCGCCTATGCGATGTGGAACCTGGAAGACCGCGGCCCGATGATCATCGATCCGGGCGTCAAGGTCTACCAGGGCATGATCATCGGCGTCCATTCGCGCGACAATGACCTCGAAGTGAACGTGCTCAAGGGCAAGAAGCTCACCAACATCCGCGCCGCCGGCAAGGACGAAGCGGTGAAGCTGACGCCGCCGATCCGCATGACGCTGGAGCGGGCGCTGGCCTGGATCCAGGACGACGAGCTGGTCGAGGTGACGCCGAAGACCATCCGCCTGCGCAAGCTCCATCTCGACCCGAACGAGCGCAAGCGTTTCGAGAAGGCCGCCAAGGTGATGGGCGCGGCGTAAGCTTTCCCCGGAAGATTTGAGAGAGGGAGCGGGTGCTCCCTCTTTTGTTTCAGCCACAGGCAGCCGAGACGATCGCGGTGCAATCCGCATCCCCGGCCAGGTCGATGCGCACCGCCAGGCCATCGCGCACGGGCTTGCGCAAGGCCCTTCCGCCATCGGGCTCGATGGTCAATCGCTTGCGGTCGTCCAGGGCCTGAAGCCTTGACCGCGATAGGCCGAGCTCGCCGGCAAGCAGGCGGTCGAGCCGCAAAGGCGTCGTGCCCTCGAGCCGAAGTTCGAGCGCGAGCGTGGTCGCGCATCCCGGCTCGCCGGCCAGAAGCTCCTTTCGGATCGTGGCGCCGGGCGATTCCTCGATCCGGCCAGCCCGGTCGCGCAGCATCGCGCCGTCGAAGGCGTGGTGGCGGACAAGGTCCGGATCGTTGCTTTCGAGCGCGGCAAGCAGCGCCGGCTCGATGTCGCGGCGATTTCGCCGTTCCAGGATGGCGAAATTCCAGGAATTGTCGCAGTCGACGCAGCGATAGATCAGCCAGACGTCAATGCGCTTGCCGTTGGCATTGACGCGGAATTTCCCGCCGCATCGATAAGGCTTGAAGCCGCCGCAGCGATTGCAATTGATGAGAGGTCGAGGCGCGATTGCGGGCGCAATCGTCCAGCGTGCGCACAAGGTTCGAGACATGCCGGTAGGCCCTTCCCGTCGGGAAGTCCCCCAGGCCGGCGATGTCCGAGATGCCCTCACGGGCCACGGCGTGGCGAAGACTGCGTGTTTGAAAGTCAGGCGTCGGCGCGGATTGCACGCGACGGCGGCTCAGCAATGCCAAACCGGTCTCGAACCGCCGCCTGAAGAACACGTGAACAGATGCAGGGCCGCTAAAGCTGCGCCTGCGGTGCATTCAGAGGAGTTGGCGAGACCGGCGATTACTGAGGCAAAGTGATGCTCGAAATGGACGTCGGGATGGGTCTTCTAGCGGGACGTTGATGAAGGGGCAAGGTCTAGGGGGCCGAGGTTGGCGCTGCCCCTCATTGCCCTGCGGGGTATTTCTTCCCGTAAACGGGGAGAAAGAGGCTGGCCGCGACGCCGGCGCCCATTCTGCAACGTTCGCGACTGGCGAAATCGTCGGCGCCATGTCCCTTCGCTCCGTTTACGGGGAGAAGATGGCGGCAGCCAGATGAGGGGCGGCGCCGGCGCTGGCAGTTGTTGTCGCCTTGATGAACGGTCGCGCCTTGCCGGGGCGTGCCAAATATACTCTGATCGGCTATCGTTCTTTTCTATCTTATAGGAAGCGACCTCATGCATCTCGCCTCGCTGCTGATCTTCGCCGCCGCTTTGTTCGTTGCCGCCGGCTCACCCGGCCCGTCGATCGCAGCACTTGTGGCGCGGGTGATCTCGAAAGGATTCCGCGACGTCTTCCCGTTCCTGCTGGCGATGTGGATCGGCGAGGGCGTCTGGCTTTCGCTGGCGGTGTTCGGGCTCGCCGTCGTGGCGCAAACCTTCCACTACGCCTTCGTCGTCGTGAAATGGGTTGGCGTCGCCTACCTTGCTTATCTCGCGTTCAAGATGTGGACGGCGCCGGTCGAGGCGAAGGAGGGCGAGATGCCGCGCGAGGACTCGCCCCTGAAACTTTTCCTTGCCGGCATGGCGGTGACGCTCGGCAATCCGAAAATCATGATGTTCTATCTGGCGCTGCTGCCGACCATCATCGATCTGGCTTCGGTCAGCGTGATCGGCTGGGTCGAGCTGACGCTGACCATGGCGCTCGTGCTGATCGTCATCGATCTCGCCTGGGTGCTGGCCGCCTCCCAGGCGCGCCGGTTGCTGAAGAGCAAGCGCGCCATGAAGATCGCCAACCGTGTCAGCGCCACGACGATGGCGGGCGCTGCCGCCGCTATCGCCGCGCGATAGAGCGCCGGCCTCACATCATTTCGATGATCGGCGCGACCTCGACAGTGAAAGCCGGGTCCATCAGGATCGGGCAGTCCTTGGCTTTGGCGACGGCATCGTCGATATCCTTGGCTTCGACGATCGTGTAGCCGGCGGTCGGATTGCTGCCGCCATTGTTCTCGATCTTGCCGCCGGGCAGCACCGTCTTCGACATGCCGACCGGATTGCCGCCGTCGACCACGGCCGAGCCGAGCTTGTCGTACCAGCCGGTCCAGGCATCCATCGCCGCTTTGCGTTCGGCTTCGTCGGTCGGCATCTTGCCGGAACCATGATAGACATAGAGAAATTTCGCCATGTTCTCCTCCCTTTGTCGGCGGCGTCGAACCGGCATGCGGCCACGCCGCTTGCGATATGCAGTGATGCTGCAATCCGATATGCGGCCTTGCCGCAATCCTGATCATCGGACCAAAATGAAAAACAGGCAATCGATGTTAAGTTGAGTCTACTGTAACGAGCTCACCTTGCCATGGCGTGATATTCGGGATTGGGCCGCATGTCGACCGCGGCCGCCACCCGGTTCGACATGTTGAAGAAGGCGGCTGTCGAGGCGATGTCCCAGATGTCGCGGTCGGTGAAGCCGGCCTGGCGCAAGGCGGCGCGATCGGCCTCGACGATTTTAGCCGGCTCCTCGGTCAGCTTCACGGCGAATTCGAGCATGGCGCGCTGCCGGTCCGACAGATCGGCGGCGCGAAAATTCATCACCATCATCTCGCCGAAGGCCGGTTCGCCCGACAGCTGGCGCACTGCCGCGCCATGCGCGGTCAGGCAATAGAAGCAGTGGTTGATCGAGGAGACGACCACGGCGATCATCTCGCGCTCGAGCTTCGACAGACCGGACTCGCCCAGCATCAGGTCGTTATACATGTCGGTGAAGGCGCGCAGCTTCTTCTCGTCGAAGGCGTAGGCGAGAAGCACGTTTGGCACGAGGCCGAGCTTCTCCTCGCATTTGGCGAAATAGGCTTTTGTCGTCTCGCCGAGCTCCGCATGGACAAGGTCGAGCGCGGTTACTTTGCCGGTCATGGTTGTTCTCCTCGCGGGACGGCGGCGTCGGTTGGAATTTTTTTAAGCGCCGTCAAACCTTTGTCGCCAAACGGCGGTCATCTGGCTACCATAGTCGCAAAAGCATATAACGGGAGGGACTAAGCGTCATGGCCAGCGTGAAATCCAAGCCGAAGAGGAAAGCCGCCGCCGCGAAAGCGGAGGAGAAACCCGCAAGGCTTGCCGACTATCTGCTGGCGCGGGCGCCCGCCGAGGACATCGCGGCCTATGACGTGGCCGACCTCGAGCGCGCCGGCGAGCTCGCCGCCCAAGCAGTCGCCAGCCACAGGAAGGGCGAAAGCGTCGTTGCCGTCGAAGCCGATTCGGGCGTTGCCTGCGACGGCCGGCCGGTCACGGTCATCACCGTCGTCAACGACAACATGCCGTTCCTGTTCGATTCCATCCTCGGCGAAATCACCGAGACAAGCGGTGAGCCGACCTTGGTCACCCATCCGATCGTCACCGTCCGCCACGGCAAGACCGGTGTGGTCGAGGTGCTTGGCGACGGCGGCAAGGAGGATGACGACCGGCTGAGCGTCGTCCATGTGCATATCCCGCGGCTGACCGCCGAGCAGGCCAAGAGCCTCACCGGGCGGCTGCACAAGGTGCTTTCGCAGGTCCGGGCGGCCGTCGTCGACTGGAAGCGGATGCTCGCCCGCCTCGACCAGGCGATTTCCGAATTCCGCTATTCGGCGGTGCCGCTCGACAAGAAGAGCGTCGCCGAGGCGATCGCCTTCCTCGAATGGCTGCGCGACGACAATTTCACCTTCCTCGGCATGCGCGAGTTCAAATATACCGGCGGCGAGGAAAGCGGCTCGCTGGAGCGCGCCGACAAACCCGGCCTGGGCATCCTGTCGGATCCGGATGTGCTGGTGTTGAGGCGCGGCACCGAGGCGGTGACGACGACGCCGGAAATCCGCGCCTTCCTGCACGGGCCGGAGCCGCTGATCGTCACCAAGGCCAATGCCAAGTCGTCGGTGCATCGCCGCATCTATCTCGATTACATCGGCATCAAGACCTACACGTCGAAGGGGGCGCTCGCGGGCGAGCTGCGCATCGTCGGCCTGTTCACCTCGACCGCCTACACGCGCTCGGTGATGAAGATCCCCTATCTGCGCTCCAAGGCCGAGACCGTGATCTCGAAATCCGGCTTCGATCCGCACGATCATTCCGGCAAGGCGCTGATCAACATCCTGGAAAGCTATCCGCGCGACGAGCTGTTCCAGGTTCCCATTCCCATCCTGCGCAAGCATGCCAGCGCCATACTCGGGCTGATCGAGCGGCCGCGCGTGCGGGCGCTGGTACGCGTCGACCAGTTCGACCGCTTCGTCTCGATCATCGTCTTCGTACCGCGCGACCGCTACGACAGCGTCGTGCGCGAGAAGGTCGGCACCTATCTCAAGACGGTGTTCGAGGGCCGTCTGTCGGCCTATTACCCGGCCTTCCCGGAAGGCGGGCTGGCGCGCGTGCATTTCATCATCGGCCGTTCCGGCGGCAAGACCCCGAAGGTCGAGCAGTCGGCGATCGAGGCGGCGATTCGCGACATCGTGCGCACTTGGGAGGACGCGCTCGCCGAAGCCGCGGAAGCCGCCGGCAGCGATCCGGCGCTGAAGGCGATCGCGGCGCGTTTCCCCGAAAGCTATCGCGACAGTTTCTCGGCCGCCGTGGCGCTGGCCGACGCCGGCCGCATCGCGAAGATCGGGGCCGACAATCCGATCGCCATCGACTATTACCGCCATGCCGACCAGAAGCCGCACCAGGCGGCTTTGAAGATTTACCATTTCGGCAGCCCTGTCGCGCTGTCGCGGCGCGTGCCGGTGCTCGAAAATATCGGCTTCCGCGTCATCAGCGAGCGCACGTTCGAGGTCGCCGACACCGGCTCCGGCAAAGTCTTCATCCACGACATGGAGCTGGAGAACAGCTATGGCGCGCGTATAGACATCTCCGATGGCGGCGCGTTGTTCGAAGACGCCTTCCTGTCGGTCTGGCGCGGCGATGTCGACAATGACAGCTATAACGGCCTGGCCCAGACCGCCGGCCTGTGGTCTGGCGAGATCGCCATCCTGCGCGCCTATGGCCGCTATCTGCAGCAGGCCGGCATTCCGCAGAGCCAGGATTTCATCGCCGCCGCACTCAATCGCTATCCCGAGATCGCGCGCGGCCTGCACGCGCTGTTCGTCGCCCGGCTCGGCCCGGCGGCCGAAGGCGAAGGCGCGGTTGCGGCCAAGCACCTCAAGGCCAAGATCAAGGACGCGCTGGAGGAGGTGCCCAACATTGACGACGACACCATCATCCGCCGCTATCTCAACCTCATTGAAGCCTCGCTGCGCACCAATCATTTCGTAACCGATACGAAACAGAAAGGGCAGTCGCTGGCGATCAAGCTCGATTCGCAGGCGGTCGAGGGACTGCCGGCGCCGCGGCCATGGCGCGAGATCTTCGTCTACGGATCCGAGGTGGAAGGCGTGCATCTGCGCTTCGGCCCGGTGGCGCGCGGCGGCCTGCGCTGGTCGGACCGCGCCCAGGATTACCGCACCGAGGTGCTGGGTTTGGTCAAGGCGCAGCAGGTCAAGAACGCCGTCATCGTGCCGGTCGGCGCCAAGGGCGGCTTCTATCCCAAGAAGCTGCCGATGAGCGCCGGGCGCGATGCCATCTTCGAAGCAGGCACCTCGGCCTACAAGAACTTCGTCTCCAGCCTGCTCTCGATCACCGACAATATCGGCGTCGACGGCGTCATCCCGCCGGCCGGCGTGGTACGGCGCGACCAGGACGATCCGTATTTCGTCGTCGCCGCCGACAAGGGCACGGCGACCTTCTCAGACACCGCGAATGCCATTTCCGAAAAACACCATTTCTGGCTGGACGACGCCTTCGCCAGCGGCGGCTCGGCCGGCTACGACCACAAGAAGATGGGCATCACCGCCAAGGGCGCCTGGGAAGCGGTAAAGCGGCATTTCCGCGAGATGAACCGCGACATCCAGACCTCGCCCTTCACTGTGGTCGGCGTCGGCGACATGTCGGGCGACGTGTTCGGCAACGGCATGCTGTTGTCGCCGGCCACCAAGCTGATCGCCGCCTTCGACCATCGCGACATCTTCATCGATCCCGATCCGGACATGGCCGCCTCGATGGCCGAGCGGCAGCGCATGTTCGCGCTGCCGCGCTCGTCCTGGCAGGACTACGACAAGTCGAAGCTGTCGGAAGGCGGCGTCATCGTCTCGCGCAACCAGAAATCGATCACGCTGCCGGAGGCCGCGGCCGCCGCGATCGGCCTCGCCAAGACCACGGCTACGCCGGTCGAGATCATGAACGCCATCCTCAAGGCGCCGGTCGACCTTTTGTGGTTCGGCGGCATCGGTACCTATGTGCGGGCTTCGGGCGAAAGCAACGCCGATGTCGGCGACCGCGCCAACGACGCCGTTCGGGTCACGGCGCTCGACGTCCGGGCCAAAGTCATCGGCGAGGGCGCCAATCTCGGCGTCACGCAACGGGCGCGCATCGAGTTCGGCATGAATGGCGGCCGCTGCAACTCGGACGCCATCGACAATTCGGGCGGCGTCAACTGTTCCGACGTCGAGGTGAACATTAAGATCGCGCTGGCGTCGGCGATGCGCAAAGGCTCGCTGGCGAGGCCGGCGCGCAACAAGCTGCTCGCCGAGATGACCGACGAAGTGGGCGCGCTGGTGCTCGCCAACAACTATCAGCAGACGCTGGCGCTTTCGTTGGCGCGCAGGCGCGGGCTCGCCGACATCGCGCACCAGGCGCGCTTCATGTCGGCGCTCGAAGCGCGCGGCCTGCTCGACCGGGCGGTCGAGACGCTGCCGTCGCCGGCGGCGCTTGCCGAACGCGAGGCGCGCGGCGAGCCGCTGACCAGGGCCGAGCTCGGCGTGCTGCTCGCCTATGCCAAGATCGTGCTGTTTTCCGACATCGTCGCCAGCGACGTGCCGGACGATCAGCATTTCGACCGTGACCTGATGGGCTATTTTCCGGAGCGCATGACCAAGAAATTCGCCGGCGAGATCCGCGACCACAGGCTGCGGCGCGAGATCATCGCGCGGGTCGTCGCCAACGACCTGGTCAATCGCGGCGGCCCGTCCTTCGTCAACCGGCTGCAGGAATCGACCGGCCGCACGGCGGCCGATGTCGTGCGCACCTTCGCCGTGGTCCGCGACGGCTTCGCGCTGCCCGCGCTCTATAAGGAGATCGACGCGCTCGACAACCAGATCGACGGCCAGATCCAGCTCGATCTCTATCAGGCGGTTAGCCGGCTAATCTTCATGACCAGCGGCTGGTATCTGAAGACCGAAGCGAGCTCCGCGCCGCTCGGGCAGCGCATCGCCGAATTGCAGGAAGCCCGCAAGGCGCTTGAACCGAAGCTTCTCTCGCTGCTGCCCGCATTCTCGCGCGAGCGCATCGAGGATCGGCGGCACGGCCTGTTCAAGGGCGGCGCACCGGAAAAGCTCGCCGGGCAGCTCGCTCTGACCGAGGTGGCCGAACTGATCCCGGATATCGCGCTCACCGCACGCACCGCCAATGCCGATATCGTCAGCGCGGCCAAGGCGTTCTTCGCCGTCAGCGATGCCTTCCGCATCCCGCGCGTCGAGGAAGCCGCGCGTTCGATCATGCCGGCGGATTATTATGACCAGCTGGCGCTGTCGCGCGCGACCGACACGATCGGCGTGGCGCGTCGCGGCATCACGGTGGCGGCGCTCACCGGTTACGGTACGGCGGCGGATCCGGTCGCGGCCTGGCTGGAGGCCGGCGGCGAGCGCGTCGCGCGCATCCGCGAACGGCTGCAGGCGTTGACCGAAGGCGGCGACATCACCGTGTCGCGGCTGTCGGTGGCGTCCGGCCTGATGAGCGACCTGACGGGGATGTGAAGTTCCTCGCCCCACGAAGTGGGGAGAGGTGCCGAGCGCAGCGAGGCCGAGAGGGGCCTTCGCAGGGCGGAGATCTTCTTTGAATGATCAACCTGCCGGAGGTCGCCGCATTCCCCTCTCCGTCTCGGCTTCGCCGAGCCACCTCTCCCCACTTCGCTACGGCATGCACACATTTCCAAGCGGCTGGTCTTTGGCGATAGCGTGCATGGCAGCTTGGCGCATGCATTATCTTATGCAGCGCTGGTCGACCCCCACTCCGTCTCGGCTTCGCCGAGCCACCTCTCCCCCGATCGACGGGGTAGAGGAAGGCGCCAAGCTTTTTGCCGTCAACGCTCGTCCGGCAAGGCTCCCTTCCTTTCCCTCCGGAGGGGGAAAGGTGGCGCTGCGAAGCAGCGACGGATTGGGGGAACCACCGGGCAATCAAGCCTCGGCCTGATCAGTCGCGCCAGTCACAGAAGATGTGTGCATAGCATAGCCCACTTCGTGGGGCGAAGAATTGTCGCCATGCTTGTCCGTTTGCATCGGTGCCTGAAAACATGCAGACATGGCGCCCGGCGCGGGCGATGCCAGGGGAATCAGCATGGCGGCAGTAGAGACAGTGCAGCGGGCATCGGGGCGCGGCATCTGGGGCTGGATGTTCTTCGACTGGGCGGCGCAGCCTTTCTTCACCGTCGTCACCACCTTCATCTTCGGGCCCTATTTCGTCTCGCGCATGGCGAGCGACCCGACCGCCGGGCAGGCCGCCTGGGGCTACGGCATTGCCGCCGCCGGCCTGATCATCGCGGTGCTATCGCCAGTGCTCGGCTCGATCGCCGACCAGACCGGGCCGCGCAAGCCCTGGATCGCCTTTTTCGCGGCGATCAAGATCGTCAGCCTTACGTTGCTGTGGTTCGCTGCACCGGGCTCGAACCTGTTCCTGGTTGTGCTGTTGTTCTCGCTGGCCTCGGTGGCAGCCGAATTCTCGACCGTGTTCAACGATTCCATGATGCCGCGGCTGGTGCCGAAGGAAGAGATCGGCCGGATTTCCAACGTCGCCTGGGGGCTCGGCTATCTCGGCGGCATGGTGGCGCTGATCTTCGTGGTGCTGTTTCTGGCCGGCAATCTCGAAACGGGCAAGACGATCATCGGCCTCGACCCGCTGTTCGGGCTCGATCCGAAGCTCGGCGAAGACGCGCGCTTCACCGGGCCGATGTCGGCCGGCTGGTATTTCCTGTTCATCCTGCCGATGTTCTTCTTCACGCCCGACGCAATCAAAGGAATCCCGATCGGGCCGGCGGTGCGCGAGGGCCTGTCTGAATTGAAGTCGACGCTTGCCGAAGTGCGCCGGCGCAGCGGCATCCTGCGCTTCCTCCTGGCCCGCATGGTCTATCAGGACGGTGTCAATGCGCTGCTCGCGCTCGGCGGCACGTTCGCGGCCGGCATGTTCCATTGGTCGATCACCGAGATCGGCATGTTCGGCATCATCCTCAACGTCGTCGCCATCTTCGGCTGCTGGATCGCGGCGCGGCTCGATACAGCGCTGGGCTCGAAGCATGTGGTGATGATCGCGCTGGTGATGCTATCGGTCGCCACCATCGGCGTCGTCTCGACAGGGCCTGGCTTCACGCTGCTCGGCCTTGTCCCGCTGCCGACCGCCGATTCCGGCGGCCTGTTCGGCACAGCGGCCGAGAAAGCCTATATCCTCTACGGCCTGCTGATTGGGCTCGCCTTCGGGCCGGTGCAAGCGTCATCGCGATCCTACATGGCGCGTAGCGTGACCGCCGCCGAGTCCGGCCGCTATTTCGGCAT
The DNA here is from genome assembly GCF_020165035.1 of Mesorhizobium sp. CA6. Classification (NCBI taxonomy): domain Bacteria; kingdom Pseudomonadati; phylum Pseudomonadota; class Alphaproteobacteria; order Hyphomicrobiales; family Phyllobacteriaceae; genus Mesorhizobium; species Mesorhizobium sp. CA6. The sequence continues at coordinate 266,522 of NZ_JAIUHI010000007.1, read as the reverse complement.
CTATGCGCTGGCCGGCCGGGCGACGAGCTTCCTGGCGCCGTTCATGGTGGCGAGCATCACCACCATCAGCAATTCGCCGCGGCTCGGCATGGCGGCGATCATCCTGTTCCTCGGCATCGGCATGGCGATCCTGGCGGGGACGCCGTATCCGGCGGATAAGCCGAAGAGGTAACGCGACTTTTCCTTCTCCCCTTGTGGGAGAAGGTGGATCGGCGCGGAGCGCCGAGACGGATGAGGGGTGCTCCAGCTTGGCGAACATGCCCGTCGAAAGCTGCAATCGCCCACGCCTCATTCCCTGGAGCACCCCTCATCCGTCGCCTTCGGCGACACCTTCTCCCACAAGGGGAGAAGGAAGAAGCGCTAATGCCTGAAATGCCTTACGCCGGTGAACACCATGGCGATGCCGTGCGCGTCGGCGGCGGCGATGACGTCCTCGTCGCGCATCGAGCCGCCGGGCTGGATGACCGCCGTGGCGCCGGCCTCGATAGCCGACAGCAGGCCGTCGGCGAAGGGGAAGAAGGCGTCCGAGGCGACGACCGAGCCTTTGGTCAGCGGCTCGGCGAGGCCCGCCGCTTCGGCAGCGTCGAGCGCCTTGCGGGCGGCGATGCGCGAGGAATCGACGCGGCTCATCTGGCCGGCGCCGATGCCGACGGTCGCGCCGTCCCTGGCATAGACGATGGCGTTGGACTTGACATGCTTGGCGATGCGGAAGGCGAATTTGAGGTCGGCCATCTCAGCCGGCGTCGGCGCGCGCTTCGTCACCACCTTGAGCTCGAGATCGTCGACGACCGCATTGTCGCGGCTTTGCACAAGCAGTCCGCCGGCGACGGATTTCACCGTCGTGCCGGCGGCGCGGGGATCGGGCAGGCCGCCGGTGACCAGCAGGCGCAAATTCTTCTTCGCCGCGACGATGGCGGCGGCCTCGTCGGTGGCGTCGGGCGCGATGATGACCTCGGTGAAGGTCTTGACGATCTCTTCCGCCGCCTCGGCGTCGAGGATGCGGTTCATGGCGACGATGCCGCCGAAGGCCGAGACCGGATCGCAGGCCAGCGCCTTGGCGTAGGCCGCCTTCAGCGATGAGCCTTCGGCAACGCCGCAGGGGTTGGCATGCTTGATGATAGCGACCGCCGCCGAGCGCGCCGGATCGAACTCGCCGGCCAACTCGAAAGCGGCGTCGGTGTCGTTGATGTTGTTGTAGGAGAGCTGCTTGCCTTGCAACTGCTTTGCCGTTGCCACGCCCGGCCGCTTGTCTCCCGACAGGTAGAAGCCTGCGCCCTGATGCGGGTTCTCGCCATAGCGCATCACCTGGTCGAGCCGGCCGCCGAACGCGCGCCATGTCGGGTGCTCGATCTCCAGCGCCTCGGCGAACCATCCGGAGATCGCAGCGTCATAGGTGGCGGTGCGCGCAAAGGCCTTGGCCGCCAGCATCTTGCGGAAATCGAGCGACAGCGAGCCCAGATTCACCTCCAGCGCGTTGACGACGGAAGCATAGTCGGCCGGGTCGGTAACGATGGCGACGTAGGCGTGGTTCTTGGCCGAGGCGCGGATCATCGCCGGCCCGCCGATGTCGATGTTCTCGACGATCGAGGCATAGCCGGCGCCGGAGCGGCGGACGTCCTCGAACGGATAGAGATTGCAGACGACGAGGTCGATCGGCTCGATGTTGTGGTCGTGCATGGCCTTGGCATGCTCGGCGTCGTCGCGGATGCCGAGCAGCGCGCCATGCACCGACGGATGCAAGGTCTTCACCCGCCCATCCATGATCTCGGGAAAGCCGGTGAGCTCGGAAACGTCGCGGACCGTCAGGCCCGCCCCGGCGAGGGCCTTTGCCGTGCCGCCGGTCGAAACCAGCTCGACGCCGGCGGCGGCGAGCGCCTTGGCGAAATCGACCAAGCCTGTCTTGTCGAAGACGGAAAGCAGCGCGCGGCGCACCGGAACGAGGTCGGGCGCCGGAATGTTTTTTGTGGGCACGGCCATGGTGGGCGGCCTTTCAGAGCTGTTGGCAGGGACGTTGGCCGGCCCTAGCATATGAGCCCCGGAAATCAAGTGAGTCCGGGATCAGGCGCGCAGCCGTTTGCCAGCCAGCCTCAGTTGTTTTCGGAATAGCCGGAAATAACTGTGCGGGTCAGCTGCCAGTGGACCTCGGCAATTTCCGAGGCCTTGAAGGCGAGCACGATCTGCCGGCTGCGGCGCGGCCCGCTCAGGCCGGCAAAGTAGATCGATTCCTCGACCTCCGGCACCACTTCGGCGCAGGTGAAGACCCAGCTGTCGCCCTGCGCGCCGGCGAGCGTCAGGCGGTCGTGGTCGTCCTGCAGCAGGCTGATGTCTGGGTGGACGTGGAAGCGCACCGTGACGAAGTCGCGGCCGTTGTTGCGGATCGCGGCATTGCCCGGGCGCAGGAACCGATCGCGGCCGGCAAGCACGTTGCCGTTGCTGGTCAGCTTCAACTCGCGCTCATGCAGGAAGCCGAACTGCTGGACATAGCCGTCATGGCGGGCGACGAAGCCTTGCATGCCCTTCTGGTCGAGGCGCCTGCAGGGCACATGCTGCGGGCCGCCGATCAGCGGCGATCCCAAAAGGTCGCTGACGCGCAGCGAGTGGCTGAAGCGCGCCGACGAGGTGTCGTTGAGCGTCGCGGTCGAGTGCGCGGCGGTGGCGCGGGCCAGCGGCCGGAATTCCGGGGCGCCGTAAGTGTCGATGCCGGCATTGACGATGAAGTGCTGGCGCCCGGAGGAGAGCTCGAAGGCGAGGCAGCCGGCATGTGCTGCGTTGGAGACGTCGAGCGGCGGCGGCAGGCCGGTGTCGGCGATGACCGTCACGCCGCCCATCGACAGGCGCTCGTAGCCGGAGTGCGGCGCGTGCAGCAGCGGCGCGCCCACCGTGTCGTCATGGCGCATGATGGTGGCGATGCGGTCGTGGATGGTGGCGCCCATGCCGTTGAAGCGGGCAAGGCTGCCGTCCTGATGGCGAAAGAAACGCAGCGCCGGCAACATCCGGTCGATGGCGCCGATCAAGGCCGACGGCGGCGCCTCGGCCTGGTTGGCATAGGTCTGGCGCAACGGCAGAAGATCGGCCAGCAGCTCGAGCACCGCCATCGGCTTGCGCGAGATATGGCCGCCATCGGGCAGGATCTGATGCTCGAGCTCCTCGGCCAGGTTGCGTGTCGCGGCACGCAGCGCCGAGGCCGGCGCCGGCAGGGACAGCGCGGCGAAGGCGAGCGCGATGCGGGCGCGCAACCTGGCCTCGCCATCGGGCATCTCGCGCACCATCGAGCGGAGATAGCGGATCTGCACGGCGAGCGATTTCAGGAAGGCGCGATAGAAAGGGAATTCGGCGCCCTGCAGCACCACCGAGGAGTGCTGCAGCCAGGCGATCACCCGCTTGGCCGTCGTTCCCGGCTCCCAGGCGATGCCGGAGATCTGGTTGCCATGCATGGCGATCCAGTCGGTCACCAGGGCTCTCGCGTTGGCGGCGGCGAGCTCGGTGCCGGTGGCGCGCATGTGGCGCAGCCAGCGGAAGCCATGCAACGATTTCTGCCAGCCGCGATTGGGCACGTCGAGCTGAAAAGGCGACTTGCCGCCGGTCTCGACCAAGTGGCCCGACAGAGGATAGCGGCCGTAATAGATCTCCAGCGCGATCTGCGGATCGGCAAGCCGCAGATCCGGCGGCGCGATCAGGACGCGCTCGGGCGTGCGGCCGGAATAGCGCCAGCGATAGACCGGCCCGGCGCGGAGGCGCCGGCGCGTTTTGCGCCAGAACTCCCTCGCGACAAGCGTCCAAAGACGCGTCGTGCTGCCGGCAACAAGTGCCAATAGCCCTCCTGATGTCCCCATAACCCAAGCACAAGCTTATGCGATTCAAGAACTTATGCGAAGGCGGATTTCGCCGAAGTGAACCGCTTCACGCCGCCTTGCCCGTGCCGTCGCTAAAAAAGTCAGCAAATTTTATGAGATAACGTCTCAATCGGCCCGTCTCATCCGCGCGGCAAAGAAGCCGTCCAGGCCTGAAATCCCGGGCGTTTCCAGCGCGAGGTCGGCCGGCGTGGTGCGCAACATACCCTCCGGGGTCAGAAACGGATCGACGCCGGCAAATTCGCCAGGCCGGATCGGATCGGCGACGACGCCGGGGCTCCCGGCGAGGAAATCGCGATAAAGCTCCTCGCCTTCGATCGGGTCGAGCGAGCAGTTGGAGAACACGATCCGTCCGCCGGGCCTGACGAGGGTAACGGCATGGGCAAGCAGCCGACGCTGGAGGTCGGCGAGCTTTTCGACGTCGGCCATGGTCTTCGTCCATGGCACGTCGGGGTGGCGGCGCACCGTGCCGGTCGAGGAGCAGGGCGCATCGAGCAGCACGGCGTCGAACAATTGTGCCGGCCGGTAATCCAGGAGGTCGGTCTGGACGAGCTCGGCGGTCAGGCCAAGGCGCTCGAGATTCTGACTGAGCCGCGCCAGCCGGTTCTTCGAGGTGTCGATCGCGGTCACCTCTGCGCCGGCCAGGATAAGCTGCGCCGTCTTGCCGCCGGGCGCGGCGCACAGGTCGGCGACGCGCTGGCCTCTGATGTCGCCGAACAGGCGTGCCGGCAGGCTTGCGGCCGCATCCTGCACCCACCAGGCGCCGTCGGCGAAACCGGGGAGGTCGATGACATTGGCGGCGAGCTTCTCGACGCGTACGGTTCCGGTCGGCAGCACGATGCCGCCCAAACGCTCGGCCCAGAGCGCCGGATCGGCCTTGACGGTGAAGTCTACGGGCGCCTCGTGGCGATGGGCGGCAAGGATGGCGCGCGCCTTGTCGGCTCCGTAAGCGGCGGTCAGCCGTTCGGAGAACCATTGCGGCGCCTCGCTGGTGGCGGCAAGCGCCGGGCCAAGCTCAGCCTCCTTGGCGCGCGCCAGCGAACGCAGCACGCCGTTGACGAGCCCGGAGAAACGCAGCGTTCGCGGATCGGATTTGGCATGGGTGACGGCAAGGTCGACGGCGGCGCTGTCGGGAACATCCAGAAACAGGATCTGCGCGGCGGCGACATTGAGGATATGCGAGAGCGCCGTGGCATTGGCCGGCAGCGGCTTTTCCAGGCGCTTGGACAGCAGCCCGGCAATGGTCATGCGGTGGCGCAGCGCCGTGACCAGGATGGCGCGCACCAGCGCCCGGTCGCGGCCGTCCAGCGCCTTGTATTGCGGATGGCCATGCTCGTTGTCGGTCAACCCATCGAGCGGCGAGCCGGCATCGATGACGGCGGCAAGCAGCCGCGCCGCCGCCTTGCGTGCGGCAAGGCCGGCGACGTTCTCGTCACCAGCCCTGTGTTGCGGATTGCCTGACTGTCCGCGCCTCGGCGGCGTCACGACCAGGGACCCTTCGACCGGACATTGCGCGGTCCGGTCGGGTTGCGGCCCCAGGGATTGGGCTTTGGCGGCGCCGGCTCAGCCTCCGCTGGCGGCGGGTCCGCCGGCTTGCCCCATGGCCCCGCCGACGGCTCCTCGGGCTGAATGGGTGGCGGAGAAGCCCGGCGCCGGGCGGCCGGCGATGCGCCACCCATCGCGCGCGCCATCTCCTGCAGCGCGGCTATGCGGTTCTCGGTGCTCGGGTGGGTCGAGAACAGATTGTCCATGCGCTCGCCATGCAGAGGATTGATGATGAAAAGATGCGCCATCGCCGGATTGCGCTCGGCATCCTCATTGGGGATCCGTTCGGCGCCGCGAGCGATCTTGTTGAGCGCCGAAGCCAGCCACAACGGGTTGCCGCAGATCTCGGCGCCGCGCCGGTCGGCTTCGTATTCGCGGGTGCGGCTCACCGCCATCTGCACGATCATCGCGGCGAGTGGCGCAACGATCATCGCTACAAGCACGCCGACAAAGCCGAACGGATTGTTGTTCTCGCGGCTGCCGCCGAAGAAGAAGGCGAAATTGCCGAGCATCGAGATGGCGCCGGCGAGCGTCGCCACGATCGTCATGGTCAGCGTATCGCGATGCTGCACATGGGCAAGCTCATGCGCCATCACCGCCGCGACCTCTTCATGGGAGAGCCGCTCGAGCAGGCCGGTGGACGCCGCAACGGCAGCATTTTCCGGATTGCGGCCGGTGGCGAAGGCGTTGGGCTGCGGGTTGTCGATCAGATATGTCTTCGGCATCGGCAGGCCGGCCTGCTTGGCCAGCGCCTGCACGATCGCGTAATATTCGGGCGCGTTCTTCGCGTCGACCTCGACGGCGCGGTTCATCGACAGCACCATCTTGTCGGCGTTCCAATAGCTGAACAAATTGGTGCCGGCGGCGATCAGAAGCGCGATGACCATGCCGCCCGAGCCGCCGATCAGATAACCGACGCCCATGAACAGCGCCGTCATCGCGGCAAGAAGCATGGCGGTGCGAAGCGTGTTCATCGTTCCATCCGTCTGGTCTGATGGCGGAGGGGGTGGCGAATAGGGGTCGATCCTTCTGTCGTCATGGCTATATGATGGGAGGCGCCGGTCTTCGTTTCAATCGGCGGGAGTATCGCATGACTGAAGAACCCAGCAAAACCGAAGCAGTTGCAACGACCAAAGAGCCGCAAAAAACGCTCACCCCAGCGGCGCAGCGCGCGTTGACCGAAGCCGAAGCGCGTCGCCGGAACTACCGAGCGGCCGAAGCGCAATTGCCGAAGGAAATCGGCGGTCGCGGCGGCAAGGAGCCCGGCCGCTACGGCGACTGGGAGGTGAAGGGGCTCGCCACCGACTTCTAAGCAACCGCACGCTCGGGCGCGAGCGCGATCCAGCCACTGACGTCCGTAGCGATGCCGATTTCGTCATAGGAACGGATTGTCGGGTGCGGCGTGACCAGCGGGTGGACATGCGTGGCGCTGATCACCACCACCGACGCGCCGGAGGCCTCGCCTGCCGCGATGCCCGCTGGCGCATCCTCGAAGACCAGGCAGTCGCGCGCCTCGACGCCGAGACGGCTTGCCGCCAGCAGGAAGCAGTCCGGCGCCGGCTTGCCATGAGTGACATCTTCCGCCGTGACCATCATGGCGGGAACCGGAATACCGGCCGCCTCGATGCGCAGCAGCGCCAGCTCGCGCGGCGCCGAAGTGACGATCGCCCAGCGCTCCGGCGGCAGCGATTGCAGAAACGCGATGGCGCCAGGAATCGGGACGATGCCTTCGAGGTCCTCCGCCTCGGCCTTGAGCAGGGCATCGGCTTCGGCGACGGCGTCGACGCCCGGCAGCTTCAGTCCCGCGATCGTCTCGATCGCGCGCTTGCCATGGATCGTGGGCAGGAAGCTCGTCACGTCGAGGCCGTGACGCTCCGCCCATTTTGCCCACACCCGTTCTGCCGCGGCGATCGAGTTGAGCACCGTGCCGTCCATGTCGAACAGGAAGGCAGCGAATTTTGAGCCTGCAAACATCGAATGTCCTGGAGAATCGTTTTCGGGAGGGGCGAAACGCAAAGCCCAGTTTAGACCGGCCGGCACCGCCTGAGAAGGCGAAAGGCCCGCCATTTCATCCCGGCACGGGAACAAGCTTCGGCTCGCGGCGTTGAACGGGCAGTCTTTCCAAGATCATCAAGGGGGCATGCGATGCTGATCCGGCTCGGCTATGAAATCGCCATCGAATGCGCGGCCGTGACGCCGATCATCTCGCTTCTCGACATCCATCCGGACCGCCATGCCGACATCAAGCGGCAGACACGGCTTCTGACCTCGCCGTCGGTGCCGACCCGAACCTATTGCGACCGCCACGGCAATATCTGCCGTCGTTTCACGGCGCCGGCAGGCAACTTCCGCATCCTCTATGACGCAGCGGTCGAGGACAGCGGCGAGACCGACGAGGTGAACACGCTGGCGCACGAAACGCCGGTCGCGGAACTGCCGGACGATGTGCTGGTCTATCTGCTCGGCAGCCGCTATTGCGAGACCGATCACCTCAGCGACACCGCCTGGCAGCTTTTCGGCCAGCTGCCGCCCGGCTGGGCACGCGTCCAGGCGATCGTCGATTACGTCAACAGCCGGCTTTCCTTCGGCTACGGCTATGCGCGCGCCACGCGCACGGCGGCCCAGGCGCATGAGGAGCGTGTCGGGGTGTGCCGCGATTTCGCGCATCTGGCGATCGCGCTTTGCCGATGCATGAACATTCCGGCGCGCTATGTGAACGGCTATCTCGGCGATATCGGCGTGCCGGCCGACCCGGCGCCGATGGATTTCTCGGCCTGGATGGAAGTCTACCTCGACGGCAAATGGTACACGTTCGATCCGCGCCACAACCGGCCCCGCATCGGCCGCGTCGTCATCGCGCGCGGGCGCGACGCCACCGACGTGCCGCTGCTGCACAGTTTCGGCCCGCACCGGCTCACCCTGTTCAAGGTCTGGACCTACGAGCAGGAAGGCAACCGCTTCAATCCCCCGCATCATGGCGTCGATCGGACGGCCAGCGCGCAGATGCTGGGGTAGGTTCTGTCGATATTCAGGTGAGGCCGGCCTGCGAAGGACGGCCTCCTGCGTTTCCGGTGCTCACGTACAAGTACGCTCCGCTCCGGTTCTCGGAAGCCGTCCTTCTCGACTCGGCCTGACCCGAATCTCAACAGACCCTGCGCTGCGCCATGTTTCACCGGAGCCGCTGACCCGCTTCGGCACAGTTCGATTGTGCCGAAGAGAGAACGACCGCGACAGTCTTCAAGACTATGGTAAGCGCTTCATGAAGGTCGCGTTTCCAAGGCATTTTCGTTTACCGCCGGTTCACCTTCAGATTTGCCGAAAGTCAGCAAAAACAACGGATTAACCTCTTGTTAATCGCGTTACGGCGGCTTCTGGCCGAAATCCTGCAACGCCTCTGCCGAGCGGCACGGTGCCGCGGACAGTGGAGGCGGAAGGGATGCGGCAGTTCAGAGGTGTCGTTCGTGGGGTGGACGGCTTTGCCCGCAACCGCGAAGGCAATTTCGCGGTACTGTTCGGAGCTGCCGCATCGGTCCTCGCGCTGGGGGTGGGATTCGCGGTCAACATCTCGCAACTCTACAATGCGAGATCGAGCCTGCAGGGCGTCGTCGACGCCGCCGTGACCTCGACGGCCCGCGATCTCACCCTCGGCGTCATCACGGAAACCGATGCCAACAAAACGGTGCAGGCGTTTCTCGACGCCAACAGCACGGCCGGCATCCTGCAGGCCAACCAGATCGTGCTCGACAGGCTCACGGTCAACAGGACGGCCAACACCGTACAGGCGGATGCGCATGTCGATGTCGGCCTCTATTTTCCGCTGTTCAGCACCAGCACCATGCGCCGCGTGACTGCCTCGACCTCGGCGCTCTATTCCGACAAGACCGTTGAGGTGGCGATGATGCTCGACGTCACCGGTTCCATGGCGGGCCAGAAGATCAAGGACCTGAGGACGGCGGCGAGCAACGCGGTCAATTCCTTCCTTACCGGCCAGAACGCCGCCAATCCTCGGGTGCGGGTGGCGATTGTGCCTTATGCGAATTCCGTCAATGCCGGATCGCTTGCCGCAGGTTCGGTCTTCGTCGAGACCAAGGCCAGCGAGCGCAAGCAGGCGCCGGGCAATGACGATCCGCAGTATGTTTCGGCATCGACGCGGCCGGACAATTGCGCGACCGAGCGCAAAGGCGCCTATCAATATTCGGATGCTGGCCCCGAGGTCAGCATGGTCAACCGCGATCTCTTTTTGTCCGACTTCGCCAGGCAGAGCCGCACTCGGGCCTGTCCCCTCGCGACAATTCAGCCGCTGACCACGGATGCCTCGGCTCTGAACAACGTGATCAAAGACCTCGATGCCTCCGGCGGCACGGCGGGCCATATCGGCGTGCAGTGGGCCTGGTACATGCTGTCGGAAAACTGGGGCGGGGTGATGAAGGCCTCGGAGCGGCCGGCGAAGATGGATCCGAAGAAGGTGGCGAAATACGCGATCCTGATGACGGATGGCGAATTTAACCTGTCCTATTTCGACGCCAACGACCCGGATCAGGTCTACAACGATGCCGGCAAGGTACAGACACGCACCGCCGCGACGACACTGTGCGCGGCGATGCAAGACCAGGGCATCGAGATATTCACCATCGGCTTTGCGCTCACCGAGAAAAACGCCAAGTCGACGCTGCAGGCCTGCGCCAGCCCGGATACCGGAAACACCAAACATTTCTATCAGGCGGCCAACGGCGCCGAGCTCGATCAGGCGTTTCAGGACATCGTGCGCAACATCGACAAGCTGACGGTAACCAGATAGCGGCCGCGAGAAAATCGCACAACGATGGCGTTCAAACGGAAAAGGCCGCCGCTTCTTGACGAAGCCGGCGGCCTTCCGTGTTTCCGTCCATGACGCGGCTTCCGGCGGCAACCCCATCGGGCTACCTGCCGCGCGTCTCGCGCCTTAACGGGAAGACTGCTTCCCGAAAGTGCAATCCGCTGAGCTCACGTTATGGAAAACGAAATCACTCGACATCGGATCACCTCCTTTCAGTTCGTTGAACACACACAGATGATGGGGTGCGTCGCGGCAAATGGCAAGGTGCCGCAACGGAATGGCAGGTGGGAAATCCCTGCCCGCGGTGTTTTTGGGCAACAGATCGGGATTGCGCTGGGCAGGCCAGTTGGATGACAGTGGCGCCCGGGAGGGCCCGCATTCGACGCATCGGGAGGTGAGAATGGACGCCGCCGACAAAGCCGCGCGGATCGCACGAACGGTCGTCGAGACGCTGAAACCAGGTTTCGCGGTCAAGCTCTGGACCGGCGAGCGCATCGGTCCCGCCGGCGGTCCGGTGCTCACCATCAACGACCAGGATATCGTCTGGCAATTGCTTCGCCGGCCGCGCTTCTCGACGCTGGTCGAGATGTGGATTTCCAAGACCATCGACATCGAAGACGGCACGCTGTTCGATTTCTACGCGCTGCCTTCGCAAGGCAAGCTCAAGACGAAGCTCAGATCGCTGCCGAAGCTGGCGATTTTGCGCGACCTGCCGGCGGTGCTTTTCTCGCGCAAACAAATGACGGCGCGCAGCGATCTTTCCGGCCGCAACCCTTATGTCAGCGGGTCGAACAAGGAGGCGATCCAGCACCATTACGACATTTCGAACGCCTTCTATCGGCTCTTCCTCGACGAGCGCATGGTCTACAGCTGCGGTTATTTCAGGGATTTCGCCAACGGCATCGATCAGGCGCAGATCGACAAGCTCGACCATATCTGCCGCAAGCTCAGGCTCAAGCCGGGCGAAACGTTGCTCGACATCGGCTGCGGCTGGGGCGCGATGCTGATCCATGCGGCGAAGCATTACGGCGTCGTCGGTCACGGCGTCTCGCTGTCGCAAGCCCAGACCGAGCTTGCCCGCGAGCGCATTCGCGCCGAGGGGCTGCAGGATCGCATCACCATCGAGATAAAGTCCTATGCCGAGCTCTCCGGCAGCTTCGACAAGATCTCGTCGATCGGTATGTTTGAGCATTTGGGGATCGCCAACCACGCTGCCTATTTCTCGACTGTCCACCGCCTGCTGAAACCCGGCGGCATCTATCTGCATCATGCCATCACCCGGCGCAGCAAGGGCGACCTGAAGAAGACCCTGCGCAAGGGGCCGGAATACAAGGCCCTGATCAAATACATCTTTCCCGGCGGCGAGCTCGACACGATCGGCATGACGCTCGGCAATCTCGAGGCGCACGGCTTCCTGGTCTATGACGTGGAAAACCTGCGCGAGCATTATGCGCAAACCTGCCGCCTGTGGGCGGAGCGCCTCAGTGCACGCTTCGACGAGGCGGTCGCCGAGGTCGGCGAGCCCAAGGCGCGGCTGTGGCTGCTCTATCTGACGGGTTGCTCGATCACCTTCGAGCGCGCCTCGGCGCAGATTTTCCAGACCGTCGCCACCAGGCGCGCCCGCGGCCCGAGCGGCCTGCCGCCGACACGGGCGGATTTGTACCGGTAGACCCGACCCGCTTCAGTCCATCAAGCGCATCGGCGCGCCGAGCTCGATCCGTGCCGGCCGGTCGACCGTGCAGTAGACGCCGAGATTATGGGCGTTGTGGCGCACCAAATTGCGCAGGATGCCGGGATCGGTGTCGAAACCGTCCTGGGCGATGATGGTGAAGCCGCAGCGGCGGCACGGTTCGGAGACGGTGAGCAGCAGATCGCCGACCGCGAGCTTCCTGCCGATCCATTGCGTCTCCGGAAAGGCGCCTTCGACCGGGTCCATCTCGACGACGATGTTGGGCCGGAAGCGGCGCGGATCGGGCACGCCTTCGGGATGCAGCGCCTTCAGTCTGGCCAGCGAGGCGGTGGTGAGCAGATGGATCGGCGCCTTGGCATAGCGGGCCTCGGTCAACGGGCCGGTGTAGCCGGGCGCCGCGTTCTCCGCGCCGAACGGCCGGATCGAGGCCTCGAAGCCGAGAAAGGCCGATACCGTGCGGTCGCTTTCAGGATCCGGCGCCGGCAGCCATTCGCCGCCGGGCACCGCCACTTCGAGCCGCCATTCCTTGTTCACCGGGACCTCGCTCAACCGGGTGCGGATCAGCGGCACCTTGTGCCACTTGGCCTCGCGGTCGGGCCTGGCGATCTCGCCGTCGGAAGCGTCGACCAGTCCGAACAGCCGGTCGCCGTCGACGGTCCTCAGCCCGACGGAGATGGCATCGCGCCGCTCGCCGGCGAGCGAACTCGCCGGATAGCGCCAGAGCTGGCTGACGGTGCCGAGGATTGCCTCGCCGGTCATCAGCCCTTCTTGTTCTGCCGGTTGGCGACGAGATCGTCGACCACGGCCGGATCGGCGAGCGTCGAGGTGTCGCCGAGTGCGCCGAAATCGTCCTCGGCGATCTTGCGCAGGATGCGCCGCATGATCTTGCCCGAACGGGTTTTCGGCAGGCCAGGCGCGAACTGGATCTTGTCGGGCGTGGCGATGGCGCCGATCTCCTTGCGGACATGCGCGACCAGCTCCTTGCGCAATTCCTCGCTCGATTGGGTGCCGGCCATCAGCGTGACATAGCAGTAGATGCCCTGGCCCTTGATGTCGTGCGGGTAGCCGACGACGGCGGCTTCCGACACCTTGTCATGGCTGACCAGCGCCGATTCCACCTCGGCCGTGCCCATGCGGTGGCCGGAAACGTTGATGACGTCGTCGACCCGGCCGGTGATCCAGTAATAGCCGTCGGCGTCGCGCCGGCAGCCGTCGCCGGTGAAATATTTGCCCTTGTAGGTCGAGAAATAGGTCTGCACGAAGCGGTCGTGGTCGCCATAGACGGTGCGCATCTGGCCCGGCCAGGAATCGGCGATGCAGAGATTGCCGTCGGTGGCGCCGTCCAGCACCTTGCCTTCGCCGTCGACCAGCTGCGGCTGGACGCCGAAGAAGGGCCGCGTGGCGGAACCCGCCTTGAGGTCGGTGGCGCCGGGCAGCGGCGTGATCATGATGCCGCCGGTCTCGGTCTGCCACCAGGTGTCAACGATCGGCACCTTGGCGTTGCCGACGACGTTGTAATACCACTCCCAGGCTTCCGGATTGATCGGTTCGCCGACCGAACCCAGCACGCGCAGCGACTTGCGCGAGGTCTTCTTCACATGGCTGTCGCCGGCGCCCATCAGCGCACGCAGCGCCGTCGGCGCGGTGTAAAAGATGTTGACCTGGTGCTTGTCGATCACCTCCCAAAAGCGCGACTGCGAGGGATAGTTCGGCACGCCCTCGAACATCAGCGTCGTGGCGCCATTGGCCAAAGGCCCGTAGACGATGTAGCTGTGGCCGGTGACCCAGCCGACATCGGCCGTGCACCAGTAGATGTCGCCATCATGGTAATCGAAGACATATTGGTGCGTCATCGAGACATAGACGAGATAGCCGGCGGTGGTGTGCAGCACGCCCTTCGGCTTGCCGGTCGAGCCGGAGGTGTAGAGGATGAAAAGCGGGTCTTCCGCCTTCATCTTTTCCGGCTTGCAGTCGGCCTTAACGGTCTGCGCCTCTTCATGGTACCAGACGTCGCGTCCCGGCACCCAGCCGGTCTTGCCGCCGGTGCGGCGCACCACCACGACCTTTTCGACCTTGGTGCCGGCCTTGGCGGCGATGTCGATCGCCTTGTCGGTGTTGTCCTTGAGCGGGATCGGCTTGCCGCCGCGCAGGCCCTCGTCAGCGGTGATCACGATGGTCGATTTACAGTCGTCGATACGGCCGGCCAGCGCATCGGGCGAGAAGCCGCCGAACACGACCGAATGGATCGCGCCGACACGCGTGCAGGCGAGCATGGCATAGGCCGCTTCCGGAATCATCGGCATGTAGATGGTGACGCGGTCGCCCTTCTTGACGCCATGCTTCTTCAGCACGTTGGCGAAGCGGCAGACATGCGCGTAGAGCTCATTATAGGTGACCTTGCGGTCGTCATAGGGGTTGTCGCCTTCCCAGATGATGGCGGTCTGGTCGCCGCGCTTCTTCAAATGCCGGTCGATGCAATTGTAGGAAACGTTGGTCTGGCCGTCCTCGAACCACTTGATCGAGACCTTGCCGTCGAAGGAGGTGTTCTTGACCTTGGTGAAAGGCTTGAACCAATCGATGCGCTTGCCGTGCTTGCCCCAGAACTTATCCGGATTTTTCACGCTGTCGGCATACCATTTGAGATAGGTGTCGTTGTCGATCAACGCGTTCTTCTTCCACGCCGGCTGGACGCGGTGGACATGCACATCGGACATTTCTTTGCTTTCCTCCCAAACCATCCACCGGCTTGCGCCGCCGGCGCCATCGCGGCGAAGCGGCCGCGAATTCGCGGGCATTATTAACAGTTCCGCGGTGACGGCAACATTAGACGTTGGATTCGCGTGGCGGGATGACGCAGGGGCAATTGGACCAGCCATTAGCACTCTCGCTTCGCGGCTGCTAACCGCCTGTTTTAACGACAAAAATTTTGCAGAGTCTCGAAGAAATCCATAGACAGTTAAGCAACCGTGGGCACAATTCAGCGTTGGGAGGAAGGAGAATCAACCAAGGAAACGCAATGCGCGACAATTCCGAAATGGATCTGATGCTCAGGGGATACGGGCTGACTACGGCTAAGATCCTTTATCATTACCCCGATCACCCGCACCTGCTGCAAAGCTATGTCTGGCAGGACTATGACCTAGCTCCGGAATTCCCGGTGCTGATCCGCTTCATCGAGTTCTGGAAGACCAAGCTCGACGGCCCGCTGCATTCGGTCACCTACACGCATCAGAAGCTGATCGCGCCGAACGAGTGGCGGAAGGTGGATGGGGAGTTTCGGGTGCACTGAGGCGGCGGTACAGCTGATCTCCCCCGCAAGGGGGAGATTGGCAGTTTCAGCGCTGGCTTCACACCGCCGGCGGGTTCAACCGGGCGAAGCCTTCCTGGCGGCGATAGGGGAAGTACGGGTAAGGCGCCGTCACCGCGCTTGCTTCATCGAGCGCCGCGATCTGCTCCGCCGTCAACGCCCAGCCGACGGCGCCGAGATTCTGGCGCAGCTGCTCCTCGTTGCGCGCGCCGATGATCACCGATGCTACGGTCGGCCGCTGCAGGAGCCAGTTGATGGCGACCTGCGGCACGGTCTTGCCGGCCTCGGCGGCGACCGCTTCCAGCGCATCGATCACCTTGAAAAGCTGCTCGTCCTCGACCGGCGGGCCGAAATCGGCGGTGCCGTGCAGCCGGCTCTTCTCCGGCAAGGGTTTTCCGCGGCGGATCTTGCCGGTGAGCCGGCCCCAGCCGAGCGGGCTCCATACCAAGGCGCCGACGCCCTGGTCGAGGCCGAGCGGCATCAGCTCCCATTCATAGTCGCGCCCGACCAGCGAATAATAAACCTGATGCGCGACATAGCGCGGATAGCCGTGCTTTTCCGCCAGGCCGAGCGATTTCATCACCTGCCAGCCGGAGAAATTGGAGACGCCGACATAGCGCAGCTTGCCGGAGCGCACGAGGTGATCCAGCGTCGACAGCACCTCCTCGATCGGCGTCGAGGCGTCGAAGGCGTGGAGCTGAAGCAAGTCGATATAATCGGTGCCGAGGCGCTTCAGCGCCGCGTCGACGGAGCGAATCAGGCGCGAGCGGGACGAGCCCCAGTCGGCCGGGCCATCGCCCATCGGCAGGGACGTCTTGGTCGAGATCAGCACCGCGTCGCGGCGGCCCTTGATGGCCTCGCCCAGCACCTCCTCCGAAGCGCCGTTCGAATAGACATCAGCCGTGTCGAAGAGGTTGACGCCCGCCTCCAGGCAGATGTCGACCAGGCGGCGCGCTTCCTTCGCGTCGCTGTTGCCCCAATGGCCGAACAGCGGGCCGGAGCCACCAAAAGTTCCGGCGCCGAAGGAAAGGGCGGGCACTTTCAGGCCGGAGGCGCCGAGAGGTCGATAATCCATGTTTTTTCTCCTGATTGGATGTCGAAGGGAGTCAGCGCTCAGCACTGCGCGGTGACCGGCCTGCCGATCGCCCGGCCGCGTTCGAGACGCAGCGCCATGAACACGACGCCGAGCGCGGCGAGCGGCACTAAGCCGGCCACAAGGGGGACGGCGCCGAGGCCGGGGCCGTGGTCGATGACGAAGCCGCCAAGCCAGGCGCCGATGGCGTTGCCGAGATTGAAGGCGGCGATGTTGAAGGAGGAGGCCAGGCCCTGGCCGGCGCCCTCGGCCTTCTCCAGCACCCACATCTGCAGCGGCGCGACGGTGGCGAAGGCGGCGGCACCGAGCAGACCGACGGCGACAATCGCTGCCACCGGCTGGTGGATCGCCGCGGCCATGACGAACAGCATCGCCGAAAGTGCGACCAGCGTGCCGATAACCGTCGGCACCAGATGGCGGTCGGCAAGGCGCCCGCCAAGCAGATTGCCCGCCACCAGGCCACCGCCGAAAACCAGCAGGATCGGCGACACGGCTGCCTCGGAAAAGCCGGTGACGCGGGTGAGGATGGGCGCCAGATAGGTGAAGGCCGCAAAGACGCCGACCCAACTCAGCACCGTGGTCAACAAGCCGAGCAGCACCGGCCGGCGGCCGAGCACGGCGAGCGTGCCTTCGGAGGTCTCCTCTTCCTCCGTGGCGGTAGGCTCGTCGCGCGGCACCAGCAGCGCGATCACGGCAAAGGCGATGACGCCGATAAGCGTGACGGCCAGGAAGCTCGAACGCCAGCCATAGGCTTGGCCAAGCCAGGTGCCGAAGGGCACGCCGAGGATGTTGGCGACGGTAAGGCCGGTGAACATCAGCGCGATGGCCGAGGCCTTACGGTTGGGCGCGACAAGGCTGGTGGCCACGACGGAGCCGATACCGAAGAAGGAGGCATGGGCGAAGGCGGTGAGCACACGGGCCGCCATCAGCGTCCAGTAGTCGGGCGCCAGCGCGCAAGCGAGGTTGCCGACGGTGAAGACCACCATCAGGGCAAGCAGCAGGGTCTTGCGCGGCAGGCGTCCGGTCAAGGCGCCAAGCAGCGGCGCGCCGACGACGACGCCCAGCGCATAGCCGGAGATGAGCAGGCCCGCGGCCGAGATCGAGACGCCGAGATCGGCGCTGACATCGAGCAGCAGGCCCATGATGACGAATTCGGTGACGCCGATGCCGAAGGCGCCGGCGGTGAGGGCATAAAGAGCAAGAGGCATTGGCGATGGTCCATTTGGTGCTGAAGGACGCTCAGGCCCGCGCCCCGACACGCAAGATCGTGATCCGCCAAGCTGTGAACCAGCCTTGCATCGGGCATATTTTCTGTGAAATAGATTCACGAATGGCGAGACCGGACATCAACCGCTCCGGCGAGGTCGAAGTGTTCGTCCGCGTCGTCGAGGCGGGCAGCTTCTCGGCCGCGGCGCGGGCGCTGCGCATGACGCCGTCGGCCGTGAGCAAGCTGATCGCGCGGCTGGAGGCGCGGCTTGGCGCGCGGCTGATCAGCCGCTCGACGCGCAAGCTGCAGCTGACGCCGGAAGGGGCTGCCTTCCATGGCAGCGGCCTGCGCATCCTCGCCGATCTCGACGCGGCCGAGCGCGAAGCGGCGGCGGGCGCGGCGCCGCGCGGCAGGCTGAGGGTCAACTCCTATGTGCCGTTCGGCCAGCACCGGCTGATGCCGCTCTTGCCGCGCTTCCTGGAAAATTATCCCGAGATTTTCGTCGAAGCCGTGCTGACCGACAGTGTCATCGACCTTCTGGAAGAGCGCGCCGATGTCGCCATCCGCGCCGGGCCGCTGCGCGAGTCACGCCTGGTTGCGCGCAAGCTCGGCCAGAGCCGGATGGTCCTGGTCGCGTCGCCTGCGTATCTTGCAGCGCGCGGCAGGCCACGCGCATTGTCCGACCTCGCTCGCCACAACATGCTGGCCTTCGGCTTCGCCAGGCACATAGAGGGCTGGCCGTTTGTCGATGCGACAGGCAAATCGATCATCATGCCGATTGTCGGAAACATGTCGCTGACCGACGGCGAAGCGATGCGGCGAACGACGCTGGCAGGGGCCGGCATAGCCCGGCTGGCGCGCTGGCATGTTGAACCCGATATCGCCGCTGGGCTGCTCGTGCCGTTGCTGGAAGAGTTCAATCCCGGCGACGAGGAGCCGACGCATGCCGTCTATGTCGGTCAGGGCAAGCATCTGCCGGCCCGCGTCCGAGCGTTCCTCGATTTTCTCGCGGAAAGCGTTCGTCTCTGAATGAGGAAAGAGCCGCGCGCCAATGGCACGCGGCTCCGACCTGTCTGCCCGAGCGGAATTACGCCTTCGGCACGAACGGCGCGGGACGCCGGCCGGCGCCTTGCCGCTCCAGCATCCAGCCGGGATACTCGGCAGGCAGCGCGCTCACCTCGTCGAGCCTGGCGAGGTCGTCGGCGTCGAGCTTCAAGCCGGTCGCGGCGAGGTTCTGCTCGAGCTGGTCCATGCGACTGGCGCCGATGAGGACGCTCATCACAAAAGGTTTGGCCAGCACATAGCCCAGCGCCACCGTGGCGACGCTGACATCGTGCTTTCCGGCGACCTCGCGCATGACCGCAACCGCCGCCCAGGCGCGGTCCTCATTGACCGGCGGGAAGTTGAAGGAAGCGCGGCGGCCTTCGCCATTGCCGGGCGCGCCGGGGCCGTATTTGCCGGAAAGCAGCCCGCCGGCCATCGGCGACCAGACCATCAGGCCAAGCTTTTCCTCGTTGATCAGCGGCACGATCTCGCGCTCGAGATCGCGGCCGGCGATCGAGTAGTAGGATTGGATAGTCTCGAAGCGGGCATAACCTTTGCGCTCCGCGATGCCCAGCGCCTTGGCGATACGCCAGGCCTGCCAGTTGGAGACGCCGACGTAACGGACCTTGCCGCTGGCGACGAGGTCGTCGAGCGCGCGCAACGTCTCGTCGATCGGCGTGACCGTGTCGGTGCCGTGCAGCTGGTATAGATCAATATGGTCGAGCTGCAGCCGCTTAAGGCTGCCGTCGACCGAATCCATGATGTGACCGCGCGAGGAGCCGCGCTCGTTCGGCCCGTTGCCCATGGCCCCATGCACTTTGGTGGCGATGATAACATCCGAACGTTTCACGCCGAGGTCCTTGAGCGACTGTCCCAGCAACTGCTCGGACTGGCCGAAGGAATAGACATCCGCCGTGTCGAAGAAATTGACGCCGGCGGCGATCGAGCGGCCGACGATCTCGTTGACGCCCTTCTGGTCGAGACTGGCGATCAGGCCCCATTGGGCATTCTCGCCGGCGGCGCCGAATGTCATGGTGCCGAGGCAGAGTTCGGAAACGAACAGGCCGGTGTTGCCGAGCTGATTATAACGCATGGTGAGATTCCCCGAGAAAGGAGTGAATATGCACCAAGCAAATAGGAACGGTCCGTTTCGTTTCAAGTTCTGGCGCAAGCGCGGTGGTCAACTTGATGTGAAGTTGCCAATCAGCGGATCTTGAAACGTCAGACTTCCCAAGGATTGACGACCGTCACGCCCATGCCTTCGAAGTCGGCCACGTTTCGAGTGACCAGGATCAGGTCGTGCACGAGGGCGGTTGCCGCAATGAGGGTGTCGGCGTTCCCTCGCGTACGTCCGGCCGTGGTACGGCCCCACGCGAGGGCGACCTCTTCCGTGATCGCCAGGATGCGGTCCGCATTGTCTCGGCGCAGTTCCCGCAGCCAGACGTCAAGCCGCGCTGCCCTGTCGGGGTCGGTCTTGCGCTGCTTGACGGTCCCACGTTCGATCTCACCAATGGTGATCACACTGAGACTGATCGAGGTCGGATCAACCGAAGCCAGCCAGGCGGTTGGTTTCGGCAGTCGCCTCTGCGCGTCTGAAACAACGTTCGTATCGAGCAGATACATCAGAGGTCGACGTCCCGGATCATCGTATCCGAGCGGCGGGTGATTTCCTTATGAAACTCATCGTCCCAGCCGGGGCCGGTCAGAAGATATTCAGCGAGCGATTTCTTCTTCCCGGCCAAGCGGTCGTAGTCCTCGGCGGACAGCACGACCGCAGCCCGTTCGCCGCGAAGCGTCACGGTCTGCGGCCCTTCTGTTCGCGCGCGCTGGACCACTTTTGAAAAATTGTTCTTCGCGTCCTGAAGATGCCAGTTCATCCGCAGCTCCTAGCTAGCTTGGCTAGATATAGCGTGGCGGCAGCGGATCATCAATCAACCCCACGGAAAGATAGCGGGTGACGGCGTCACCGGTTGCCGAAGATTGCCGACCCGACCCTGACGCTGGTCGCGCCGAAGGCGATGGCGGTCTCGTAATCGCCGGACATGCCCATCGAGAGCTTCGCGACACCGGCCTCGCGGGCGAGCTTTTCCAGCAGCGCGAAATGCGGGCCGGGGTTTTCATCGGCCGGCGGGATGCACATCAGGCCTTGGATGGCGAGACCGTGCATGTCGCGGCAGCGTTTGACGAAAGCGACCGCCTCGCGCGGCTCGATGCCGGCCTTTTGCGGCTCGGAGCCGGTGTTGACCTGGACATAGAGTTTCGGCGCCCGGCCCTGCCGCGCCATTTCTTTTGAAAGCTCGGCGGCGATCTTCTCACGGTCGACCGTCTCGATGATATCGAAAAGCGCCACCGCTTCCTTGACCTTGTTGGATTGCAGCGGGCCAATCAGGTGCAGCTCGATATCAGCGAATGCCGCCTTCAGCGCCGGCCATTTGCCTTGCGCTTCCTGCACGCGGTTCTCGCCGAACACGCGCTGGCCTGCCTCGATGACGGGGCGGATGTCCTCGGCCGCGAAGGTCTTCGACACCGCCACAAGCGTGACGGCGCCGGGCGCTCGCTTCGCCTCGCGCTCGGCGTTCGCGATCTTCGCCCTGACCGCGTGAAGCTGCTCTACGGCGTTCGTCATGCCACTATCCTGCCTATAGTTTTCATGGTCGGCCGGCTCGCCGCAGTTGACGGGTCCGGCAATCCATGGTGAACACCGCGACGACATTGTCTCGGCTGCCGGCCCAGGCGTGTCGATATTCAGGTGATGCCGGCCTGCAAATGCCGGTTTCCTGCGCTTCCGGTGCTCACGTACTTAAGTACGCTTCGCTCCGGTTCTCGGAACCCGCCATTTTCGGCTCGGCCTGACCTGAATATCGACACGCCTTAATCCAGCACCGCGCACCTGCTTTTTAAGTGAAAAACATCCGATGGCAACCGAACGATACAATCCGCGCACGTCAGAGCCCAAATGGCAGAAGGCCTGGGCCGAAAAGAAGCTGTTCGAGGCCCGCAACGACGATCCGAAGCCGAAATACTACGTGCTCGAGATGTTCCCCTATCCATCGGGCAAGATCCATATCGGCCACACCCGCAACTACACGATGGGCGACGTGGTGGCGCGCTACAAACGCGCCAAGGGTTTCAACGTGCTGCATCCGATGGGCTGGGACGCGTTCGGCATGCCGGCCGAAAACGCCGCCATGCAGAATAAGGTCCACCCCAAGGACTGGACCTACGAAAACATCGCGGTCATGCGCGAGCAGCTCAAGATGATGGGCCTGTCGCTCGACTGGGCGCGCGAGTTCGCGACCTGCGACGTCGACTATTACCACCGCCAGCAGATGCTGTTCCTCGACTTCGTCGAGAAGGGGCTGGTGACGCGCAAATCCTCCAAGGTCAACTGGGACCCGGAGGACATGACGGTGCTCGCCAACGAGCAGGTCATCGACGGCCGCGGCTGGCGCTCGGGCGCGCTGGTCGAGCAGCGCGAGCTGACGCAGTGGTTCTTCAAGATCACCGACTTCGCACAAGATCTGCTGGACTCGCTCAACGGACTCGAAGAGTGGCCGGAAAAGGTCAAGCTGATGCAGCACAACTGGATCGGCCGCTCGGAAGGGCTGCTGATCCGCTGGCCGCTGGCAAAGCCCGTCGGCGATATGCATGAGCTGGAAGTCTACA
This sequence comes from Mesorhizobium sp. CA6, assembly GCF_020165035.1. Lineage (NCBI taxonomy): Bacteria > Pseudomonadati > Pseudomonadota > Alphaproteobacteria > Hyphomicrobiales > Phyllobacteriaceae > Mesorhizobium > Mesorhizobium sp. CA6. Next base: position 244,303 of record NZ_JAIUHI010000007.1, on the reverse strand, counting down.
CGACAAGGCCGGACACCATCTTCGGCGCCTCCTTCATGGCGGTCGCCGCCGACCATCCGCTGGCGAGAAAAGCCGCCGAGAGCAATGTCGAGCTGGCGAAGTTCATCGACGAGGTCCGCCACATGGGCACCTCGGTGGCGGCGCTCGAGACGGCCGAAAAGAAGGGCTTCGACACCGGCATCCGCGTCGTCCACCCGTTCGACGAGAATTGGACGCTGCCGGTCTATGTCGCCAATTTCGTGCTGATGGAATACGGCACCGGCGCCATTTTCGGCTGCCCGTCGGGCGACCAGCGCGACCTCGACTTCGCCAACAAATACGGCCTGCCCGTGATTCCGGTGGTGATGCCGGAAGGCGAAACCCAAGGGAGCTTCCAGATCATCGAGGAGGCCTATGACGGCGACGGCGTGATGATCAATTCGCGCTTCTTAGACGGCATGAAGCCCGAGAGGGCTTTCGATGAAGTGGCGAAGCTCCTGGAGCAGAAAAGCATCGGCGGCCGGCCGATGGCGGAGCGCAAGGTGAATTTCCGCCTGCGCGACTGGGGCATTTCGCGCCAGCGCTATTGGGGCTGCCCGATCCCGATGATCCATTGCGAGGCCTGCGGCGTCGTGCCGGTGCCGAAGGCCGACCTGCCGGTCAAGCTGCCCGACGACATCGAGTTCGACCGCCCGGGCAACCCGCTCGACCGTCATCCGACCTGGCGGCATGTGAAATGCCCGCAATGCGGCCGCGATGCGCGGCGCGAGACCGACACGATGGACACCTTCGTCGATTCGTCCTGGTATTTCGCGCGCTTCACCGCGCCCTGGGCAAACGAACCGACCGAGCCGAAAGCGGCCGACGAATGGCTGGCGGTAGACCAGTATATCGGCGGCATCGAGCACGCGATCCTGCATCTGCTCTATTCGCGCTTCTTCACCCGCGCCATGCGCGAGACCGGTCACCTCAATCTGGCAGAGCCGTTCAAGGGGCTGTTCACGCAGGGCATGGTGGTGCACGAGACCTACCGCGTCGGCGGCCCGTCCAACAACGGACGCTGGCTGTCGCCGGGCGAGGTCAGGATCGAGGACGTCGGCGGCAAGCGCCGCGCCGTCGAGATCGCCACCGGCGAGGAGGCGACGATCGGCGCGCTGGAGAAGATGTCGAAGTCCAAGAAGAACACGGTGAGCCCGGAAGAGATCACCGACGGCTACGGCGCCGACACGGCACGCTGGTTCATGCTGTCGGACTCGCCGCCGGAGCGCGACGTCGAATGGACCGACGAGGGTGCGGCCGGCGCGCACCGCTTCGTGCAGCGCATCTGGCGCCTGGTGCAGATAGCGGCCGAATCTCTGCCCGGCATCAAGCCCGCGGCGGCGAAAGATGGCGAGGCGGGCGTGATTTCCAAGGCCGCGCACAAGATCCTGAAAGCGGTTGGCGAGGACATCGAGAAGCTCGGCTTCAATCGCGCGATCGCCCGCATCTATGAGCTCGCCAATGTGCTGGCTGCACCGCTCAACGACGTTGCCGAGGGCAAGGCCGACCCCGCGCTGAAGGGCGCCTGCCGCGAGGCGGTGGAAATCCTGGTGCACATCATCGCCCCGGTCATGCCGCATCTGGCGGAGGAATGCTGGCAGGCGCTGGGCGGCACGGAGATGGTCGCCGAGCGGCCTTGGCCGGTCTACGATCCGGCGCTGGTGGTCGACAACGAGATCGTGCTGCCGGTGCAGGTCAACGGCAAGAAGCGCGGGGATTTGACAATTGCGCGCGACGCGGATCAAGGTGCCGTCGAAAAAGCGGTGCTGGCTCTCGACTTCGTGCAAAAAGCACTGGAAGGTAAGGCTCCGCGCAAGGTGATCATCATCCCGCAGAGGATCGTCAATGTCGTTGCCTGATCCGGTGAAGTCACAACCGGTCCGCCTGCGCGGCCGCCTGGCGGTCTGCGGCATGGTCGCCGCGCTTGCGCTGGTTTCGGCCTGCACCGTGCGGCCGCTCTATTCCAGCCAGCCGCTGTCGCCCGGATCGCACCTCAGCGCATCCGCCGAGCTCGGCTCGATCTCGATCAAGCCGGTCAACACCCGCTACGCGCAGCAGGTGCGCAACAATCTGATCTTCGCCTTCGGGCAGGGCTCGGGCGAGCCGGCCTCGCCGGCCTACACGCTCGATCTCGGCGTCACCGAGCTCGTCGAATCAGCGGCCATCGTGCAGGTGCAGACCCAGGAGGACGAGCCGACGGCGGGCACGGTCACGCTGACCGCCAACTACGTGCTCAGGGACACCGCGACCAACACGGTGATTGCCGTCGGCAAGCGCTCGATCCCCTCGTCCTTCGACCGGCCGCGCCAGGAATTCGCGGCCTATCGTGCGCAGATCGATGCGGAGAACCGCGCTGCGCGTGAGTTGGCCGACCTGCTGCGGCTTTCCATCGCCCAGGATTTGGCCAGGCACGGCAAAAAGGCCTAGTTCCTCGCCGGAGATTGGCTGAAGCCTTCCGAACTTCGTCGTCCTAGGGCGGAGCAGCCGCGAAGCGGCGTCGCGCAGACCCTAGGATCCATTCCGTTACCTCGGCCTGAAGGTGCGGCGGAGCAGAATTCTGCACCGTTGCGACGCTCGTATGTCACGGAGTGGATCCTCGGGTCTGCGCGCGTCGCTTCGCTCCTTGCTCCGCCCGTGGATGACGATCGCGATGGGCGTTCCGGCCAATCGCCAAGGCAGGTGACCTGGCAAGGCATAGGCACTTTGCCGCGAAAAAAGGCCGGTGCCCGGCCTTCTTTCCTACTCAGTTGCTTTTTGCCTTGCGCAATTCCCGGACGGAAAATCGTTACACACTTTTCCTGGAATTGCTCCGGCCTCAGCCGATCTTCTGGCCGGTTTTGGCCCAGTCGGCGAGAAAGGCGGCGAGGCCTTTGTCGGTCAGCGGGTGATTGACCAGCGCCTTCAGCGTCGCCGGCGGCGCGGTGACGATATCGGCGCCGATCAGCGCGGCTTGCTTGACGTGGTTCACCGTGCGCACCGAGGCGGTCAGGATCTCGGTCTTGAAATCGTAATTGTCGTAGATGGTGCGGATTTCCGAGATCAGCTCCATGCCGTCCGAGCCGGTGTCGTCGATGCGGCCGACGAAAGGCGAGATGAAGGAGGCGCCGGCCTTGGCGGCGAGCAACGCCTGGTTGGCCGAGAAGCAGAGCGTCACGTTGACCATGCGGTTCATTTCGGTGCGGATGGTCTTGCAGGACTTGAGGCCGTCCAGCGTCAGCGGCACCTTGATGGCCACGTTCGGCGCGATCTTGGCCAACACCTCGGCCTCGGCCATCATGTCCTTGTATTCGGTCGCCACGACCTCGGCCGAGACCGGGCCTTCGACGATGTCGCAGATCTGCTTGGTGACTTCGGAAATCTTACCACCCGATTTCAGGATCAGCGAGGGGTTGGTGGTGACTCCGTCGAGCAGCCCCAGATCGTTGAGCTCCTTGATTTCCTTGATGTCAGCGGTGTCGACAAAAAATTTCATGGCGGTCTCCTTGGGGATTGCCGGGCGCCAGCCAGGCAGATGCGAGGGTCCCCTTTGATCTAGACCAAAGTCAGGGCAAGGTCACGCCTGATGATGGAAGATTCGCCCTTTGTCGCAGCCGCGCCCGTGCTGGTGCCGATGCCGGCCGAGCGGCCCTACACCTATGCCGTGCCGCCTGGCATGCGCGTGGTGCCGGGCTCGATCGTGCGCGTGCCGCTCGGGCCGCGCCAGGTCGCGGGCATCGTCTGGGACCGCGCCGTCGAAACCGTCGATACGAAGAAATTGCGGCCGATCGAGGAGGTGTTCGACTGCCCGCCGATCGACAGGGCGATGCGCCGCTTCGTCGACTGGATCGCGCAATACACGCTCTCTGCCCCCGGCATGGTGGCCCGTATGCTGCTGCGCGCGCCCGAGGCTTTCGACCCCGAGCCGTGGATCGAAGGGCTGCAGCGCACGCTGGCCGGGCCCGACCGGATGACCGACGCGCGGCGGCGCGTGCTCGAGACGGCCGAAGGCGGGCTTGCCTGGACGCGCTCGGGGCTGGCACATGCCGCGGGCGTCTCCTCGACCGTCATCGACGGGTTGCGGGCACAGGGCGTGTTCGAGACGGTGATGATCCCGCCGCGTCCGGTGGTGGCGGCGCCCGATCCTTCTTATGCCGTGCCGGAATTGATGCCTGACCAGAAAGCGGCGGCGGACAAGCTGCGCGCCGCGGTCGCCGCCGACGCTTTCAACGTCACGCTGCTCGACGGCGTCACCGGCTCCGGCAAGACGGAAGTCTATTTCGAAGCGGTGGCAGCGGCGCTCGACAAGGGCAGACAGGTGCTGATCCTGTTGCCGGAAATCGCGCTGACGCACGCCTTCCTGGAACGTTTCCAGGACCGGTTCGGCGCCAAGCCGGCGGAATGGCATTCCGACCTGCCGCCGCGGATGCGCGAACGCGTCTGGCGTCAGGTGGCCGAGGGCGGCGTGCGCGTCGTCGCCGGCGCGCGCTCGGCGCTGTTCCTGCCGTTCAAGGAACTCGGCCTGATCGTCGTCGACGAGGAGCACGATCCCGCCTACAAGCAGGAAGACCGCGTCTTCTACAATGCGCGCGACATGGCCGTGGTGCGCGGCCATATCGGCGGCTTCCCGGTCGTGCTCGCCTCGGCGACGCCCTCGGTTGAAAGCCGGGTCAACGCCAGCCAGGGCCGCTATCATCGCGCGGTGCTGTCGGCCCGTTTTGCCGAGGCGGCGCTCCCCGACCTGAAGCCGATCGATATGCGACGCGCGCCGCCGGCGCGGGGCGGCTTCCTGTCGCCTGTCCTCCTGGAGCAGATGCAGCGCACTCTGGAGAGACAAGAGCAGTCGCTGCTTTTCCTCAACCGGCGCGGCTATGCGCCGCTGACGCTCTGCCGCGTCTGCGGCCATCGATTCGGCTGCCCGGTCTGCTCGGCCTGGCTGGTCGAGCATCGCTTTCGCGGCCAGCTCGTCTGCCATCATTGCGGCCACAATGAGCGGCGGCCCGAAGCCTGTCCGGAATGCGGCACGCTCGACCATCTGGTGGCATGCGGCCCAGGCGTCGAGCGCATCGCCGAGGAAGTGGTCGGGCATTTTCCCGATGCCCGCACCATCGTGCTGTCGTCCGATCTTCTGGGCGGCGTGCGCCGGCTCAGGCTCGAGCTCGAGGCCGTCGCCAGTGGCGAGGCCGATATCGTCATTGGCACGCAGCTGGTCGCCAAGGGTCATAATTTTCCCGGCATGACGCTGGTCGGCGTGGTCGATGCGGATCTGGGATTGGCCAATGGCGATCCGCGCGCCGCCGAGCGCACCTTCCAACTGCTCAGCCAGGTGACGGGGCGCGCCGGCCGCACCGGCAAGAAGAGCCTCGGCCTCCTGCAGACCTACCAGCCGGACCATCCGGTGATGCGGGCAATCGTCTCCGGCGATTCGGAAGCGTTTTACGAGCGCGAGATCGCCGAGCGCGAACGGGCGGCGCTGCCGCCCTTCGGCCGGCTCGCCGGCATCATCGTCAGCGCCGCGACACGCGGCGAGGCGGAAAGCCATGCGCGGGGGGTAAGGCGCGCGGCGCCGCAGGCTACCGACCTCTTCGTGCTCGGCCCGGCCGAGGCGCCCTTGTCGCTGATCGGCGGCCGCCACCGCTTCCGGCTGTTGGTGCAAGGCGAACGCCGCGCCGACATGCAAGGCTTTATTCGGGCCATGTTGGCGAATGGACCGAAGCTGCGCGGCTCGGTCAGGGTGCAGGTCGACATCGACCCGCAGAGCTTCTTATAACCGGGAGAGACAGCCCCAACGGAGTGGTCGCTTGTGAAAACCCTCGGCCTGATCGGCGGCATGAGTTGGGAATCGACGGCGATCTATTACCGCCTGCTCAACGAGATCGTGCGCGAGCAGCTGGGCGGGCTGCATTCGGCCAAGCTGTTGCTGTGGTCGTTCGATTTCGCCGAGATCGCCGAACGCCAGCATGCCGGCGACTGGGAAGGCGCCGGCGCTCTTCTGGTGGAAGCCGCGCGCAAGCTGGAGGCGGGCGGGGCCGAGGGCTTGGTGATCTGTACCAACACCATGCACAAGCTCGCCGACACGGTGCAGGCGGCCATATCGATCCCGCTCATCCATATCGCCGACGCCACGGCGCAGGCTGTCCTCGATGCCAGAGTGAAGCGGCCGGCGCTGCTGGCGACACGCTTCACCATGGAACAGGATTTCTACAAGGGACGGCTCGCGGAGAAATACGGGCTGCAGCCGATCGTGCCCGACCAGGGCGGCCGCGACATGGTGCATCGGGTGATCTATGACGAGCTCTGCCAGGGCATCGTCCGGTCCGAATCGAAATCCGCCTATCTCGACGAGATCGGCCGGATGCGGCGCACCGACCGGGTGGACGGCGTCATCATGGGATGCACCGAGATCACCATGTTGATCGGCCAGGGCGATTTCGACATTCCGGTCTTCGACACGACGCGCATCCATGCCGCGGCCGCGGTCGATTTCGCGCTCGCCTGATGCGCTGTACCTAATGTGCCCGCCGTCCTCTGGCGCGCCTTCATTCCCTGGCTAGAATGCCGCTGTTTCAGAACAAGAAATAAGAGGGGGATTTTATGGACTTCGCGTTTCCGTGGCCCGCCAGCCAGGGTGAGTGGCTGGCTTGGTCGAGCGCCGTCGTGACCTTGGCGCTCGGCCTATTCCTGTTCCTGGCGCCCGGGCTTGCGTTTCGCGCGCTGCGCCTGCAGCCGAGGCCCGAGAAAGCGGCGGCGATCGCCGAGGGACGCGGCCGCATGTCGGGCTTTTATCTCGGCGTCAGCCTGTGCTGCATTCTTCTGGCGCAGCCGCTGCTTTACATGGCGCTGGGCTTCTCTTGGCTGTTCACCGCCTTCGGCCGGCTTCTGTCGATGATGTCGGACGGCGCCAACACCCCTTTCAACTGGGTGTCGATCGTGGTTGAATTGGCGCTGGCGGCGCTGCCGCTGGCCTTTGCCTTCGGCTTTGTACCGTGAATCCGGCGCTTGGGATCGGCGCCAGCCGCCTGATGCGACAAAAGTGCCTGAAAACCATGCCGGACGATGCATTGCGGTCTTAAAAAGCCTGTGCTAGACGGCAATCGACTTTCGACCGGGGATAGCGGAAGCCGCGCCTCCGTGCTTGGAAAAATGCAGTAAGGTCAAAGATTTAGCCAGAGTTCTCGCTCGCGCCAACAATCTGCGGCCTGTCAGACAAGAGAAAAGACGGTCCGTGGCCCAATCGTCATCGCCAATCTCAGCTGTCGCCGAACGCTATGCAGGCTCGCTGTTCGAGCTAGCGCTACAGGACAATTCAGTCGCCAAGGTCGAGGCCGACCTGGCCAGCTTCGAGGCAATGCTCAACAGCAGCGACGATCTCGCGCGGCTGATCAACAGCCCGGTGTTTTCCGGCGAGGACCAGGCAAGGGCCGTCGCCGCCATCGCCGACAAGGCCCAGATCACCGGCCTGGTGGGCAATTTCCTGCGCGTCGTCGCCAAGAACCGCCGCCTGTTCGCGGTACCCGGCATGATCAAGGCATTTCGCCAGATCGCAGCCGACCATCGCGGCGAGGCATCGGCCGAGGTCACCTCGGCGCATGCGCTGACGGCGGCGCAGCAGGCTGAACTCCAGGCGACGCTGAAGGGCATCGCCGGCAAGGACGTAGCCATTACCATGACCGTCGATCCGTCACTGCTCGGCGGCCTGATCGTCAAGATGGGCTCGCGCCAGATCGATACGTCGCTCAAAACCAAACTCAATTCGCTCAAGCTTGCACTGAAAGAGGTCGGCTGATGGACATCCGCGCCGCGGAAATTTCCGCAATTCTGAAAGACCAGATCAAGAATTTCGGCAGGGAGGCCGAGGTCTCCGAAGTCGGCCAGGTTCTGTCCGTCGGTGACGGCATCGCCCGCGTCTACGGCCTCGATAACGTCCAGGCCGGCGAGATGGTCGAATTCCCGGGCGGCATCCGCGGCATGGCGCTGAACCTCGAAGCCGACAATGTCGGCGTCGTCATCTTCGGTGCCGACCGCGACATCAAGGAAGGCGACACCGTCAAGCGCACGGGCGCCATCGTCGACGCGCCTGTCGGCATGGGCCTGCTCGGCCGCGTCGTCGACGCGCTGGGCAATCCGATCGACGGCAAGGGCCCGATCAAGGCGACCGAACGCAAGCGTGTCGACGTCAAGGCGCCCGGCATCATCCCGCGCAAGTCGGTGCATGAGCCGATGTCGACCGGCCTCAAGGCCATCGATGCGCTGATCCCGGTCGGCCGCGGCCAGCGCGAGCTGGTCATCGGCGATCGCCAGACCGGCAAGACCGCCATCATCCTCGACACGATGCTGAACCAGAAGTCGGTGCACGACAACGGCCCCGAGAAGGAAAAGCTCTACTGCGTCTACGTCGCCGTCGGCCAGAAGCGCTCGACCGTCGCGCAGTTCGTCAAGGTGCTGGAAGAGCGCGGCGCGCTCGAATATTCGATCATCGTCGCCGCCACCGCGTCCGATCCGGCGCCGATGCAGTTCCTGGCGCCGTTCACCGCCTGCACCATGGGCGAATATTTCCGCGACAACGGCATGCATGCGCTGATCAGCTATGACGATCTGTCGAAGCAGGCCGTCGCCTACCGCCAGATGTCGCTCCTGCTGCGCCGCCCGCCGGGCCGTGAAGCCTATCCGGGCGACGTCTTCTACCTGCACTCGCGCCTGCTCGAGCGTGCCGCAAAGCTCAATGACGACAACGGCAACGGGTCACTGACCGCGCTGCCGATCATCGAGACGCAGGCCAACGACGTGTCCGCCTACATTCCGACCAACGTGATCTCGATCACCGACGGCCAGATCTTCCTCGAAACCAACCTGTTCTTCCAGGGCATCCGCCCTGCAGTGAACGTCGGCCTGTCTGTGTCGCGTGTCGGCTCTTCGGCGCAGATCAAGGCGATGAAGCAGGTCGCCGGCTCGATCAAGGGCGAGCTCGCGCAGTATCGCGAAATGGCTGCCTTCGCGCAGTTCGGCTCCGACCTCGACGCGGCGACGCAGCGTCTGCTCAATCGCGGTTCGCGCCTGACGGAGCTGCTCAAGCAGCCGCAATTCTCGCCGCTCAAGGTCGAGGAGCAGGTCGCGGTGATCTTCGCCGGCGTCAACGGCTATCTCGACAAGCTGGCGTTGAACCAGGTCGGCAAATTCGAGCATGGGCTGCTCAGCCACATGCGCTCGGCCGGCAAGGACGTGCTCGATGCTATCCGCAAGGAGAAGGCGCTGTCGGACGATTTGCGCGCCAAGCTCAAGGCCGAGATCGACGCCTTCGCCAAGACCTTCGCTTGAACGAAGCTGGACGGGATCAGGTTTGAAGCATGGCTTCGTTAAAAGACCTTCGTAACCGTATCGCCTCGGTCAAGGCGACGCAGAAGATCACCAAGGCGATGCAGATGGTCGCCGCGGCGAAGCTGCGTCGCGCGCAGGAAGCGGCGGAAGCAGCCAGACCCTATTCCGAGCGCATGGGCGCGGTTCTGGCCAACATCACCCAGGCGATCGGCGGCGGCGGCGATGCCCCGGCGCTGATGACGGGCACCGGCCGGGACGATGTGCATCTGCTTATCGTCTGCACGGCCGAGCGCGGCCTGTGCGGCGGCTTCAACTCGCAGATCGCGCGTCTCGCCCGCGACCACATCCGCAGGCTGCTGGCCGACGGCAAGCAGGTGAAGATCATCTGCGTCGGCAAGAAGGGCTATGACATCCTGCGCCGCGAATACGCTTCGATGATCCTCGAGCGCGTCGACCTGCGCGAAGTGAAGACGCTCGGCTTCGCCAATGCCGATGCGATCGCGCGCAAGGTCATCCACCTCTTCAACGAGGGCGGCTTCGACATCGGCACGCTGTTCTATTCGCAGTTCAAGTCGGTGATCAGCCAGGTCCCGACGGCGCAGCAGATCATCCCGGCGGCGGCCGTCGGGTCGACCGCTCCCGAGGCGACCAGTGGCGGCAATGCCGTCTACGAATACGAGCCGGAGCCGGGCGAGATCCTCTCCGACCTCATCCCGCGCAACATCGCCGTGCAGATCTTCCGCGCGCTGCTTGAAAACGCGGCCGGCGAGATGGGCGCCAAGATGAGCGCGATGGACAATGCGACGCGCAATGCTGGCGACATGATCAACAAGCTGTCGATCACCTACAACCGCCAGCGGCAGGCGCAGATCACCAAGGAACTGATCGAGATCATTTCGGGCGCCGAGGCGCTCTAATCACGCCCCGCCCGGGACACCCGGCCAGCGGCGTGAACAACGGATAGACGAAAAGGGCAAAGACGATGGCGAAAGCAGCTACCCCGAAGACCGCCGCCAAGGCGGCACCGGCCCCCAAGGCGGCGAAGGCCCCGGCAGCCGCCGAGAAGGCCGCCGCTCCGGCGAAGAAGGCGGCCGCTCCGGCCAAGGCCGCGGCTTCCGCAGCCAGCGTCGCGGCCAAGCGCGTCGGCGCCGCCGGCAAGGTCCGCCAGGTCATCGGCGCCGTCGTCGACGTGCAGTTCGAGGATCACCTGCCGGCCATTCTGAACGCGCTGGAAACCGACAATGTCGGCAACCGCCTGGTGCTCGAGGTGGCCCAGCATCTCGGCGAGAACACCGTGCGCTGCATCGCCATGGACTCGACCGAAGGTCTGGTTCGCGGCCAGGAGGTCTATGACACCGGCGCGCCGATCTCGGTTCCGGTCGGTCCTGGCATGCTCGGCCGCATCATCAACGTCATCGGCGAGCCGGTCGACGAGGAAGGCCCGGTCGACGGCGTCGAAATGCGCGCCATCCACCAGCCGGCTCCGGCCTATGTCGATCAGTCGACGGAAGCGCAGATCCTGGTCACCGGCATCAAGGTTCTCGACCTCCTGGCGCCTTATGCCCGCGGCGGCAAGATCGGCCTGTTCGGCGGCGCCGGCGTCGGCAAGACCGTGCTGATCCAGGAACTAATCAACAACGTCGCCAAGGCGCATGGCGGTTTCTCGGTGTTCGCCGGCGTCGGCGAGCGCACCCGCGAAGGCAACGATCTCTATCACGAATTCATCGAATCGGGCGTCAACAAGAAGGGCGGCGGTGCCGGCTCCAAGGCCGCGCTCGTCTACGGCCAGATGAACGAACCGCCGGGCGCGCGCGCCCGCGTCGGTCTGACCGGCCTCACCGTCGCCGAATATTTCCGCGACCAGGGCCAGGACGTGCTGTTCTTCGTCGACAACATCTTCCGCTTCACGCAGGCGGGCTCGGAAGTGTCGGCGCTGCTCGGCCGCATTCCTTCCGCCGTGGGCTACCAGCCGACTCTCGCCACCGACATGGGCGCGCTGCAGGAGCGCATCACGACCACGACCAAGGGCTCGATCACCTCGGTGCAGGCGATTTACGTGCCGGCCGACGACTTGACCGACCCGGCGCCGGCGACCTCCTTCGCCCACCTCGACGCCACGACCGTGCTCAACCGCGCGATCTCGGAAAAGGGCATCTATCCGGCCGTCGATCCGCTGGATTCCACCTCGCGCATGCTCGACCCGATGGTCGTCGGCGAGGAGCACTATCAGGTCGCCCGCCAGGTGCAGTCGATCCTTCAGCGCTACAAGTCGCTGCAGGACATCATCGCCATCCTTGGCATGGACGAGCTTTCGGAAGAGGACAAGCAGACGGTTGCCCGCGCCCGCAAGATCGAGCGCTTTCTGTCGCAGCCGTTCTTCGTCGCCGAAGTGTTCACCGGATCGCCGGGCAAGCTGGTCGACCTCGCCGACACCATCAAGGGCTTCAAGGGCCTTTGCGCCGGCGACTACGACCACCTGCCGGAAGCCGCCTTCTACATGGTCGGCGGCATCGACGAGGCGGTCGAGAAGGCACAGCGCCTGGCGGCTGAAGCGGCATAAGAAAGCGAATAGCGAATAGGGAGTAGCGAATAGGGAGCAACGGGTTTGGCGAGTTTCTTCACTACTCGCTACTCGCTATTCCCTACTCGCTAAATTGAACATGGCTGAAGCTTTCAAGTTCGAACTGGTCTCGCCGGAGCGGCTGCTCGTTTCCGAGCAGGTCGAGTCGGTCGTCATCCCGGGCGCCGAAGGCGAGATGACGGTGATGGCGCAGCACGCGCCGGTCATGACCACGATCAAGCCCGGCGTCGTCACGATAAAGACCGCGGGCGGCAAGGAAGAGCGCTTCGTCGTGTTCGGCGGTTTCGCCGACATCCTGCCTTCCGGCTGCACGCTCCTTGCCGAATCGGCGACGCATGTGAACGACATCGATCGCGCCGATCTTGCTCGTCGCATCCAGGAGGCCAAGGAAGACGCGGCCGACGCCAAGGACGACGAGAGCCGCAGCAAGGCTGAGCAGTTCCTCAGCCAGCTCACCACGCTGGAAGGCGCGCTGCTGCCGGCGTAATTTCGGCTGCCGATAAGCGATTGAGAAAGGTGGGGCTTGCTTGCCCCGCCTTTTTTGTTGGTGCTTTCCGTTTGCGAAACAGTCCCGAATGCGAGTGGGGTCGATCATGCCCGCGCTGCAGGTAGTGAACGGGTCGGTCGGCAAACAGTGAATCCGTCCCGGCGCACCGTCGAGCCATGCCGGGCACAAACGCTATCCAACCGTTCCACTCTTGTTGCCGATGCCGAGCGCGGCGAGAGCCAGCTGCGAACCGCCCTGCTTGAAATGGACGAGATGTGTAGCGACAAATTCGATCAATTTCCGCCGTTCCGGGTGACCCTTGGCAAATCCTGCGAGATCGAACACCGCCGCCGTCATTTCTGCCGTCGGCAGATTGCGGCCGAACAGCTCGTTAAGGGCAGCATCGAGCGGGTCGGTGAAATGGCCCTCAGGCAAGCTGCTACCGCGCGCGGCGCAGGCGGCGATCCAAGCGGCGACAACCAGCGACAGATGTTCCGGCAGCAAGCCGGCCTCTAGCCGGGCGAGGGCGGATGCGACGACGCGTTGCGGCAGCTTCTGGCTGCCGTCATTGGCGATCTGCGCAGTGCGGTGGGCGAGCGCGGTGTTGGAAAAGCGCTCGGCGAGCTCGGCCGTATAGGCGCTTGTGTCGAGCCCGGCCTCCTGCGGCAGGGTTGGAATGGCCTCGGCCCAGAGCCAATCGACGAACTGCCGGATCGACGGATCGGCAAAGGCGCGGTCGACGGTGGCGTGGCCGCTGAGCAGGCCAAGATAGGCAATGCCGGAATGCGCGCCGTTGAGCAGCCTCAGCTTCATGTCCTCGAAGGGGCCGACATCCTCGACCATGGTGACGCCGAATTTCTCCCAGGCAGGCCGCCCGGCGGGAAAGCGGTCCTCGATCACCCATTGCCGGAACGGCTCGGTCATCACCGGCCACGCATCATCGATGCTGAGCTCGCCAGCGATGCGGGCGCGATCGGCGTCCGTGGTCGCCGGCACGATGCGATCGACCATTGAGGACGGGAAGGCCACTTCATCGGCGATATGGCCTGCCAACGGCCGGTCGCCGGAGCCTGTCTGGGCGTCGCGCAATTTCGCGAACTCGACCAACAACCGATGCAGCGTCGCGCCGTTGGCCGGCAGGTTGTCGCAGCAGAGCACCGTGAAGGGCGGCGTGCCGGCGGCGCGGCGGCGCGCGAGCGACTCGGCGAGAAATCCATGCGCCGTCTTCGGCGATACCGGGTTGGCGAGGTCGTGGACAATTTCGGGGTGCGCGCTGTCGAGCGTGCCGTCGGCTGCTCTCAGATAGGCCTTTTCGGTGATGGTGAGCGTGACGATGCGGATGCGCGGATCGGTGAGCGCGGTGAGCACCGCGCCCGGGTCCTCCGGGGCGACGAGCAAGGACTGGATCGAGCCGATGACCTGCAGCTGTTCGCCGGCGCTGTCCCTTATTGCCAGCGTGTAGAGCCCGTCCTGCGGCGCCAGCGCATCGCGCGTGTCGAAGCTGCGCAGCGAGACGCCGATGATGCCCCAATCGCTCTCGCCATCCGCCAGACAGGCATCGACATAGGCGGCCTGATGGGCGCGGTGAAAGGCGCCGACGCCAAGATGGACGATGCCGAGCGCGACGGACTTGCGGTCATAGCGAGGCACCAGAACTTCGGCCGGCAGCTCCGCAAGGGTGGCATTGGAAAGGCGGCCGTTCATGGAAGCTGGTCTCCGATCGGAAAACGACGGCAGCGACGTAACACCCGCTGCCGCCGTGCACAATGGCCGCGTTCCTTTCGAAAGTCATCATACAACTGCATAATATTTGTATGTTGACATTATCTCTGGCCGATCTACCAATAGCGAAGCCTGGGAGGAGCTGCGTGGCCGTATTGACCGATCCGGACCTGCTGTTCGCGCCGGAAACGCGATCATTGGCGCGCGCCCTTTACGCGGGTGTGAAGGACCTGCCGATCGTCAGTCCACACGGCCACACCGACCCGCGCTGGTACGCGCTCAACGAACCGTTTTCCGACCCGGCGCAGCTATTGATCGTGCCGGACCATTACATTTTCCGTATGCTGTTCAGCCAAGGCGTGCGGCTGGAGGAACTCGGCGTCCCGGCGCTCGACGGCGCACCCGTCGAAACCGACGGCCGGGCGATCTGGCGGCGCTTCGCCGAGCATTATTATCTCTTCCGCGGCACGCCCACACGGCTGTGGCTCGATCATGTGTTCGAGCATCTGTTCGGCATCGGGGAGCCGCTTACCGCGGCCAGCGCCGACCGCATCTACGACACGATCGCCGCGCTGCTGCAACGCGACGACTATCGGCCGCGCGCGCTGTTCGAACGCTTCAACATCGAAGTGATCGCGACGACCGAAGGCGCGCTCGACGACCTCAAATGGCACCGGACGATCCGCGACAGCGGCTGGAAGGGCCGCGTCGTCACCGCGTATCGGCCGGACGCCGTGGTCGATCCCGATTTCGAAGGCTTCGCGGCCAATCTGGATAGGCTCGGCGAGATCACCGGATGCGACACCGGCAGCTGGTCCGGCTATCTCGATGCGCATCGAAAGCGCCGCGCCTATTTCAAGGAGTTCGGCGCGACCTCGTCCGATCACGGTCATCCGACGGCCGAGACCGCCAATCTCTCCGACACCGCGGCGCAGGAGCTGTTCAACCGCATCCGGCGCGGCTCCGAGGATGAGCGCGAGCGAAAACTGTTCCGAGCCCAGATGCTGACCGAGATGGCCAAGATGAGCCGTGACGACGGCCTGGCGATGCAGATCCATCCTGGATCATGGCGCAATCATTCGCCTTCCGTTTTCCGGAAATTCGGCCGCGACAAGGGCTTCGATATCCCGACGCGGACCGATTATGTGTCGGCGCTGAAGCCGCTGCTCGATTGCGTCGGGCTGGAGCGCGATCTCACGATCATCCTGTTCACGCTCGACGAGACGAGCTATGCGCGCGAGCTGGCGCCGCTCGCCGGCGTCTATCCGGCGCTCAAGCTCGGGCCGGCCTGGTGGTTCCACGACAGCCCGGAAGGCATGCGCCGCTTCCGCGAGATGACCACGGAGACGGCGGGCTTCTACAACACCGTCGGCTTCAATGACGACACGCGCGCCTTCCCGTCGATCCCGGCGCGCCACGACGTCGCGCGGCGTGTCGACTGCGCCTTTCTGGCGCGGCTGGTCGCCGAGCATCGCCTCCGGGAGGAGGAGGCGCATGAGCTGGCCCGGGAGCTTGCCTACTCGCTTGCCAAGAAGGCGTACCGGCTCTGAGCCAAGGTATTCGTGATTTTGAAGGGAGGAAAGACATGTTGCGTATTTCGAGATTGCTGGCCGCGACATTCGCCATCGGGTCTTTGGTGATCGGAGCCGCGCAGGCCGAAACCGTCCTGCGCTCTTCGGACACCCATCCGGACGGTTATCCGACAGTCGAGGCGGTCAAATACATGGGCGAGCTGATCAAGCAGCGCACCAACGGGCGCTATTCGATCGAGGTCTATCATTCGGCGCAGCTCGGCGAGGAAAAGGATACGATCGAGCAGACCCAGGCCGGCGTCATCGACCTCGATCGCGTCTCCATGGGGCCATTCAACGGCATCGTGCCGGAAACCGCCGTGCCGTCCTTGCCCTACATCTTCCGCTCGGTCGAGCATATGCGCCATGTCATGGACGGGCCGATCGGCGACCAGATCCTGAAGGCGTTCGAGGCGCATGACCTTGTCGGACTCGCCTTCTACGATTCCGGCGCGCGCTCCTTCTACAACACCAAGAAGGACATCGCCTCGATGGCAGATATGAAGGGCATGAAGTTCCGCGTCATCCAGTCGGACGTCTTTGTCGACATGGTCAATGCGCTCGGCGCCAACGCCACGCCGATGGCCTATGGCGAGGTCTATTCGGCGCTGCAGACCGGCGTCATCGACGGCGCCGAGAACAACTGGCCGAGCTTCGAATCCGCCAAGCATTACGAGGTCGCCAAGCACTACACGCTGGATCAGCACCAGATCGTGCCGGAGGTGCTGGTGATGTCGAAGGCAAGCTGGGACAAGCTGGCGCCGGAAGACCAGGCGATCGTGCGCCGGGCGGCCAAGGACAGCGTCGTCAAGATGCGCGAGCTGTGGGACGCGCAGGAGAAGAAGTCGCGCGACATCGTCGAGAAGGCCGGCGTCAAGATCAGCGAGATCGACAAGCAGCCGCTGATCGACGCCATGAAGCCGGTCTACGACAAATATCTGTCGACGCCCGAGCTCAAGGACCTCGCCGCCCGTATCCAGGCGACGAAATGACCGGGATCGGCAACAGGCCCGGTGGCACGGAGGCCTCCGTGCTGCCACCCAGCCGGTCGGGTACGAAAGGGTTCTGGCTGCGGGTGGAACAGGCCCTTTCTGGGCTTGCGCGATTGGCCTTATGGGTCAGCGGCACGGGGTTGACGCTGATGACCGTCATCATCTTCTGGCAGGTCTTCTCGCGCTACATGCTGAACCGCTCGCCGAGCTGGACCGAATCCTCATCCGTGCTGCTGATGGGCTGGTTCATCTTTCTCGGCGCCGCCGTCGGCGTGCGCGAGCGCACGCATCTCGGCTTCGACGTGCTGCTCTATGTCTTGCCTGCCTCGGCCAAGGCGGTGCTGCGCAGCATTTCCGATCTCGTCGTATTGGCCTTCGGCGCCGGCATGATCGTCTATGGCGTGCAGCTCGCCAGGCTGACCTGGAACACGGTGATGCCGTCGCTCGCCTTGCCCGGCGGCGTCAGCTTCCTGCCGGTCATCCTGGGAGGCGCGCTGGTCTGCCTGTTTTCACTCGAGCGGCTGGCGGGGCGCTTTGCCGGGCTGCCGGTCGATGCCGACAGCTACGCAACCGGCGAGGAGCTCTGAACCATGGCGCTGATCGTGCTTTTCGGCACTTTCGTCTTCCTGCTGATTATCGGCACACCGATCGCGTTCTGCCTCGGCGTCGCCAGCTTCGCGACGATCCTCACGATCGGCCTGCCACCCGTCGTGGTGTTCCAGCGGCTCAATTCCGGCATCAGCGTCTTTTCGCTGATGGCCATCCCGTTCTTCATCTTCGCCGGCGATCTTATGGTTCGCGGCGGCATCGCCGCCCGCCTGGTGGCATTGGCCGGGTCCCTGGTCGGCCATCTGCGCGGCGGCCTGGGTCAAGTGAACATTGCCGCGTCGACCATGTTCGGCGGAATTTCCGGTTCGGCGGTGGCCGATGCCTCAGCGGTCGGCGGGCTGATGATCCCGCAGATGAAGGCGCGCGGCTACGGCGTCGACTATGCCGTCAACATCACCTCCGTCGGCGCCATCATCGCGCTGCTGATCCCGCCGTCGCACAACATGATCATCTATTCGATCTCGGCCGGCGGCCGCATCTCGATCGCGGATCTTTTCACCGCCGGGGTTCTGCCGGGGCTGTTGCTGGCCCTGTCGCTGATGGTCACCGCCTATCTGGTGGCAAGCCGGCGCGGCTATCCGACCGAACCGTTTGCCGGTTTCGGCCGGGCCTTGCAGCTGCTTGTCGCCGCCATTCCCGGGCTGATCCTGATCGGCATCATCTTTGGCGGCGTCCGCTCCGGCATCTTCACCGCCACCGAAAGCTCCTGCATTGCCATCGTCTATGCTTTCCTGGTGACGTTGATCATCTACCGGTCGATGAGCTGGAACGATTTCGTCACCGCGACCACGGCGGCGGTGCGCACGACAGCGATGGTGCTGATGATCATCGGCTGCGCCGCGGCCTTCGGCTGGCTGCTGGCCTATCTCCGGGTTCCGGCAGCGCTTGTCGCGTTTTTGCAGTCCGTGTCCGACAACAAGCTGGTCATACTGCTCCTGATCAATGTCGTCCTGCTCATCCTCGGCACATTCATGGATATGTCGCCGCTCATCATCATCACCACGCCCATCTTCCTGCCGGTGGTGATGGCCTATGGCGTCGATCCCGTGCATTTCGGCGTCATCCTGATCCTCAATCTCGGCATCGGCCTCTGCACGCCGCCGGTGGGCGCGGTGCTGTTCGTCAGTTGCGCGATCGGCCGCATTCCCATCTGGACGGCAATGCGCTCGATCTGGCCGTTCTATGGAGCGGCGTTCGTGGTGCTGATGCTTGTCACCTACATACCGGAGATCTCATTGTGGCTGCCGAGCCTGTTCCATTAGGAGGGCACCACGTGTCCCAAACAGTTGCCGACCTCAGGGTCGAACGGAAGCCGAAACTATCGGAGACCGTGGTCGCGGCGATCCGCAAGCAGCTCTTGGCAGGCGAGATTCCGCCCGGACAGAAGCTGCCAACCGAAGGCCAGCTGACGGAGACTTTCGGCGTCAGCCGCACGGTCATCCGCGAGGCGCTGGCCAAGCTTGCCGCCGATGGCCTGGTCGAAGCGCGGCAAGGCGCCGGCGTCTTCGTCAGCGAGCACATCTCGACCACCTTCGGCGTTTTGGCCGCCGACATGGGAGCCAAGGATTCGGTCGCGCTCAACGTGCTCGAGGTCCGCCTCGCGATCGAGATCGAATCGGCGGGCCTGGCCGCCATCCGCCGCAACGCCGCCCAGGAGGCCGCGATCCAGGAGGCCTTCTTCGAGTTCGAGCGGCTGCTGCTCGCCAGCCAGCCGACCGGCCCGGCCGACCTCGCCTTCCACCGCGCGATCGCCAGCGCCACCAACAACCCGTTCTATGTCGAGATGCTCGATGTGCTGGGACGCCGCGCCATTCCCTGCGACGTGACCTCGCCCTGGTCGACAGAGCTCGTCCAGTCGGACGAGTACCAGCGCGGCCTGCAGCGCGAGCATCTCGTCATCCTCAATGCGATCTCGGCAGGCGATGCCGAGGCCGCGCGCGAGGCGATGCGCACGCATCTGACCCGCAGCCAGCAGCGCTACCGCGAGCGGCTGCAGGCCAGACAGGCCTATTATGCCAATTCGCTGAAAGCCGCATCGACCGAGTGACCATCAGACAAGGCCTAGAAATGGACCATACACAATTTTCCTCGCGCTTCGCCATCGATCCCATCACCGCCGCGGCCATGGGAACAGACGAGCTGCGCCACCATTTCCACGTCGAGGGGCTTTTCCAGCCGGGCCTCGTCAGCCTGACCTACACGCATTACGACCGCATGATCGTCGGCGGCGCCATGCCTATCGACAAGATCCTGCCGCTCGAGGCTATCAAGCCGACCGGAACCAAGGCTTTCCTCGACCGCCGCGAACTGATCGCCGTCAACATCGGCAGTGCCGGCACCGTCACGGCCGACGGCGTGGCTTACAAATTGGCGGCGCGCGACATGGTCTATCTCGGCATGGGCGCCGAGCAGGTGTCGTTCGCCTCGGCGGAGCCCGACAAGCCGGCAAAATTCTACCTGCTTAGCGCACCGGCGCATCGGCCCTATCCCAGCCAGTTGATCCGCATCGGCGACGCCAGGCGGCTCGACCTCGGCAGCCAGGCGACCAGCAACGAACGCTCGATCTTCCAGTTCATCCACGCCGACGGCGTCAAGACCTGCCAGCTCGTCGTCGGCATCACGCAGCTCGCGCCAGGCTCGGTGTGGAACACCATGCCTTGCCATGTGCATGACCGGCGCATGGAAGCGTATCTCTACTTCGATCTGCCGGAAGGGCAGCGCGTCTTCCACTTCATGGGCGAACCGGACGAGACGCGCCACATCGTCATCCGCAGCGAGGAGGCGGTGCTGTCGCCGGGCTGGTCGATCCATTCGGGCGCCGGCACATCCAACTACGCCTTCATCTGGGCGATGGCCGGAGACAATGTCGACTATACCGACGTCGACCAGGTGGCGATGGATCAATTGCGGTGAGCGATCTTTCCGCCTTCAGCCTCACGGGCAAGCGCATCCTGGTCACCGGCGCCAACACCGGCATCGGCCAAGGCATCGCCGTGTCGATCGCGCGCGCCGGCGGCCTGGTCGTCGGCGTCGGCCGTTCGGCGATGGATGACACCGCCGGGAAAGTCGCGGCCGCGGGCGGCAGCTTCGAAGCGGTGAAGACCGATCTCGGCGACCCGGCCGAGGCGGCCGCCATGCTCGACCGGGTTTGGGACGAGAGCGGCCGGCTCGACGGCCTCGTCAACAATGCCGGCATCATCCGGCGCGCCGATGCGGTCGACCTGAGCGAAACCGACTGGGACGAGGTGATGGACGTCAATTTGAAGGCGGTTTTCCGGCTGTGCCAGAGCTTTGCCAGGCGCGTGCTGGCGGAGCCCGGACGGCGCGGCAAGATCGTCAATATCGCCTCAGTGCTGAGTTTCCAGGGCGGCATCCGCGTTGCTTCCTATACGGCCTCGAAGCACGGCGTGCTCGGCCTCACAAGGCTGCTCGCCTGCGAATGGGCGGCGAAAGGCATCAACGTCAACGGCATCGCGCCGGGCTATATCGAGACCAACAACACCGAGGCGCTGCGCGCCGACCCGGACCGCAGCGCGGCCATCCTCGGGCGCATCCCCGCGGCGCGCTGGGGCCGACCCGACGATATAGGCGACGCAGCCGTGTTCCTGCTGGCGCGGGCGTCGGACTATATGCATGGCGCGGTGGTGCCGGTCGATGGCGGCTGGTTGGCGCGGTGACCGTCTCCCGCCGGAAAACCGCGCCGGACCTTTCCTGGATTTGCTTTACAAGCCGAACGGAAGCTGAGCGATGACCGATATCTTTTCCCATGCGGGCGAAAAAGCCTGGGAGCCGACAGCGGACGGCAACAGGCGGCGCGTGCTGGTGCATACCGATGAATTGATGATGGTCGAGTTCGCCTTCGACAAGGGCGGCGTCGGCGCGCTGCATTCGCATCCGCATGTCCAGGCAAGCTATATTGCCGAGGGTCGCTTCGAGGTCACCATCGACGGCCGATCGGAGATCCTCGAAACAGGCAGCAGCTTCATCGTGCCATCCAATCTCGTGCATGGCGTCAAGGCGCTGGAGGCCGGGCGGCTGGTCGACAGTTTTGCGCCTTGCCGGGTCGATTTCCTCGGTTAGGGCAGGTCGGCGGTTCTATCGGACGCCGATTGCTCCGCAGCGGTTTCACGCCTTTCCGGAACCGCTGCGACCGCCATGTGATCGCGGCGGCCTGCCGCGAGCAGGCGATGCGCGGCATCGAGTATGGCCTCGACCGGCGCGTCGGCGACATAGGCCGAACGGCCTCGCCTTGGCGCCGTGACGACTTCGACCGCATTTGAAAGGGGGCGCCAGCGCTCCATATTGGCGCCGTTGTTGACGATCACCGCCGGCGTCATGACAGCGGCCATGAAATGCGCCAGTCCGCCCTCCATGCCGATATAGGCGACCGCCATCTCGCCCAGCGCAAGCAGGAGATCGTCGAAGCTTGCAATGTCCGGCGCCAGTTCCGGACCGGCCACCTGGAGGCGGCCTTCCCTTGCGAGGAGCGCCGGTGGCGCCGGTCCGCTGCCGGGGGTCGCCAGATACAGGACCCGGTAGCCGGCATCGATGAGATTGCCGGCAACGGCCACCACCTGATCTTCGCTCATGCACTTCCTGCCATGGGCATTGCCGCCAAGCAGGACAAGCGGACGGCCGCAACCGCCGCGCAGCTGGCGCGCCAGAGCCCGCGCGGCGTCCGGCACATCGAGCCTGTGATCGAAAGGCAGATGCCGCCCCGCCAGACGCTCGACCAGCCGGTGGTAGCGCCAGGCATTGTGTTCCGGCCGCAGCGTCAACCGCGTGCCCCAGCGCAGCGACAGAAGATGGCCGGCAAAGTTCGCTTCGTAGCGGATGCCCCGGCCTGCAAGTCGAAGAGCCGTGAGGATGAGGCCCGGCACGCCGGTCCGCAGATCAACGACGATGGTCTTGCGGCCGCGCGGCGCGAATTCGGCGAGGATGGCTGAAAGCGGCGTCTTCGTCCTGAAATCGTCGACGAGATGCGCGACATGCTTGTGCAACGCATGCGAGAGCGATGAGCCGCGCATGGCGCCGTAGACGACACGGCTTTGCGGAAAGGCCGTCCTCGCCGCCCGCAGGGCCGGAATCCGCAGCAAGCCGTCGCCAAGCGCGTCGTTGCGGGCATAGAAGATCAGCACGGGCGCGGACGAATCCATGGCGGAGACGGATTCCATTGCTGTGGTGTCGGAGAAGCAGGACGACTGCGGAAGAATAATATCAGCAAGCCCCGGCTGAGTTCTGCAAGAATATGCTTGGTTTCTTTTATAAAGAAAGCGCGATCTCGTCACCCCGCCGACGCCGGCTAAGCGGGCCTTCTGTTACGAATTCAGCTATGACATGCCTGCCTGGGACCGGCGCCGCCGGGTGAAGCGTTTCAGCGCTGCTGCAGCGCCAGGCGTATGCCGAGCGCGCAATATATGCCGCCGACCACCTTGCCCTGCCATTTCGACACCGCCAGATTGCGGCGCAGCAAGGAACCCAGGCCGCCCGCACTGACGGCGAAGACGACCGTGCTGAAGAGCCCGAGCAGGACAAAGATGATGCCCAGCAGCATCAGCTGCAGCACCACGAAACCGCCTCGCGGGTGCACGAATTGCGGCAGAAAGGCCAGGAAGAACAGCGCGGTCTTCGGATTGAGCACTTCGGTCAGGATCGCCTGCCGGAAGGCCCGGCCCGCGGAATGGGGAGCGTCGTGGCCGCCAGATCTGCCGGCGCCTTTTCGAAAATGGCGCGGATGCCGAGATAAACGAGATAGGCCGCGCCGATATATTTGACGATGCTGAACAGCATCGCCGAAGCGGCGATGACGGCCGAGATGCCGACGATGGCCATGATGGTGTGGATCACGTCGCCAGCCGCGACACCGGCACCGGTGGCGATGCCGACCTTCGTGCCCGAGCTCGTCGCCCGCGCGACCGTGAGCAGCGTCGCCGGCCCCGGGATGAAGACGAAGCCGAACACGACCGCGATGTAGGTGACGAGCGTCGCGGGATCGATCATGCCAAGGCTCCTTTTGCGTCGGGCGCCGCTCTTTATTCGGAGCGGCTCGGCGTTATAGCACCGCAGAACGGGCCGGGGGAACTCTCGGGCGGCGAAGTCGGCGGTCGCAGCGATTCGAGCGGAATGTCGTGACGGCCTTCCACGCTTCGATGATTTAGTCGCAAGCGCACCCTATCCCACAGCCCTGTCGTTCGAAGCCGCCGGGAATGGGCCGCGCATTGCTTTGACCTTTCGTTTCAATGCACGTCGTTGTATCGAGACGACAAGGTCGAACGATGCCGGATCGGCAATCGAGCCAAGGCGCCTGCCCCAGGCGGCGGCAAGATCAAGGGGGCCAGCTTGGAAGAGCAAGCGACATGTGAGACCCGGCGATGCCGGGCTGGAACGTGCAGGCTCCACGACAGGCGCGCTTGTCGCCAGGATGGAATCGGCGACCGGAAGCAGCCTGCCGCATGATCGCGCCACCCATTCTCACCGCGAGCCGGCTTGGGCTTATCGTGACGCCGGACATGTTGCCCGGCGGTGATGGGATCAACATCAACGGGCCGTCGCTGATCGGCATGCCGGACTGGGCGCCGGGGCGGCAGGGCGCCTACTATCTCTATTTCGCCGATCACGGGGGTTCCTATATTCGCCTCGCCTACGCCGATTCGATCGAAGGCCCGTGGCGCATCCATCCCGGCGGGGTACTGTCCCTCGCTCAATGTCCGTTCATCAAAGGCCACATCGCGTCTCCCGACGTTCATGTCGATCAGCGGAATCGCCGCTTCGTTATGTATTTTCACGGACCGGCAAAAGGCGGAGAAGGCCAGACGACCTTTGCCGCGACATCCAGTGACGGCCTTCATTTCAATCCGCTTTCCGAGCCGCTCGGGCCTTCCTATGCCCGGTTCTTCCGCCAAGATCAGTGGTGGTACGGTCTTCTCGGGACAGAAGCCATCACCGTCTTCCGCTCTAGGACCGGCATCTCCGATTTCGAACGGGGTGCGGTCGTTCTGTCCGGCATGAAGCATCTTCCCACCCCGCGGCATCTTGCACTGCAGAAATCCGGTCGCTGGCTGCGGGTCTTTTACACGCGCAGGGGCGACGCGCCGGAACGGATACTTCACGGCACGATCGATCTCGCCGAGGACTGGCGACGCTGGACGGTCAAAGGCAAGACCGAACTGCTGCGGCCGCAGACGGACTTCGAAGGCGCGGGCTTGCCGGTTTGCCCCAGCCGGGACGGGCCGGCCGAAGGCGCGGAGAACGCGTTGCGCGATCCTGCGATTTTCGAGGAGAGAGGCCGCACCTGGCTGCTCTACGCCGTTGCCGGAGAGAGCGGCATCGCCTTGGCCGAGATCACGTCGAGGGACGTTCCTGGCAAAGCAGCCCGGATGCCGGCGACCACTCTACGCCGTGGCGCAAGACGACTGTTCTGGCGATTGCGCAAGGCTGCGCCCCGGCTGCCCTCGGCAATGACGTTTCGCAAAAGAATCTTCATTGCCGGCTGTGCTCGCAGCGGAACCACGCTAAGCCGTCGTTTGATGGCGTGTTTCGACGATATCTATGTTCATAGGGACGAAGCGCCGTATCAGGCGCTGCTCGAACTGGATCGGCCCGAAGTCAATCTGGTCGTCAAACGCACCTATGAGAGCCATAAGGACATCGAGCATCTGCCTGGCTCGGTCGGATTGATCTATTGCGTGCGGCATCCTTTCGACGTGCTCACAAGCTCCCATCCAGAGACGGTGAACGAACGGCGTTTTCACGTAACGACCGAGCGCTGGGAGGCGGAGTATGACGGGTTGACGCGCCTTAGAAAGGCTCAACCCGAAAGAGCCGTTTTCTATCTGCGCTATGAGGAATTGATCGCCGAACCCGATATTGTCCAGGGCAGGATCGCCCGGTCGTTCGGTCTGTCACCGGTCACGCTTTACAGCCGCGATGCGGACAATCCGATACGGCCGACGTCGTTGAGAAAATGGGAGCGCAATGAAGAATTCCAGACCTATCTGCATAGCCTGCCAGCGGCGTTCCTCGCCCGCGTGGAGAGCTTCTGCCACGAATTCGGCTACGAAATGCCGGCCTACACCTTGAACGCGGGAACGGCGCGGTGATGCCGGCGCAGGCAGTGAGCATCCGGGCCGAGGATCACAAGCGGCGCGTCCTGAAGGATGTGTTCGGCTTCGACGATTTTCGCCCCGGGCAAGCGACCGTGATCGAGGCGTTGCTGTCCGGGCGGCATGTGCTGGCGGTGATGCCGACAGGCGCCGGCAAATCGCTCTGCTATCAGGTTCCGGCGCTGGTCAAAGGCGGGCTTACCATCGTGGTGTCGCCGCTGGTGGCGCTGATGCAGGACCAGGTCGCCGCCTTGCGCCTTGCCGGTGTGGCCGCCGACACCATCAATTCCTCGCTCGACCGCGACGCCAATGTCGCTGCCTGGCGCCGCGTGGCGTCCGGGCAGACGCGGCTGCTCTATATGGCGCCGGAGCGGCTGATGACGGAGCGGATGCTCGAAGCCCTGTCCCGGCTCGATGTCGGCCTGATCGCCATCGACGAGGCGCATTGCATCTCGCAATGGGGACCAGCCTTCCGGCGCGAATATGAAGACCTGTCGCAATTGCGCGGCGTGTTTCCGCAGGTGCCCATCATCGCGCTGACGGCGACGGCGGACGAGGCCACGCGCGCCGACATCGAAGCGCGGCTGTTTGCCGGGCGCGCCGAAACCCTGGTGCTGGGCTTCGACCGGCCCAATATCAAGCTGGCGATAGAGCCCAAGCAGGACAGCAAGCGCCAGCTGCTGCGCTTCATCGAGCGTCACCAGGGCAAGAGCGGCATCATCTATTGCCTGTCGCGCCGCAAGACGGAAGAAATGGCGGCTTTCCTGGAGAAGAATGGCGTGCGCGCGCTCGCCTACCATGCCGGCATGAGCAAGGAGGCGCGGGAGGCGAACCAAAACACCTTCATGAGCCTGTCGGGCGTCGCCATGGTGGCGACCATCGCCTTCGGCATGGGCATCGACAAGCCCGACGTCGCCTATGTCTTCCACACCGATCTGCCCGGCAGCCTAGAGGCCTATTACCAGGAGATCGGCCGCGCCGGTCGCGACGGCCGGGCGGCGGAAGCGCATATGCTCTACGGCGCCGGCGACATCCGCACGCGCCGGATGTTCATCGACGACGAGGATACCTCGCCCGAGCACAAAAGACGGGCGCATCGCCGGCTCGACACGCTGATCGGCTATTGCGAGACGGCGCAGTGCCGGCGCCAGGTGCTGCTCGGCTATTTCGGCGAGGAGGCGCAAGCCTGCGGCAATTGCGACAACTGCCTCGACCAGGCGCCGCGCGCCGATGGCGGGGCGGAGGCGCGGATCATCCTCGCGGCCGTCGCACAAAGCGGCGAGCGCTTCGGCGCCGCCCATGTCATCGATATCCTGCTCGGCCACGAGACCGAAAAGGTACTGGCCAGAGGCCATCAGCAGCTCGCCAGCTTCAGGACCGGCATCATGCACCGGAAGCCGGTCTGGCTGTCGCTCATCCGGCAACTTGTCGCCGGCGGCTTCCTGGTGCCGGATCCCGACGGCCATGGCGGCCTCGCCATCTCGGAAAGCGGCCGCGCGCTCGGCCGCGGCGAGGTTGCGTTCGAGTATCGTGTCGAAGGCCGGGACCGTCTGGCGCGCGGCAGGAAGCGTGCCGCGCAAGACTCTGCCACGGGCGAAGGCGTGGACACTTCCTTGCTGGCCGCGCTCAAGACGCTGCGGCTGCGGCTCGCCAAGGAACGCCAGGTGCCGGCCTATGTGGTGTTTTCCGACCGCACGCTGATCGACATGGCCGAGCGCCGTCCGCGCGACCTCGACGACTTCGCCGAGGTGAACGGCGTGGGTGCAGCGAAGCTCAAGGAGTTCGGGGAGGCGTTCTTGAGTGCGATCGCGGCGCACCCGTCAGAAAGCTGACAACACGCACATCTCAGCCTACTGCCGCCGGAGTCTGCCGCTTAACCCACGCCTTGGACGGCCCGAACCATGGTGTTTACGGCTTCAACGGGCTGCAGGCCAGCTTCGCGCACCAGCGTGCGCCAGGTGAAGAAGCTCAGCGCCACCCGTAGCAACGCTCGCTGGCTGCCGCCAAGGCCTTCGCCGAGCACCCCCTGGCAGGTCGCGAAATACGGGCCGATGCTCGTCTCGACAGCCTCCCGGGTTGGCGGGTGATGTTCGGCGTCGCGCAACACGCTGGCCACCACGCTTTCATTGCGCCCGTACCATTCGTAGAGCGCCAGCAGCGCGATCCGCATCCGTTCGCCTGGGTCGGCCACAACTCGCCACGGCTCCGGGCTCGGCAGCGGATGCGTCTCGATGTGCGTGCTCGAGCAGGCCTGCAGCAGGCTGCGCTCGTCGGGGAAGTGGGCGTAGAGCGTGTGTCGCTGAACGCCGGCACGCTCGGCGACCAAGCTGAAGGTCGTTGCTGCGGGGCCAACGCTCCCGTGCAGGTCGATCGCAGCTTCGACGATGCGCCGCCGGGTTTCGGCCTGCTGCTCGGCACGGCGTTTAAGGGTGTATTTGCGGGTCATGTATTTAAATGCACATGAGTGTGCACCCATTGTTGACAGGGTTCTAATATTTCGCTACACACATATGTACTTCGATTTTGATCGAAGTCCAGCCCGGGATCAACCGGGAGAGGGAACGCAACCATTGTTTTGGAGGAGATTCCATGGAAACGAAAATCGACGAAATCGCCGAGGGCATCTACCGCCTATCGACCTATGTATCGGACATCGCTCCGCCCGTCGGCTTCACCTTCAACCAGTTCCTGGTCATGGGCGATGAGCCGCTCATGTTCCACACCGGTCTGCGGAAGATGTTCGCGCTCAACCGCGACGCGCTTGCCCGCATTATCCCCCCGGAGCGTCTTCGCTGGATTGGATTTGGCCATTTCGAATCCGACGAATGCGGCGCCATGAACGAATGGCTCACCGTTGCGCCGCAAGCAACGGCCGCGCACGGACAGACAGGCGTCTACGTGTCGCTCAACGATTTCGCGGATCGTGCGCCGCGGGTGCTGAAGGATCGCGAGGTGATCGACATCGGCGGCGGCAAGCGCGTGCGCTTCATCGATACACCGCACACGCCGCATGGTTGGGACGCCGGCGTCATGTACGAGGAATCGACCGGCACCCTGCTCTGCGGCGATCTGTTCACCCAACTCGGCAACGACCGCGCGCTGACCGACGGCGATGTTGTCGGCCCGGCGATCGCCGCCGAGGATCTGTTCAAATATTCGGCACTCAATCCCGGCATGGGCACGACCATCCGCGAGCTTGCCAAGCTCGCGCCACGCACTCTGGCGCTCATGCACGGCCCGTCATTTTCCGGCGACGGGGCTGCGGCCCTGCGGGCGCTTGCCGAGGACTACGACCGCCGTGTCTCGGCTCAGATGGCCGAAGCCATGCAGAGGCTGGCAGCATGAGCGCGCCCGTAGAGGGCACAAAGACGGACTGCCGGATCACCGGCGTTTGCGGCCGTCAGGGGTGCACCTGCCCGAACGCCGGCTTCCTATGCCGCATCCTGCTTCGGGCTCAGGATGTCAGTCCTGCGAAGGGCGCCGCGCGAATGCGTAACCTGAAATGAATGAGCGGCCTCCTTCGCCAAGGCTTCGGAGGCCATCTTCGCGAAGGATCGCCAATCAGCTGGCAAGGCAACATTTCTTGAATTTCTTGCCGCTTCCACAAGGGCACGGATCGTTGCGCCCGACGTCGCGCCAAGGGTTGGTGGCCGGTGTGACGCTGGTGAAGGCCAGGTCCAGCCGTGAGGCTTGCCCATCCTCGTCCTCCTCAAGATCGAATTCGTCGTCGCCGAACTCGAAGTCGTCGTCATCGTCAAGGCCGCGGGTCCAATCCAGCGCCACAAGGACATCCTCGATGTAACTCAGACTGGCGCGATCGAACCGGCCGATGTCGCCCGGTTGCTGCTCGGCTTCCCGCAGGTCGCTTTCGAAATCACTGCGTTCAAGCGCATCTTCGGGGATCAGGCCCTCATCCCAAGCGCTGTAGGCAAGCGGAACGAGGTCTCGCAAGGCAAGCATCGCGATGGCTTGCAGCCAGCCGACCCACACGTAATCCCAGTCGTCGGCCAGCCTCTCCCTGTAAAACCGTTCCACGAAATCCCTTGTCCGGTCGCGCTCGATGCGACCTTCCCAGGTCAAAAAGGTCACCGCGCCAAACGCCGCATCGCGGATGAATTCGTCGCCGGAGCGTTCGGCAATGATGTCGAACAGCGCGCCGGCGTCGCCGTCGAATACGCCTACGATGATGCGCGACAAGGTTTCGGTTATGGCGTCGCCAAGCAGCCGGTCGGCTTCCTTCCCAGGGCGGCGCAGCAGACGCAGCAAAGCTTGGCATGCCTGGGTGTCGCGGGCGCCGCCGAGGATATACACGCCCCTGAAGAGCAGCATCTCTTCATCGTCCGACAAAGGCTGTCCGTTGGCGGCGCGTTCAAGGACCATGCGCAGCGCAGGCGCTGATTCTTCTATCCTGATCGTGCAGACCGCGATTGCGAGATCCGGCACCTGCCGTTCAGTCGCCACGGCATGGAGATAGCGGTCTATCGGAAACAGTTTGAAGTCGCTGCTGTCGTCGGAAAGCAGCTTTTCCAGATCTTCTATTTTCATCGCGTCCAGTCGCGTCGATGGAGCCCCGGCCCGGCGGTATGCTACCGATCCCCCAGCCGCACACTTGTGTCAATCCTGAGAGCGAGGATGAGCGAATACCAATATTATGAATTCCAGGCGGTCGACCGTCCCCTTGGCAACGCGGATCGCCACGGGCTTCGCGATTTGTCATCGCGGGCGCGGATCACCGCCACAAGCTTCACCAATTTCTACGAGTGGGGGGATTTCAAGGGCGATCCGGACGAGCTCATGGAGCGCTGGTTCGATCTTCATCTTTATTGGGCCAATTGGGGTTCCCGCCGCCTGATGATCAAGCTGCCGGCTCGGCTGGTTGATCGGGATCGCGTGGACGCCTTCCTTGGAGCGACCGACGACGTCATGCTCAGGGTCGCTGGTGAGAACATCATTATAAGCATCGCGCGCGGCGAGTTGGAGTTCGAGTACCTGGACGACGACTCAGGTTGGCTCTCGGCCTTGGCGCCGTTGCGGGCCGACTTGCTCGCCGGCGATCTTCGGCTTTTCTACCTACTTTGGTTGATGGCTGTCGAAGCGGGCGCGATTGAACCCGATGAGCCTGAACCGATGCCGGGAATCGGACCGCTGACCGAGGCGCTCGAAGCGTTCGCAGCCTTCTTCGGCATCGATCGCGATCTCGTCCAGGCGGCAGCTGAGCGAAGCGCGACAACGGGTCCCGATGGCGCGGCACCGGATATCGCCCGGCGGGTGGTCGCGGCGATGAGCGACGTCGAGAAAACCAGTCTGCTCATGCGGGTTTTCAATGGCGAGCCGAATATGTCGCCGAGTTGCGGGCCACGATTCGGGCACGTCTGGAACCCGAAACGACAATCTCGCCTGGCCCTTTGCACACAGCAGCGGATCTGCAGGCGCGGGCCGAAGAAATCCGCCTTTCCCGCAAGCGCGCCGAGGCGGAGCTGGCGGAAGCGCAGCGGCGACTGCAAGCGGAGGCGGCTGAGAAGGCCCGCGATATCCGGGTCGAGGTCCTTCGCCAGCGGGGTGAAAATGTCTGGGAAGAGGCCGAGACCGAGATCGGACGGCGCAACCCCGCCGGCTACGATAAAGCAGCGGCGCTCCTTTCCGATCTATTGGCGCTTGCCGAAAAACAAGGCAGCACCGAGGATTTCCGTCTCCGGCTTCAGTCGCTCCGGGAGCGCCACGCAGGGAAGGGGCGCTTCCTCGAACGCCTGGTGGCGCTGGGATAGGTCTTGCAAGGGAGCCGGCTAACGCCAAAGGCAAACCTTGACGTCCTTGCCGACATAGCAGGCGCCTTCGCGGCGAAGCTCTCCCCAATCGCCTGCCTCGCCGTGCGTGTCGCGAATGTCAGCGTTCGCATAGCCTGCCCAAAGATCACCGTCCTTGTAGACAACCGCCCAGTAATCCTTCGACATTTCACCGGCCCCGCTATGCGTGTCGGGATAGTCGATGCCTGCAAAAACCTGCTTGGGCCCCTGGATATTGAAATCGCCGCCCTTCTCGATTTGGTAGGAGCATCTTCCAGAGAGGCGGGTCTCACCATGAACGACCAGCAGGCAGCGGCCCCATTTGTAGCCGCTCGGCAAACGATGCCGTGGTTGCGCATGCGACGGTGAAAGGGAAAACGCAATTGCAAGGGCAACCGCGATTATTCGCGCGATCATCTTGTCCCCCGTTGTGAAGCCGCGACCGGGCATTGTTAGATTTCGCCCCCGAGCGCATGTGGCCCTCTACGCAACAACCCGTGAGTTCATATTATTATCGATCACGGTCGGATTTTTGTCACCCGAGGGCCGCGGGATTTCATCTGCAGGCCGGTATGGCGCGGTGAGGGGATGCAGGGAAGCTCCGAGCCGCCCTCCTTCGCTAAAGCTTCGGAGGGCATCCTGCTTCGCGCGGAAAAGAATTCGCTGGACCTATCCTGCGAAGCGCGCGGCGCGAAGCAGGATGGCGGAGAGGGAGGGATTCGAACCCCCGATACCCTTGCGAGTATGCCGCATTTCGAGTGCGGTGCATTCGACCACTCTGCCACCTCTCCGCGAGGTCATGGTCGGCCGTTGCCGGCGCGGCGCACTAGATAACGGCTGACTGCTCCGGTTACAAGGCCCTATTCCACCGATTTCCGGCTTCCGCGGAAAAGCGGTTGCGACGGGACGGACCGATATTTGCCGGCAACTTCGCTCGCGGCCTCTCTAAGGACAAGCCGCTTGCCTTGACTCCGGCGCAACCTTCGGTTAGGGACAGCCCGCATTCGGCGTGGAGGCTCTTCCGCGCCGCTTGTTTTTTGAACCCGCAGACTGACAAAAAGACGGCCGAACCGCCCGAGGCGGTTCATCGAGGCCGACCGAACAGCGAAAGGCAAAAAATGTTCGCAGTCATCAAAACGGGCGGCAAGCAGTATCGCGTCGCCGCCAACGATCTCCTGAAGATCGAGAAACTCGAAGCCAAGGT
This sequence comes from Mesorhizobium sp. CA6, assembly GCF_020165035.1. Lineage (NCBI taxonomy): Bacteria > Pseudomonadati > Pseudomonadota > Alphaproteobacteria > Hyphomicrobiales > Phyllobacteriaceae > Mesorhizobium > Mesorhizobium sp. CA6. The sequence goes on along the minus strand of NZ_JAIUHI010000007.1, from coordinate 211,943 downwards.
CGGCGATATCGTCGAGATCGGCAATGTGCTCGCGCATGGCGAGGGCGAGAATGTCACCTTCGGCGCGCCGTTCGTCGATGGCGCTCTGGTCACGGCGGAAGTCGTCGAGCAGGGCAAGAACCGCACCGTCATCGCTTTCAAGAAGCGCCGCCGCCAGAATTCGCGCCGCAAGATCGGCCACCGCCAGCTTTTGACCACCGTCAGGATCGCCGAGATCCTGCTGGGCGGCGCCAAGCCGTCGAAGAAGGCCGCCGCCAAGGCAGAGGCCAAGGCCCCCGAAGCCAAGGCGGAAGTCGCCGCCGAGGCAAAGGCCGAAGCCGCTCCGAAAGAGGCCAAGGCCAAGAAGGAGCCCAAGTCTGAAGCCGCTTCCGGCGAAGAGGCAAAGGCCGCGCCGCTGTTCAAGGCGCCGAAGGGCGAGCCGGACGACCTGACCGTGATCAAGGGCATCGGCCCGGTCGCGGCGAAGGACCTCGCCGAGCAGGGCATCGTCACCTTCGCGCAGCTCGCCAAGCTCTCCGACAAGGATGTCGCCAAGATCGACGAGCACATGCCGTTCAGCGCCGACCAGATCAAGGACTGGCGCGAGCAGGCCAAGGAACTGGCGAAGAAGTAAGGCAAGTTGAAATAAGATGGCCCGGCGACAATCGTCGCCGGTGCGCACTTGAAACGGAACGCGAACGCGTTCATAAGACCATTCAAGCGCCTCAGGGCGCATCGGAGTTAGTCAAATGGCACACAAGAAAGCTGGCGGTTCGTCGCGCAACGGTCGCGATTCGCACTCCAAGCGTCTCGGCGTGAAGAAGTTCGGCGGCGAAGCCGTCATCGCCGGCAACATCATCATTCGTCAGCGCGGCACGCAATGGCATCCGGGCACCAATGTTGGCATGGGCACGGACCACACCCTTTTTGCGCTCGAAGCCGGCGCAGTCACCTTCAACAAGAAAGCCAACGGCCGAACCTACGTATCGGTGAACCCGATTACCAAAGCAGCGGAGTAGCCGGTTCCGCACCATAACACCGGCGCCCATCTCGGGAACCGGTGTCTGGCCAGGCCAGGAAAAGGATCAGGAGAGATGGGTTTGCCCTCTCTCCTTTTTCATTTTTTCTTGCCCTGGAGGACTAAAATGGTTGCCGAAGCGGAAGACTCCGAAGACGAAAGTTACGCGATCGATTGCCCGGTGCTGGCCACCGAGCGTCTGGCCATGCGCGCCCCGCGCGAGAGCGATCTGGAGCAACTCGTCACGCTGGCCGACAACCGGCATGTCGCCGAAATGCTGGCCCGCATGCCTCATCCCTATGGCGAAGCCGAGGGCCGCACCTTCCTCGCCATGGCTGCGTCGCGCCGCGCCGGCATCGTCTATGCCCTGACGCTCAAGGATACCGGCACCTTCGTCGGCTGCGCCGGGCTCAACACCACCGATCGCGGCCTCGAACTAGGCTACTGGATCGGCGAGCCTTACTGGAAGCGCGGCTATGCGACCGAGGCCGCGCACGCCCTGGTCGACCTCGCCTTCCAGCGGACCTCGATCCAGGTGCTGCATGCCTCGACAAGGGTGATCAATCCGGCCTCACGCCGGGTCATTCACAAATGCGGCTTCCAGTATGCCGGCCAGGGCATGCTGAACTCGATCGTCGCGGGCCAGGTGCCGGTCGAGCGCTACAGGCTCGACAGGAAGACCTGGACGAGCCTGAGGAATTGGATTCATTTTTGACGTTTGCTTCACAGGGCTGGGCGAGCGCCCCCTCACCCGGATTGCCAGCCGAATTGCAAAGGGCAATTCGGGGCAATCCGACCTCTCCCCAAGGGGAGAGGAGCAGGTAAGCGCCGGCGCCAATCTCTTCCCCCTCGGGGAGAAGGTGGCCGCGTAGCGGCCAGATGAGGGGGAGTTCAGAATTCAGCCCAGCTCGGCCCAGAGCGGCAGGTGATCGGAGCCGACGGCGTCCCGGTCGGACCATAGCCGCTTCAGCGATTTGGCCAGCGAAGCGCTGGTGAAGATGTAATCGATGCGTTTGTGGCGGCTTTTGTCGTCGGGGCGGTCGGGGTCGACCCAGGTGACGAGGTCGGCGACGGCAAGGCGCTGGGCGACGTCGACGGCAAGATCGGCGGTCAGCGGCATGCCGAACTCATGGTCCGGGCGGCCGGCGAGTTCGACATATTCGGGCGAGCCCGGCAGCATGTTGAAGTCGCCCATGACGATGAAGGCTTCCGGATAGGGCAGGTCCGGCAGGCCGATCTCGGGAATGCCCGACAGGCCGCCGCCTTCGAGCGCATAGTTCAGGAGGCGCTGGCGCAGGAAGCGGATCTGGCTCTGGCGCTCGACCGGGCTGCGGTGGTCGAGATGGGTGGAATAGAAGCGGATGAAGCCGAGCGGCGTCTCGATCAGCGCTTCGAGCGCGCCGCGCTGGAAATTCATGGCCTCGAGGCTGCGGCTGCGCGGCAAAAGGAGATTGCGCGACAGATGAATGGGTGTCTTCGACAGCACCATGTTGCCGAGCTGGAAGGAGGTCGAGATGGCGCGGCCGTTCTCCAGGCGCGAGCCGATATTGACCTCGAAATTGCTGCCATAGGCGGCAAAATAATCGGGCAGCGCCTCGCTGATCTCGGCCACCATGTCGCGGTCGCCGTTGCGCGGATTGTTGCGGGTCACTTCCTGCAGCGCGATCACGTCGGCGCCGCGCACGGCGTTGGCGATGCGGCCGACATCGTATTTGCCATCGAGGCCGATGCCGTACTGGATGTTGTAGGAAACGATCTTCATTCCCGCGCCCCTTTAGTCCCCGCCAGTGCTACCGCGTGCGTGCCGAAAGGGCATCCGGCGCTTTAGTCGCAATTCGGCCTCGCCCTCGGCCCTGCCTTGGTTTAGAGCAATCCCGCAAGTGCAATAGCAGAAACTTGAAACGATGAAATTCCTCGACCAAGCCAAGGTTTACATCCGTTCCGGCGACGGCGGTGCCGGTTCGGTGTCGTTCCGGCGTGAAAAGTTCATCGAGTTCGGCGGGCCCGATGGCGGCGATGGCGGCCGCGGCGGCGATGTGTGGGCGGAAGCGGTCGACGGGCTGAACACGCTGATCGATTATCGCTACCAGCAGCATTTCAAGGCCAAGACCGGCATGCACGGCATGGGACGCAACATGACAGGCGCCAAGGGCGCCGACATCACGCTGAAAGTGCCGGCCGGCACGCAGATCTTTGCCGAGGACAATGAGACGCTGATCTGCGACCTGACCGTCGTCGGCCAACGCTTCCTGCTTGCCAAGGGCGGCAATGGCGGCTTCGGCAACCAGCATTTCAAGACCTCGACCAACCAGGCGCCGCGGCGCGCCAATCCCGGCCTGCCGGGCGAGGAGCTGAGCATCTGGCTCCGGCTCAAGCTGATTGCCGACGCCGGCCTGGTCGGCCTGCCCAACGCCGGCAAGTCGACCTTCCTTGCGGCCGTCACCGCGGCCAAGCCGAAGATCGCCGACTATCCGTTCACCACGCTCTATCCCGGCCTCGGCGTCGCCCGCATCGACGGCCGCGAGTTCGTGCTCGCCGACATTCCCGGCCTGATCGAGGGGGCGCATGAGGGGGTGGGCATCGGCGACCGCTTTCTCGGCCATGTCGAGCGCACGCGCGTGCTGCTCCACCTCGTCTCCGCGCAGGAGGAAAACCCGGGCAAAGCCTATAAGACGGTTCGCGCCGAGCTCGATGCCTATGGCAATGGGTTGACGGACAAGGTCGAGATCGTGGCGCTCAGCCAGGTCGACATCCTCGACGCCGACGCCCGCAAGAAGAAGGCGGCCTCGCTGAAGCGCGCCGCCGGCCGCGCGCCGATGCTGCTTTCGGCCGTCACCGGCGAAGGCGTCGAGGCCGTGCTGCGCGCGCTGATGGCGGTGGTCGCAGAAGCGCGCGATGCCGTTGCGGCTCCTGTCGACACGCGCTGGCGATAAGACCCATGAAATCGCTGAAATCATACCGGCGCATCACAGTGAAGATCGGTTCGGCGCTGCTCGTCGACCGCACGACCGGTTTGAAGCGCGACTGGCTGACCTCGCTTGCCGGCGACATCGCGGTGCTTGCCGATGCGGGCGCCGAAGTGCTCGTCGTCTCCTCGGGAGCCATCGCGCTCGGGCGCACCATTCTCGGCCTCGGCAAACGCGCGCTGAAGCTCGAGGAGAGCCAGGCGGCGGCCGCCGTCGGCCAGATCGCGCTTGCCGGCGCCTGGTCGGACGCGCTCGGCAAGGACGGGCTGAAATCGGGCCAGATCCTTTTGACCCTCGGCGATACGGAGGAACGCCGCCGCTACCTCAATGCGCGCGCGACGATCTCGACCCTGCTCAAGATGAAGGCGGTGCCGGTCATCAACGAGAACGACACGGTGGCGACCTCCGAAATCCGCTATGGCGACAATGACCGGCTGGCGGCCCGCGTTGCGACCATGATGGGCGCCGACCTGCTGGTGCTGCTTTCCGACATTGATGGGCTCTACACGGCGCCGCCGGCCAAGGACCCGCGAGCGAAGTTCATCCCGCTGGTCGACCGCATCACGCCGGACATCGAGGCGATGGCGGGAGCGGCAGCTTCAGAGCTATCGCGCGGCGGCATGCGCACGAAGCTCGACGCCGGCAAGATCGCCAATGCCGCCGGCACCGCCATGATCATCACATCGGGCACCAGGCTCTCGCCGCTGATGGCGATCGAGCGCGGCGAGCGCGCGACCTTCTTCAAGCCCAGCGCCAACCCGGTGAAGGGCTACAAGACCTGGATCGCCGGGCAGCTCGAACCGGCCGGCCGGCTCACCGTCGATGCCGGCGCCGTCGGTGCGCTCATGTCGGGCAAGTCGCTGCTGGCTGCCGGCGTCAAGCTGGTCAGCGGCAATTTCTCGCGCGGCGATACGGTGGCGATCCTGTCGCCGGAGGGCCGCGAGATCGCGCGCGGCCTGGTTGCCTACGATGCCGCCGATGCCGTAAGGATCGCAGGCCTGAAGACGGCCGAGATCGAAAACGTGCTCGGCTACGAGGCGCGATCGGCGATGATCCATCGCGACGACCTTGTGGTAAGCGTTGCCGGCGACCAAGTATTGGCCGACGACTAGATGGGGCGGAGGGATGAACCATGCTGAAGCTGCATGAAAAGTCCGGCGAAGACACTGTGGCACTCATGGCCGATATCGGCCGTCGCGCTCGCGCCGCCGCCCGACCGTTGGCCGTCGCTTCCACCAGGGCAAAGAACGATGCGCTGATTGCCATGGCCGAAGCCATCCTGCGCAACGAGCAGGCCATTCTCGACGCCAACGCCATCGATACGTCGAATGGCGAGGAGGCCGGCTTGTCGGGTTCGTTCATGGACCGACTGAAGCTCAATCCCTCGCGCATCAAGGCGATGGCCGACGGCATCCGCGAGATCGCCGCGCTCAAGGATCCGGTCGGCGAAACCATTGCGGCGTGGGACCGGCCGAATGGGCTCCGCATCGAACGCGTGCGCACGCCGCTCGGCGTCATCGGCGTCATCTATGAGAGCCGCCCGAATGTGACGGCGGACGCCGGCGCGCTCTGCCTAAAGGCCGGCAATCCGGTGATCCTGCGCGGCGGCTCGGACTCGATCAATTCCTCGGCCGCGATCCATGCCTGCATGGTCGAAGGGCTGAAGGCCGCCGGCCTGCCGCAGGAATCCATCCAGCTGGTGCCGACCACCGACCGCGCCGCCGTCGGCGAGATGCTGAAAGGTCTCGGCGGCAATCTCGACGTCATCATCCCGCGCGGCGGCAAAAGCCTGGTCGGACGCGTGCAGACCGAGGCGCGTGTGCCGGTCTTCGCGCATCTGGAAGGCATCTGCCATCTCTATGTCGACCGCTCGGCCAAGCTCGACATGGCGGTCAATATCGCCGTCAACGCCAAGATGCGGCGCACAGGCGTTTGCGGCGCGGCCGAGACCTTGCTGGTCGACCGCGCGGCGGCCGCCACGCATCTGGTGCCGATCCTGGAAGCGCTACGCTCTGCAGGCTGCGAGATCCATGCCGATGCCGAAGTGATGAAAGCCTTCGCCGACGCCAGCCCGGCGACCGACGCCGACTGGGTGACGGAATATCTCGACGCCGTCATCGCGGTGAAGCTGGTCGACGGCGTCGCCGGCGCGATCGAGCATATCGAGACGTTTTCCTCGCACCACACCGAGGCGATCGTCGCCGAGGATACGGCTGCGGTTGAGCGCTTCTTCAACGAGATCGACTCGGCGATCCTCTTGCACAATGCTTCGACGCAGTTCGCCGATGGCGGCGAGTTCGGCATGGGCGCCGAGATCGGCATCGCCACCGGCAAGATGCATGCACGCGGACCGGTCGGTGTCGAGCAGCTCACCTCGTTCAAATACCGCGTGCGCGGGTCTGGACAGGTGAGGCCTTGACGCTTGCCGCTAGAGTGTGAGCCTTTGCGCCAAGGCCCCCCCCTCTGGCCTGCCGGCCATCTCCCCCTCAAGGGGGGAGATTGGCAGCTTCGGCGCCGGCGCTCGGCTTGCAACGCCGGTGATCGGCGAAAGTCGCGGCGACATCTGATCTCCCCCCTTGAGGGGGAGATGGCCGGCAGGCCAGAGAGGGGGGCCTAGCACCATGCTTTCGTCCCCTCAGCCCATCGTTCCCGCCCGCTACCTCCGCATGCCGCACGCCGCCAGAGGGCTAACGGTGGGGCTGTTCGGCGGCTCGTTCAATCCGCCGCATGCCGGTCATGCGCTGGTCGCCGAGATCGCGCTGAGAAGGCTCGCGCTCGACCAGCTTTGGTGGATGGTGACGCCCGGCAATCCGCTGAAAAGCGCGCGAGAACTGGCGCCGCTCGCCGAGCGTGTCGAGCTGTCCGAAAAGATCGCCAGGAACCCGAAGATCAAGGTCACCGCCTTCGAGGCGGCGCAGCATGCGCGCTACACCGCCGACACGCTTGCCCTGGTCAAGGCGCGCAACCCGGGCGTGGATTTCGTCTGGATCATGGGCGCGGACTCATTGCGCGACTTCCACCGCTGGCAGCGCTGGCGCGAGATCGTGCTGACCTTCCCGATCGCGGTCATCGATCGCCCGGGCGCGACGCTCTCCTTCCTGTCGTCGGTCGTCGCCAAAACCTTCGACTATGCCCGTATCGACGAGGGCGACGCGCCGCTGCTTGCCCGCATGCCGGCGCCGGCCTGGACCTTCATCCACGGTCCGCGCTCCTCGCTCTCCTCCACCGCGCTCCGCAAGGCGGCGAAGGATAGATGAGTTTCCCCTTCTCCCCCTGTGGGAGAAGGTGGATCGGCGCGATAGCGCCGAGACGGATGAGGGGTGTCCAGCTTGGCGACACCGTTTTGTCTAGCGACGAGGTCGCCGACGTCTCACTCCGCTGGAACGCCCCTCATCCGTCTTGCCGCTTCGCGGCAATGCACCTTCCCCCACAAGGGGGGAAGGGAAGTCCGGCCATGTCGCTTTTACGGCGGCTTTTTTCCTGTCCGTAGACCAAGCTGTGCGGACATGCTGAAGCAGAACCCCAGCACAACCGAACCCGCCCGTGCCGTGCAATCGGCGCCGCTTATCGCCATTGCCAGCGTCATCGTGTCGATGGCGCTGATCGCGATCGGCAATGGACTGATGTTCGCTTATATCCCGGTGCGCCTCGGCGCCGACGGGTTCGACCCGACCTGGGCCGGGCTGATCGTCACCGGGCTTTCGGCCGGCGGGCTGGCCGGCTGCATCCTGACCGGGCCGCTCGTCAAGCGAGTGGGTCACGCCCGCGCCTTCATGGTGCTTTCGGCGCTGATCGCGCTTTCCAATGCGGCGATCGGCGCCGGGCCGATACCGCTTTTATGGATCGCCGCGCGGGCGCTTTACGGCTTCGCCATCTGCGGGCTGTTCATCGTCGCGCAGAGCTGGCTGAATGACGCCTTGCCCAATTCGATCCGCGGCCGGGTCATGGCGGTGTTCTACGTCGCCTATATCGCCGGGCTAGGCGTGGGTTACGCGACGCTCGCTGCGGTCGACATCCATACAGCCGCGGCAGCGCTGATCGGCATCACCTTCACGGCGCTCTCCATCCTGCCGGTCGGCATGACGCGGCTGGCGCAGCCGCCGGCGCCGCAGGCCGCATCGGTGGCGCTTCGCCGCGCCTGGCGCATCTCGCCGGTCGGCGTCGCCGGCATGCTCGCCGTCGGCGGCCTGTCGATGATCGTCTCCGGCTTCGCGCCGATCCATGCCACCGCCAAGGGCTACAGCCAGGCCGACGTCGCGCTGCTGTTGTCGGCGATGCCGGTCGGCACGCTGATCCTGCAGATTCCGCTCGGCTGGATATCGGACCGCACCGACCGGCGCTACGTGCTGGCGGGCGCGGCGGCGCTCGCGGCGATCGCCAGCGTGCTTGCCATCGTCTTCGACGGCGGCGCGCTGATGGCGTTGGTGGTGATCTATCTCATCTGGGACGGAGCGTCGGAATCGATCTACGCGCTCTCCAGCGCGCATGCCGCCGACCGGGCCGGCAAGGACGAGCTTCTGGCGCTGTCGAGCTCGATGCTGTTCGCCTGGTCGCTGGCCGGCTTCATCGTGCCCGGCATCGTGACGGCGCTTTCCGCCGTCTTCGGCACCGCGACCTTCATCTATGTCGGCATCGTCATCGCCTCGGCCTTCTGCCTGTTCGTGCTGTGGCGCGTGATGGCCGGCCGGCCGACACCTGCGGCCATAAGCGGCAGTTTTGCGCCGATGTCGGCGCAGACGCCCCTGCCGGTGGAGCTTGCCTTCGCGCAGGATGAGTCGGTCACTTCCAAGTGAAGAACCGGCACTGAAGAACCGGTGAGACTATTGCTTGCGCGCCTCCGGCGCCGGCATTTCCGGCGGTGGCAGCGGGATCGAGATGCCCTCGAAAGCCTGCTTGGCGCGCTTGGTCATGTCGATCTGGGTCGAGAAATAGTCGGCGGCCGACGTCCAGTAGCGCAAGGTGAGTGAAACGGTGGTGTCGCCGAGACTGGCCACGAAGGCGATTGGCGCCGGTTCGCGCCGGATGCGCTTTTCGGCGGCGGCGATGGCAAGCAGCGTCTTTTGCGCGCGGTCGATGTCATTCCACGAGCCGATGCTCAAGGTGACGTCGGTGCGCCGCACGCCGTTGCGGGTGAAATTGCGCACCGGCTGGTTCCACAGCGTCGAGTTGGGCGCCATCACATAGACACCGTCGACGGAGCGCAGCTTGGTGGCGAAGAGACCGATCTCCTCGATGGTGCCGGCAATCGCGCCGACCTCGACATATTCGCCGATGCGGAAGGGCCTGAGCGCCAGAAGCATGATGCCGGCGGCGATGTTCTGCAGCGTGCCTTGCAGCGCCAGCCCGATGGCCAGGCCGGCAGCGCCTATTGCCGCAATGATGGAGGCGGTCTGCACGCCGAATTGGCCGAGCACCATGATGACGACAAGGATCAGGATGGCGTAACGCACGACCTGCGAGAAGAAATGCCGCAAGGTCTCATCGAAGCCATGGATGTGGCCAAGGCCGGCATAGATCGAGCGCTCGGCAAGCCCGGCCACGAGATACCCGACAACCAGGAGGATGACGGCGCCGACGGCCGAGAAGGAATAGGAGACGATCAGCGTGCTCAGCTGCGCAAGCCCGGCCTGGATGGTGATGAGGGCGCTTTGCGGGTCGGTGGGCATGGCGGGTATCCCGTTGGTCAATGCGCCGATAACCCGTGCGTCTGGCATCGGTTCCCGCCTTTTGCGGCTTGGCGGAGCGCCTCCTCAACATCGCGCGGAGATCACGCTTCGAAGGCGCCCGTCTTGAAACTGCAACGGAACTCTGCCTATCTAAGTGGTGTCACCTGATTTGCCTGGTGATTTGGTTGTTCTTGTTGGGAAAGGAAACACACTGAGAACAGCACTGCGGAAGAAGGCTGACATCATGCCTTCGCCGGCAGGGATCAGCGGAAACGACGCCGCGTCCCTCGCCATCGACACAGTCCTTGCCAGTCTGGAAGACTCCAAGGCCGAAAACATCGTCTCAATCGACATCCAGGGAAAATCGAGCCTCGGCGACTATATGGTCATCGCCTCGGGCCGATCGCACCGTCATGTCTCGGCTGTCGCCGATCATCTCCTCAAGGCGCTGAAGGATGCCGGCCTCGGCAATGCGCGCGTCGAGGGGCTGGCCAGCGCCGACTGGGTCCTGATCGATTCGGGCGACATCATCGTCCATGTCTTCCGCCCCGAAGTCCGCGAGTTCTACAATCTCGAAAAGATGTGGCAGGCGCCGGATCTCGAGGAAGAGACCTTGCACTGAGCCTTGATCCGCCTGCCGTGAACCGTCACGGTACGCATTAGGACAAGCTCGCCGGGGCGAGGATGAAGATTACCGTTCATGCCGTGGGCCGGATGAAAACCGGCCCCGAGAGAGAACTCGCCGACCGCTATTTCGAGCGCTTCGCCAAGAGCGGGCCCGCGGTCGGGCTGGAATTTGCCGGCATTGTCGAGGTCCCCGAGAGCCGCGGACAGAGCGCCGACGAGCGCCGCCGCGAGGAAGGCCAGAAGCTGCAGGCGCAGTTGCAGTCGGGCGCTGTTCTCATCCTGCTCGACGAACGCGGCAAGTCGCTTTCCTCGGAAGACCTGGCCGCCCGCATCGCACAGTTGCGCGACGGCGGCCGCAAGGCGCTGGTCGTCGCGATCGGCGGTGCCGACGGCCATGACAGATCCCTGCGCGAGCAGGCCGACCTGGTGCTGTCCTTCGGCGCGCTGACCTGGCCGCACCAACTGGTGCGCGTCATGCTGGGCGAGCAGCTTTACCGGATCGCGACGATCCTGGCGGGTCACCCCTATCATCGATCGTGAATGGCTCGACGGCCAAGAAGCTGGGGATTGCCGGCCCACGCCAGGATTTCTGCCTCAATCGCACGGCAACGGGTATTCTGTTTTACGCAATCCCGGACGGAAAACCGTTACGCACTTTTCCTGGAATTGCTCTGAGCGGCGCTTTCAACATGGTTGATGGTTCGTTAACGAAGCGGCGGATAGGTTAGAGGCCTGATGTCTGAAGGCTGGACTCCGATTACCCGCGCCTGGCGCGTCCGCTGCGGCTTGACCCTTGTCGCCGCCCTGGTCGCGCTCGGTCCGGCCCAGGCGGCCGAAAATTCGCTCGACCTTGCGCCCGACCCGGATCAGAGCCGGGCCGAATACGAGCAGGTTTCCAAGGAGATCACGCTCTCGTCGGAGCGGCTGGGCAAGCTCGCCGCCGACATCGCTTCGGTGCGCAAGGACTATGCTTCGATCACCGCGGCGCTCATCCAGTCGGCGATGACGGAGCAGAAGCTCGGGCAGGACATCGAGGACATCGGCGCCAAGCTCGAAGGGCTGAAGGCCGAGCAAAATAAGCTGCGCGCCTCGCTCATGGCGCGGCGCGACGTGCTGGCCGAAGTGCTCGGCGCATTGCAGCGCATGGGCCTCAATCCGCCGCCGGCGATCCTGGTCAAGCCCGAGGATGCGCTGTCGTCGGTGCGCAGCGCCATCCTGCTCGGCGCCGTGGTGCCTGAACTGCGCCAGCAGACCGATCGGCTGATGGCCGACCTCAAGGAGCAGACGCGGGTGACGGCCTCGATCGAGGCCGAGCGGGCCAGGCTCACCACCGCCGTCACGGACCAGACGGCGGAGAAGAAGCGGCTCACCATGCTGCTCGAGGCCAAGAAAAAACTGCAGGCCGATACCCAGGCCGCGATGGCGGCAGAGCAGCAGCACTCGCAGCAGCTGGCGGCGAAGGCGAGCAGCCTCAAGGACCTGATCGCCTCGCTGGAAGCCGACAAGGCGCGCAAGGCGCAGGACCAGGCTAAGGCGGGCGAGCGCAAATCGACGGACAACGACACCACGGCCTCGACCACCGAGCTCGCCGCGCTGCCGGTGCCTGAAGCGAACCGTCTCACGGGATCGGTGCCGTTTTCGGCATTGCAAGGCCAGATCGCGTTGCCTGTCATCGGCAAGATCAAACTGCGTTTCGGCGCCGACGACGGCAATGGCGCGGCGATGCAAGGCGACATGGTTGCGACACAATCGGGAGCCATCGTCACCGCGCCGGCGGATGGAAACGTGCTTTATGCGGGGCCGTTTCGCTCCTATGGTCAACTCTTGATCCTCAACGCAGGCGACGGGTATCATGTCGTTCTGGCGGGGATGAGCAGAATCAGCGTCGCGACCGGACAGTCGGTGCTCGCAGGAGAGCCGATCGGCGCGATGGGAGAGGCCCGGGTGGCAAGCACCTCGGCCTCGCGAAATGGAAATGCGGCGCTGGAACTCTATGTTGAGTTCCGCAAGGATGGAAAACCCGTCGATCCGGCCCCATGGTGGGCGGACCGATTTTCTGGAAGGACGTGAAATGATGCGGAAACTGTCGCTTCTGTTTGCCGGCGCGCTGATGGGCGCATCGGCAATGAGCCTGGTCTACGGCGCACCGGGTTCGGCGGCGAATGCTGCGGGTTCGGAAACCTACAAGCAGCTGGCGATCTTCGGCGACATCTTCGAACGCGTGCGCGCCAATTATGTGACGCCGCCGGACGATAAATCGCTGGTCGAGAACGCCATCAACGGCATGCTGTCCTCGCTCGACCCGCACTCCTCCTACATGAATGCCGAGCAGGCGCAGGACATGCGCGTGCAGACAAAGGGCGAGTTCGGCGGCCTCGGCATCGAGGTCACCATGGAAAACGACCTCGTCAAGGTGATCACGCCGATCGACGACACGCCGGCCGCCAAGGCGGGCGTGCTTTCCGGCGATTACATCGCCAAGATCGACGGCGAGGAGGTTCGCGGCCTCACCCTCAACGACGCGGTCGAGAAGATGCGCGGGCCGGTCAACACGCCGATCAAGCTCACCATCCTGCGCCAGGGCGCCGACAAGCCGATCGAGCTGACGGTGGTGCGCGACATCATCAAGGTCAAGGCGGTGAAGTACCGGGTCGAGAACGACATCGGCTACATGAAGATCACCTCCTTCACCGAGAAGACCTATGACGATCTCGAGAACGCCATCGAGAACATCAAGAAGCAGGTGCCGAACGACAAGCTGAAGGGCTATGTGCTCGACCTGCGCCTCAATCCGGGCGGCCTGCTCGACCAGGCGGTCAGCGTGTCGGACGCCTTCCTCAAGCGCGGCGAGATCGTCTCGACGCGCGGCCGCGATCCGAAGGACGTCACCCGCTTCGACGCCAAGCCGAAGCAGGTCGATGACATCAACGGCAAGCCGATGATCGTGCTGGTCAATGGCGGCTCGGCGAGCGCCTCGGAAATCGTCGCCGGCGCGCTGCAGGATCTGCGCCGCGTCACGGTGGTCGGCACGCAGTCCTTCGGCAAGGGCTCGGTGCAGACCATCATCCCGCTCGGCGAGAACGGCGCGCTCAGGCTGACGACGGCGCTCTATTACACGCCGTCGGGCAAGTCGATCCAGGGCAAGGGCATCACGCCCGACATCAAGGTCGACCAGCCGTTGCCGCCGGATCTGCAGGGCCGCGACCTGACCCGCGGCGAATCCGACCTCAAGGGCCACATCAAGGGCGCCGACGAGAGCTCCACCGGCTCGGGCTCGGCCGCCTATGTGCCGCCGGATCCGAAGAACGACCTGCAGCTGATCTATGCCGAGCAGCTTCTGCGCGGCGAAAAGACCGATCCGTCGTTCCCGCCGAACCCGGACAAGGCCGTGCTGAACCAGTAATGCGGTCCGGCTCTGGCCGGCTGCGAGAAGCAATGCAATGCTGCCGGGGCCGCGAGGTTCCGGCAGTTTGATTCGAGGACCGCGGTCGGGGCGCCACGCGTCTGGGTATCGCGCCGGCGATTGCGAAGTTCACGCGAGATGTCACGAAAAACGTGACCCTGGCGTGCTTCCGGGGAAACACGACTTGGCTGAGATCGGCAAGGACATCGAACGCCCGCTCGGACAGACGATCCGGCCCCAGCGCAAGGCCTCGCGCGGCATCGGCTCCGGCTCGCTCATCGCGGTGCTGGCCGTGCTTGGCGTGATCGGTGTTTCCGGCGCTATTGCGCTGCGTGAAAGGCCGTTCCGCAAGCCGGAAGAAGTCGACGTTTCCACGCCGAAGATCACCGCCGAGGCTGCTCCTGCGGCGACAGCGGCGCCCGCCCCGGCTCCGATGGCGGCGGCGCCACAGGCCAGCACGCCGATGAAGAGCGGCGGCCCGCAGATCATCCACGTCCAGACCGAAGAAGGCGACGGCCCGCCGAAGGCTGCGATCGTGATTCGCGATCCGTCGACGCTCGGCCAAAACCTCAAGGTCGCCCATATCCCGGACAGGGCGCTGATCGAGGCCACCGACACCGGACCGCTGCCGATCCGCAGCGCCGACGGCCGGCGGCCGTTCGACGTTTATGCGCGGCCTTGGTCAGGCGCGCGCGGGGCACGGGTGGCGATCGTCATCGGCGGACTTGCCGTCTCGCAGACCGGCACGCAAGCAGCGATCGCCAAGCTGCCGGCCGAAGTGACGTTGGCCTTCGCGCCGCAAGGCAACAGTATCGGCCGCTGGATGCAGACGGCAAGGCAAAGCGGGCATGAGATCGTCATGCAGGTGCCGCTCGAGCCGTTCGATTATCCCAACGTCAATCCCGGCCGAAACACGCTGACTGTCGCGGCCAGCCCGGACGAGAACCTGAAGAGCCTTCACTGGGCCCTGTCGCGCACGACCAACTATACCGGGGTCATGAACTATATGGGCGCGCGCTTCTCGGCCGACGCCGCGGTGATGGAGCCGTTCATGGCCGAGCTCGGCAAGCGGGGGCTTGCCTATATCGATGACGGCTCGTCCTCGCGCAGTGTGGCGCCCGACCTGGCGTTGAAAGACGGTGTGCCGTTCGTTGCCGGCGACATGGCGATCGATGCCGTGCAGGATCGCGGCGAAATCCTCAAGAAGCTGGACAGCCTCGAAGCCACAGCGCGGGCCAAGGGCAGCGCCGTCGGCATCGGTTCGGCCTTCGATATCACCGTCGACACGGTGACGTCGTGGATTGCCGAAGCGAAGAAGCGCGGCATTGAGATCGTGCCGATCTCGGCTGTGGCGATCGATCCGCAAAAAGGCTAACCCTACCCGCCTCGCCGAACTCCATTCTCAAAGACAGCTGGAACGCTGACATATGGCCAAGACGATCGATCCCGAAACGCTGCCTTACCGTCCGTGCGTCGGGCTGATGATCCTCAACAAAGCAGGTCTGGTCTGGGTTGGGCACCGCATCGCCGAACCGGACAGCGAGTTCGCCGACACGACGCAGCTTTGGCAGATGCCGCAAGGCGGCATCGACAAGGGCGAAGAGCCGATCGAGGCCGCCGGGCGCGAGCTCTACGAGGAGACCGGCATGCGCAGCGTGTCGCTGCTGGCCGAGGCGCCGCGCTGGATCAATTACGACCTGCCGGAGCATCTGGTCGGCGTCGCCTTCAAGGGCCGCTATCGCGGCCAGACGCAGAAATGGTTCGCCTACCGCTTCGAGGGCGATGAAGGCGAGATCGAGATCAATCCGCCTCCCGGTGGCCATAAGGCCGAGTTCGATGAATGGGCCTGGCGGCCGATGCGGGAGCTGCCCGACCTGATCGTGCCGTTCAAGCGCAAGGTCTACGAGCAGGTGGTCGCGGCGTTCCAGCATCTCGTCCCCTGAGCGGCCGCCATCTGTCCCGGTTGTCGCGGCCGCCCCATGGCCGTATTGATTGCCGATGCAATGAGCGGGGGTCGCCATGAGCGACGACACGGGACGCGGGTTTCCGGCACATGATGCAAGGAGTGGCTCGACGGTGAGCGAGGCGGCTGCCGGCGCGATCCTGACGATCGACCTCGGCGCCATCCGGGAAAACTACCGCCGGCTGAAGGCGCGGCTGAGCGCCGTCCGCTGCGCCGGGGTGCTCAAGGCCGACGGCTATGGGCTTGGCGCCGCGCAAGTGGCCTCGGCGCTGGCGAAAGAGGGCTGCGACATCTTCTTCGTCGCACTGCTTGGCGAAGGCATCGCGCTGCGCAAGGCGATCGGCCCGGGGCCGGACATCTTCGTGCTGAACGGGCTGCCCCCCGGCTCGGAACCGGAAGCCGCGGCGGCCGGGCTTTGGCCGGTCATCAACAGCGCCATGCAGTTGAAGGCCTGGCGCGAGACCGCGCGAGGCATGGGCCAAAGCCTTGCCGCCGCCATCCAGGTCGACAGCGGCATGGCAAGGCTCGGCATGGCGCCGGCGAAAGTCGAGGCGGTCGCGGGGGAGACCGGCGCCTTCGACGGCGTCGACATTCGTTTCGTCATGAGCCATCTCGCCCGCGCCGACGAGCCGCAACAGGCGGCGAACGAGAGGCAGCGGCACGAATTCGAAAGGCTGCGCAGGATGCTGCCCGCGGCGCCCGCCTCCTTGGCCAACTCGTCCGGCATCTTTCTCGGACCGGCCTATCACTACGACCTTGCCCGTCCGGGAGCCGCGCTTTACGGCGTCAACCCGACGCCCGCCGCGCCCAATCCGATGCTGCCAGTCATACGGCTGCAAGCCAAGGTGGCGCAGACGCGGCAGGTCGGCGCCGGCGCCGGCATCGGCTATGGACATACCCACCAGGCGGACGGGCTGCTCGATCTCGCGACCATTTCGCTGGGCTATGGCGACGGCTGGCACCGTCGCGCCGCTTCGGCTGGCTGGTTCGAGGGCGTGCGACTGCCCTTCGTCGGGCGCGTGTCGATGGACTCGATTATCCTCGACATTTCGGCGCTTCCGGCAGGTAGGCTCGGCGAAGGCGACCTCGTCGAGCTCATCGGTGCGTCACAAAGCGTCGACGACGCGGCCGGCCACGCCGGCACCATCGGCTACGAGATATTGACCAGCCTGGGCGCGCGCTTTCACCGCCGTTACATCGGCGGATAACGCAGCACTTGGCGGGTGCCGCAAAATCCGGCAGACAGGGAATGGCCATGCCTCGGGCGGCATGATCGGCTTTGAGGGAGCTTTGAATGAAAGTCATCGTGCTGGGCGGCGGCGTAATCGGGGTCACCACCGCCTACTTCCTCGCCGAGGCCGGTCATGAAGTGACCGTCTACGATCGCCAGCCGGGGCCGGCGCTCGAAACCAGCTTCGCCAATGCCGGCGAAGTGTCGCCGGGCTATGCGTCGCCCTGGGCCGGGCCGGGCATCCCGGTCAAGGCCATCAAATGGCTGTTGATGAAATACGGACCGCTGGTGGTGCGGCCGGCTTTCGACCCGAATATGTGGACCTGGCTCCTCAAGATGCTGCGCAACTGCACGGCCGAGCGCTACGCGCTCAATAAGTCGCGCATGGTGCCGCTTGCCGAATACAGCCGCGACACGCTGAAGGCGCTGCGCGAGGCGACCGGCATCACTTACGACGAACGGACCAAAGGCACGCTGCAGCTGTTCCGCAAGCAAAAGCAGCTCGACGGCACCGGCGGCGACGTCGAGGTGCTGAAGAAATACGGTGTGCCTTACGAGATCCTCGACCGCGACGGCTGTATCGCCGCCGAGCCGGCCCTCGCGGCGGTGCGTGAGAAATTCGTCGGCGGCCTCAGGCTTCCGGGCGACGAGACCGGCGACTGCAAGATGTTCACCGATAAGCTCGCAGAACTGTGCGTGGCGCGCGGCGTGATCTTCGAATACGGCTCGACCATCCGGCGCATCGTCAGGAACCGCAATCGCCTCACTAACGTCCTCACGGAGGGCGGATGGAAATCCGCGGACGCCTTCGTGATGGCGATGGGCAGCTATTCGGCGCAGTTCATGCGCTCGCTGGGGCGGCCGATACCGGTCTATCCGGTCAAGGGCTATTCGATCACCGTGCCGATCGACAATGTCGAGGCCGCGCCTGTGTCGACCGTCATGGACGAGACCTACAAGGTGGCGATCACCAGGCTCGGCGACCGCATCCGGGTCGGCGGCACGGCGGAGATTTCGGGCTACGACCTTCGCCTGCAGGAATCGCGCCGCCGCACGCTCGAACACTCGGTCGGCGATCTCTTCCCCGGCGGCGGCGATCTCAAGGCGGCGAGCTTCTGGTGCGGCTTGCGGCCGATGACGCCGGATGGACCGCCCTTGATCGGGCAAAGCGAGGTTGCCAACCTCTATCTCAACACCGGCCACGGCACGCTCGGCTGGACCATGGCCTGCGGCTCGGCCAAGGTGCTGGCCGACATCATGTCCAACCGGGTGCCGGAGATCAACGCGCGCGACCTCAGTCCGGAGCGGTATCTCAAACCTATCTGAGGGGCTTTGCAGTTGCTTCGGCGGGCTCGGCTCAGAACGCCTCCCTGACCCAGCTGCCGCTGAACAGCAGCCGGTAGAACCTGGCGCTGGCAAGCCGGCGGCGACCAACTGCCTGTGATAAAGTCGGCCGCAGTGAGGGGACTTCGGATGCGTCTTTTTCTTTTTGCGGCGGCCGCCTGTCTGACCTGCGCCCCGGCGGCGCTGGCAGCGGACAAAACCGTTCACGACAAGGAGCACGGCTTTTCGCTGACCTATCCCGAGCAATGGGCGAGCGAAACCGCCTTTGACAACACCATTCGGCTCAAGATCAAATCCGGCGAAGGAGGGCTCACCTGCCGCGTGTCGGAAAATGCCTATGATCCGACCGCTCCCGACAATCCGCCCGATGTCAGGGCGTTCATGGAGGAAGACTGGAAGGTGAGCAACTGGCAGACCATGGTCGGCGTCGCCTATCAGTCGGCCGCCTTCCGCCAGGACAGGTTGGCGCATTTTCCGGACGGCTATCCGGTGCGCGTGGCCGAGATGGATTTCCACTATGCCGACGAAAATGTCAGCTTCTACGGCCATTCCCGCATCGCGCTGACGCTGCGCAGCTCGCATTACGGCTTCGTCGATTGCGGGGTCGCGGGCGACAACTCCGAAGAGGTGGAGCGGAAATGGGCGCCGCTTGCGGACGAGGCCAATAAGATCGTGAGCTCGTTCGTGCTCGACGCGGATTAATTCCTCACTGCAGGCATTTGAAGGGTTGCGGGCTTGTCAGCGGCAAGATTTTCACCGTCCATTTCGGTGAAATCAGCGCAGACGTTGGGAATTGGCTGAAGCCTCTCAACCTCGTCATTCCAGGGCGGAGCAGCCGCGGAGCGGCGTCGCGGAGACCCTGGAATCCATTCCGTGATTCTGATCAAAGAGTGCAGCTGAGCAGAATTC
The DNA here is from genome assembly GCF_020165035.1 of Mesorhizobium sp. CA6. Lineage (NCBI taxonomy): Bacteria > Pseudomonadati > Pseudomonadota > Alphaproteobacteria > Hyphomicrobiales > Phyllobacteriaceae > Mesorhizobium > Mesorhizobium sp. CA6. The sequence continues at coordinate 192,837 of NZ_JAIUHI010000007.1, read as the reverse complement.
TGCACCGCGGCAGCGCTCATGCGACACGGAATGGATCCTCGGGTCTGCGCGCGTCGCTTCGCTCCTTGCTCCGCCCGTGGATGACGAGGCCGGACCGTTTCGGCCAATCTCCAAGGCATACCATCTGTCAACGCGAACACCGGTCAGATTTCTGTCCCGGGAACGTTCTGGTCAAGCGGTCCTAGATCGTGTTCTAGACAAAAAGGCCGCGCTCGCGTTCCACGGCCTTGGTGATGAAGTTGGCGACCAGCTGCACGCGGCGCAGCGGCCGCACCGATTCATGATAGACCAGCCAGTAGGCGCGGCGGATGGGCGCGACGATGTCGACCGGCACCAGCTCCGGCATCGAACGGGCGATGAACGTGTGGAGGATGCCGATGCCCGCGCCGGAGCGCACCGCTTCGGCCTGGCCGAGCGCCGAGGAGATGGCAAAGCTGGTGCGCCATTCGGGGCTGAACTCGGCAGCATAGTCGAGCGAGGGGCTGACGATGAGGTCCGGCACATAGCCGATCAGCGTGTGCAGGCCGAGCTCGGCCGGCGCTTTCGGCAGGCCGTTGGCTTCGGCATAGGCGCGGGAGGCGAACAGGCCGAGCGTATAGTCGACCAGCTTGCCTGCCACCAGCCGCCCTTCGCTCGGCCGCTCGACGGTGATCGCAATATCGGCCTCGCGCCTGGACAGCGAGAAGGAGCGCGGCACCGGCACCAGCTGGATGGTGAGCTCGCGGTGCAGCGCAGTCAGCTCGCCCAGCCGCTTTGCCAGGAAGGCGACGCCAAATCCGTCCGGCGCGCCGATGCGCACCGTGCCCGAAACGTCGTCGCCCTCGCCGGCAATGGTCGAGCGCGCGGCGATCATGTCGCTCTCCATGCGCTCGGCTATGTCGAGGAAGCGCTCGCCGGCCGGCGTCAGCTCGCTGCCGGTGGTCAGGCGGCGGAAGAGTTTTGTGCGAAGCGCCTCTTCGAGCGCGGCGATGCGGCGCGAGACGGTGGCGTGGTTGAGCTCCAGGCGCTTGGCCGCACCGAGGATCTGGCCGGCGCGGGCGACTGCAAGGAAGATGCGGACGTCATCCCAGTTCATGGGAGTGGTCCGTTTTAACCGGCAGCGCCGCGTTCCCGCCCACCCCCCTCTGTCCTGCCGGACATCTCCCCCGCAAGGGGGGAGATTGGCAGCTTCTCTGATGGCGCTTCTTTTCAATCGTTGGTGATTGGCGAAAGCCTTCGTGACGTCTGATCTCCCCCCTTGCGGGGGAGATGGCCGGCAGGCCAGAGGGGGGTGTGAAGGAACGCAAGCTTCGGCCTTTTCGGCAATCCATCATTTGCGGCAATTAATGCACACCTCGGGATCGTTGTCTATTTTCCGCACAACGGTTGCGTTTTGGCTCGCGTTGCCATCGCCGCCGCAAAGGCAGACAATGGGTCATCATCAGAACAGGGAGAGAAAAGCATGATCGAATACGGTCATTTCATCGGCGGCAAGCGTGTCGCCGGCACCAGCGGGCGCAAGCAGGATGTGATGCAGCCGATGGACGGCTCCGTGCGCGGCACGGTGGCTTTGGCCTCGCAGGCGGAGCTGCGCGCCGCGGTGGAGAACGCCAAGGCAGCGCAGCCGAAATGGGCGGCCACCAACCCGCAGCGCCGCGTGCGCGTGCTGATGAGATTCCTCGAGCTGGTCGCCCGCGACTATGACGAGCTGGCCGACATATTGGCGCGTGAGCACGGCAAGACTATTGCCGATGCGCGCGGGGACATCCAGCGCGGCCTCGAAGTGGTCGAGGTCTGCATCGGCGCGCCGCACATGATGAAGGGCGAGTTCACCGACGGCGCCGGCCCGGGCATCGACGTCTATTCGATGCGCCAGCCGCTCGGCGTCGTAGCCGGCATCACGCCGTTCAACTTCCCGGCCATGATCCCGCTGTGGAAGATCGCGCCGGCCATCGCCTGCGGCAACGCCTTCATCCTGAAGCCGTCGGAGCGCGATCCGGGCGTGCCGATCCGCATTGCCGAACTGTTCATCGAGGCCGGCCTGCCGGCCGGCATCCTCAACGTCGTCAATGGCGACAAGGAAGTTGTCGACGCCATCCTCGACGATCCGGACATCAAGGCCATCGGCTTCGTCGGCTCGACGCCGATCGCGCACTATATCTATTCGCGCGGCACGGCATCGGGCAAGCGCGTGCAGTGCTTCGGCGGCGCCAAGAACCACATGATCATCATGCCCGATGCCGACATGGATCAGACCGTCGATGCGCTGATTGGCGCCGGCTACGGCTCGGCCGGCGAACGCTGCATGGCGATCTCGGTGGCTGTCCCGGTCGGCAACGACACCGCCAACCGGCTGATGGAAAAGCTGGTGCCGCGCGTCGAGAGCCTCAAGGTCGGCCCCTCGACCGACTCTTCCGCCGATTTCGGTCCGCTGGTGACCGCGCAGGCGCTGGAGCGCGTCAAGGGTTACGTCGATATCGGCGTCAAGGAAGGCGCCAAGCTCGTCGTCGACGGCCGCGGCTTCAAGATGCAGGGCTATGAGAACGGCTACTATATGGGCGGCTGCCTGTTCGACAACGTGACCGCCGACATGCGCATCTACAAGGAAGAGATCTTCGGGCCGGTGCTCTCGGTGGTGCGCGCGCCGCGCTACGAGGACGCCATCAAGCTCGCCAATGACCACGAGATGGGCAACGGCGTCGCCATCTTCACCCGTGACGGCGACGCCGCGCGTGATTTCGCGTCCAGAGTCCAGGTCGGCATGGTCGGCATCAACGTGCCGATCCCGGTTCCGATCGCCTATTACACGTTCGGCGGCTGGAAGGCGTCGTCCTTCGGCGACCTCAACCAGCACGGTCCGGACGCGTTCCGCTTCTATACCAAGACCAAGACGGTCACCTCGCGTTGGCCGTCGGGTATCAAGGACGGCGCCGAGTTTGTCATCCCGACGATGAACTAGCCCGAACGGTCGTCCAAACCAACATTGAGAAGGCGCGGCGCAAGCCGCGCTTTCTTTTTATGGACGAAGGCGAAGCACAACTTCAGGCGCATGAATTCCGGCGCATCGCGTCATGCGTGCGTCCGCATATTCTAATAATTCCATCGCCGTGTGATGGAACCAACAGACCACCATCTGCCTTAGGCTTTATTCCTGCCATGCGTGCAGGCAACCAAGCAGCGCCGGTTCAAGCCGGGGTTCTCGTCTGGCGCGAGGAGGTGTCAGATGACACGATTTGTTGTGGCGGCAATATTGGCGGCGACGGCGATGACCGTTGGAGCCGCGCCGGCGAGCGCGGCGGCGCAATGCGCGGCGCGCGCCGACATCATCAAGGCGCTTGGCGACAAGTTCCACGAAACCGAGGCTGGGCGCGGCCTGATCAATCCGAACGTCGTGCTCGAGATCTTTGTCTCCGACCAGGGAAGCTGGACGGTGCTCGCCTCCGATACCAAAGGCCAGAGCTGCGTGCTTTCCGTCGGCGAGGGCTGGGACAGCCCGACGATCACCGCGGCGATGCCGGGCGCCTGAAACCGGCAGGGAGCCGGGGTGCGCGCCACAACGGCTCCCACGGTCGGGCGTCAAGTGGCGCCAAGCAAGGCGCTCTCCGCGGCGCCGCTTGTTTACGGAGCGGAGCTTCACCATATCGAATCTCAGGGAGTCATGATCTCCCGACGACAGACCGGAAGCCAGAAGGAGTGACGCGATGAAGACGTCCAATCCGGCCTGGAGCCTTCCGGCACACTGAGGCGGCCGAATGTGCCTCCCTTTGCCGGAATGCGACGGCAAAGGAGGTGCCCCATGGCACGCGAATTTTCGTTTCAATGGGTCAAGCTTGCGGCCCTTGGCGCCATGATGGCGCTGCCGGCAGTTCCGGCGCGGGCGCAAGTCATCTGCGGCGGCCATGACTTTCTGGTCGCGAAGCTGGCGGAGGCATTCGAGGAGAAGCGGCTGGGCTATGGCGTGGCCGGACAAGTCGCCATCTTCGAGGTGTTCGTCTCGGCAGGCGGAACCTGGACCATCCTGATGACGGACGTCAAAGGCCAGAGCTGCATCCTGGCCGCCGGCGAGGGGTGGGAAGACACGCTGGCCACCGCGGTCGGGCAGCCGGGTGGCTGAAGCGCCTCGAGCAGGCGCTGGTCCTGCTCAGCGCGTGGCGGCCACCTCGGCATGACCGCGCAGCAGCGCTATCAGCTTCTTGGCGTCCTTGGCGGCGGCTTCCTCGTCGCCGTCGAGGATGGAACGGATCAGCGCCACGTGGTGCTCGGCCGATTCGGCGAGACCGGTATCGGCCTTGTAGCGATACCAGAAGCGGCGGCTGTGGGTCTGCAAGGGGCCTGCCACACGCGCCGCGAAGGGGTTGTCGGCGGCGATGGCCAGCGCTTCGTCGAGCGCCTTGTCGGCCTGGATGAAGGCAAGCACATTGCTCGAGATCACCGCCTTCTGCATGGCCAGGGCCGCTTCGTGGAACAGGTCGGCGGCCTCGCGGGTGACGAAGCGGGCGGCCGAGCGGGCGAGCACCACCTCGATGCCGCGCCGCGCATCCAGCACCCGCAGCCAGTCGCCGGCGTGAAGCGGCGCCACCGCGATGCCGGCACGGGGTCTGATGTCGAGAAGCCCTTCCCAGGCGAGCCGCTGGATAGCCTCGCGCACGGGGGTGCGTCCGAGACCCAGCCGCTCGATCAGCGCGCCTTCGGTGACGAAGCCCGACGGCGCCAGCTCGAGCGTGACGATCATATACTCAAGCGCGCGATAGGCCTTGGTCGCCGCCGGCTCGAAGGTCGCGTTCGCCTCGATGGATATCAGCGGGGAGATCAATGGCGGGCTCCTGATATATTTTTCATATATCATAAGTGATTCAGCGTTGACAGGCTAATTCTTAATAGATATACGGCTGATATATCAGAGGAGAGATAGCCATGTGGGCCGGAGTTTTCCCCGCCGTCACGACCAAATTCACCGCCGACGACCGTCTCGACCATGCCGAGATGGAGCGCTGCTACGGGCTGCAGATGGAGGCCGGCTGCGATGGCATCATTGTGTGCGGTTCGCTCGGCGAAGGACCCATGCTGTCGCCCGACGAGAAGATCGAGGTGCTGAAGGCGGCGCGGAAAGTCGCCGGGAAGAAGCCGGTGCTCTTGACCGTCAACGAGCCCGGCACGCGTGAGGCGGCTGCTATCGCCAAACGCTCCGCCAAGGAAGGCGCCGACGGACTGATGGTGGTGCCGAGCCCGATCTATCACACCGACCCGCAAGAGACGGTCGCCGCCCTTCGCGCCGTCGCCGAAGCAGGCGACCTGCCGGTCATGATCTATTCCAACCGGCTCGCCTATCGCGTCGACGTCACCGTCGATCTGATGGAGGAGCTGGCGTCGGACAAGCGTTTCGTCGCCATCAAGGAATCCTCCGACGACATCCGCCGATCGACCGAGATCATCAACCGCTTCGGCGACCGCTACGACCTCTTCACCGGCGTCGACAACCTTGCCTTCGAGGCGCTGTCGGTCGGCGCCATCGGCTGGGTCGCCGGCCTCGTCACCGCCTTCCCGCGCGAGACGGTCGCGATCTACCAGTTGATGCAACAGGGCCGACGCGACGAGGCGTTGGCGATCTACCGCTGGTTCCGGCCCTTGCTCGACCTCGATGTCTCGACCTATCTGGTCCAAAACATCAAGCTTGCCGAAGTGCTGGCGATCGATACCAATGATCGCGTGCGCATGCCGCGCCAGCCGCTGTCGGGTGAACGCCGCAAGGCGGTCGAAAAGATCGTCCGGGATGCGCTGGCGGTGCGGCCGAAGCTGCCGCCGCTGCAGACGTCTCCTCGATCGGCGGACAGCTTGGCGGCGGCCGAATAAGGGACAGCCCTGACGTGCAACGAAATTCCAAATCCTGGGAACAGGAGCGGCGCTCAGCCACCGGGGCATCTTCTGCCGGTGCACGGGGAGAAGCGGACGACATCGCCATCATTGGCGGCGGCATCATCGGCATCTGCGCTGCAACCCTGCTCTCGGAAGCGGGGCGCAGCGTCACCGTCTTCGACCGCACCGGCATCTGCGAGGAGACGAGCTCCGGCAATGCCGCCGCCTTCGCCTTCTCCGATGTGCTGCCGCTGGCGCATAAAGGCATGATACGGCAATTGCCGAAGTGGCTCGCCGACCCGCTCGGGCCTTTGGCCATCCCGCCGGCCTATCTGCCGAAACTTCTGCCCTGGCTGATCCGCTTCTGGCGGGCGGGCGCCGCCAGGCACTACGAAGCGAGTCTGGCGGCGCAGGCGGGCATGATGAAGCTCGCCCAAGCCGAATGGATGGAGCTGCTCGATCGCTCCGGCTCGCGGCCGATGCTGCGCGAGGATGGGTCGCTGGAATTTTATGAGAGCGAGGCGGAGTTCCGCGCCTCGCTGCCCGGCTGGGCCGAGCGCGAGCGTTTCGGCATCGGCTTTCGCCACGTCGAGGGCGAAGAGATGGCGGCGCTTCAACCGGGTCTTTCGCCGCGCTTCGTCAAGGGCACCTTCGTGCCGGGCTGGAAGACGGTCGCCGACCCGAAGCTGCTCGGCAAGGCGATCTGGGCCTATGCGGAAAAGCTCGGCGCCCGTTTCGAGCATGCGCGGGTCGCGCGCATAGAAGAGGATGCAAAGGGCCCCACGATCGTTCTGGCCGACGGCAGCAGGCGCGCGGCAAAGACGCTTCTGATCGCCGCGGGCGCCTGGTCTCATCTCCTGGCAAGGGATATCGGCGACCGCATCCCGCTTGAAACCGAGCGCGGCTATAACACGACGCTGCCGGTGTCGGCCTTCGACGTGAAACGGCAGCTGATCTTTTCCGGCCATGGCTTCGTCATCACGCCGCTCGAGACCGGCTTGCGCGTCGGCGGCGCCGTCGAGCTCGGCGGCATCGAGCGGCCACCAAATTTCGCCCGTTCCAAGGCGATGCTGGAGAAGGCGAAGCGTTTCCTGCCCGGGCTTGATCCGTCGGGAGGCCGCGAGTGGATGGGTTTTCGCCCCTCGCTGCCGGATTCCCTGCCGGTGATCGGCGCGGCGCGCGCGCCGAACGTCTATTATGCCTTCGGCCACGGCCATCTCGGCCTGACCCAGTCGGCGGCGACCGGCCGCTTGATCCGCGATCTCGTTCTCGGGCAGACTCCGCCGCTCGATCTCACGCCCTTCAGTCCGCAGCGTTTCTGAAAAAGAGTCCATCATGGCCAAAAAATCCTTCTTCTGCATCGACGGCCACACCTGCGGCAATCCGGTGCGCCTGGTCGCCGGCGGCGGGCCGTTGCTCGAGGGCGCGACCATGATGGAGCGGCGGGCGCATTTTCTCGCCGAATATGACTGGATCCGCACCGGACTGATGTTCGAGCCGCGCGGCCATGACGTGATGTCGGGCTCGATCCTCTACCCGCCGACGCGCGAGGACTGCGACATCGCCATCCTGTTCATCGAGACCTCGGGCTGCCTGCCGATGTGCGGGCATGGCACGATCGGCACCGTCACCATGGCCATCGAGCACGGGTTGGTGAAGCCGAAGACGCCGGGCGTGCTCAGGCTCGACACGCCGGCCGGCCTGGTTATCGCCGAATACAAACAGGTCGGCGAGTATGTCGAGGAGGTGCGCATCACCAACGTGCCGTCCTTCCTCTATGCCGAAGGATTGACCGTCGACTGCCCGGTGCTCGGCGAGATCAGCGTCGACGTCGCTTATGGCGGCAATTTCTACGCCATCGTCGAGCCGCAGAAGAATTACCGGGACATGGCCGATCACTCGGCCGGCGACCTCATCGCCTGGAGCCCGGTTGTGCGCCAGCGCCTCAACGGGAAATACTCCTTCGTGCATCCGGAGAACCCCGGCATCAACCGGCTGTCGCATCTGCTGTGGACGGGCAAGCCGAAACATGCCGAGGCCGACGCGCGCAACGCCGTCTTCTACGGCGACAAGGCGATCGACCGCAGCCCTTGCGGCACCGGCACCTCGGCCCGCATGGCGCAGCTCCATGCCAAGGGCAAGCTCAGGGCCGGCGACAGTTTCGTGCATGAATCGATCATCGGCTCGCTGTTCAAAGGCAGGGTCGAAAAGGAGGTCAGCGTGGCCGGTAAGCCGGCGATCATCCCCTCGATCGGCGGCTGGGCACGGATGACGGGCCTGAACACCATCTTCATCGACGACCGCGATCCGTTCGCGCATGGATTCGTCGTCACATAAGCGTCACAGCCTCACCCAACGGAAGGCATGCCGCCCAACATGGGCAGCCTCTGTTCGCGCAAGAAATCTTCTCATCAACTTATTTTGACGGCGATTTCTTCGAGCGGGTGGGCATTATAGGGCTGAATCGTCAAAGACATTGCGTTGTGCCAATGATAGGTTCCGCGATAGTCCAGGGGGCCGGGTACGAAAAACGGACAATCGGGCGGCGTGCTTCCAAAACACGCCCGGCGATTGAAAAATCACGTTGCAATCCGGGCTCGAGACTTTACGACTAGGGGAAATACGAAAAGGAGTGCGACCCGGAAACGGGCGACATTCCAGGGGAGCCGCGTAAATATGCAGTATTTCGTCCAGCAGCTTATCAATGGGCTGACGCTGGGATCTATCTATGGCCTGATCGCAATCGGCTACACGATGGTCTACGGCATCATCGGCATGATCAATTTCGCCCATGGCGATATCTTCATGGTCGGCGCCTTCACCGCCCTCATCGTCTTCCTGATCCTTGGCGCGTTGTTCTATTCGGTGCCGGTCGTGGTGGCGCTTCTGATCATGATGATCGTCGCCATGCTTCTCACCAGCCTCTACAACTGGACGATCGAGAAGGTGGCCTACCGGCCGCTGCGCGGCTCGTTCCGGCTGGCGCCGCTGATCACCGCCATCGGCATGTCGATCGCGTTGTCCAATTTCGTGCAGGTCACGCAAGGCCCGCGCAACAAGCCGATCCCGCCGCTGGTCAGCCAAGTCTACACTGTTGATGGTGTGAGCGTTTCGCTGAAGCAGATCCTCATCGTGATCGTCACCATCGTGCTGCTGGCGATTTTCTGGTATCTCGTCAACCGGACAGCGCTCGGGCGGGCGCAACGCGCCTGCGAGCAAGATCGCAAGATGGCAGCACTACTCGGTATCGACGTCGACCGCACCATCTCCATCACCTTCATCATGGGCGCAGCTCTCGCCGCCGTCGCCGGCACGCTGTTCCTGATGTATTACGGCGTCGTGGTGTTCTCGGACGGCTTCGTGCCGGGCGTGAAAGCCTTCACGGCGGCCGTGCTTGGCGGCATCGGCTCGCTGCCCGGCGCGGTGCTCGGAGGATTGCTCATCGGCTTCATCGAGAGCATGTGGTCGGCCTATTTCTCGATCGACTACAAGGACGTCGCCGCTTTCTCGATCCTGGCGATCGTGCTCATCTTCCTGCCCTCCGGCATCCTCGGCCGGCCTGAAGTCGAAAAGGTCTGATCCTGATGGCCGTTACCGTGTCTTCGGAGCGCGACGCCGTCGCTACTCCAGTTCAGCGCGCTTTTCGCGAAGCGCTCTATGCAGGCGCCATCGCGCTCGGCCTGTTCGTGCTGTTTATCGGTCTCAGGACCGACCAGAATATCTCCAACGAACTGATTCTGGTGCAGCGCTGGGGCCTGCTCGCCCTGGTGGTCATCGCCACCGCCGGGGGCCGCTTCCTGTATGTCGCCTATGGCCAGCCCTTCGTGGCCAGCCTGAAGATCGCCGACATCGACACAGGCCTGCTGCCCGACACCATGGCGGCACGCTTCTTCAGGATGCCTTATTTCGTAGCCGCGGTCGTTGTCGCAGCCCTGCTGTTCGTGCTGGCCGGCTCGCTTGACGGGCTGCTCGGACCCGACCTTGCCGGCTACCCGCGCTTTGTGCGGGCGCTGGCGATCATTTATGCCGTCGCCTGGGTAATGTATTATTTCCGGGCCTTCATCCACGCCCACTTCTCGGCGTTGGGCATCAGCGCGCTGGCGCTCTATCCGATCATCGTCGTGCTGGTGCTTGCGCTGGTAACAGGATCGATAGCGGGAGGGTTTCAGGGCTCTTTGAAGTGGGTCGACAATTTCGGCATCCAGATCCTGATCTATGTGATGCTGGCCTGGGGGCTGAACATCGTCATCGGCCTCGCCGGCCTGCTCGATCTCGGCTACGTCGCCTTCTATGCCGTCGGGGCGTATGCCTACGCGCTGCTCGGCACGCATTTCGGCCTGTCGTTCTGGATCCTGCTCCCGGCCGCCGGCTGCATGGCCGCCTTCTGGGGCGTCATGCTCGGCTTCCCGGTGCTGCGGCTGCGCGGCGACTATCTGGCGATCGTCACCCTTGCCTTTGGCGAGATCATCCGCCTCGTCCTGATCAACTGGCGCGAGGTGACAAACGGTTCGGCCGGCATTTCCGGCATTCCAAAGGTCTCCTTCTTCGGCCTGATGTCGTTCAACGTCTCGGATCCGAACTACATCGCCAAGGTGCTGCACATCGCCACATCGAGCGCCTATTACAAGATCTTCCTTTACTATCTGATCCTCGGACTCTGTCTTTTGACCGCCTTCGTTACCATCAGGCTGCGGCGGTTGCCGGTCGGCAGGGCGTGGGAAGCGCTGCGCGAGGACGAGATCGCCTGTCGCTCGCTCGGCATCAACACCACCACCACCAAGCTGACGGCGTTCGCCACCGGCGCCATGTTTGGCGGCTTCGCCGGCTCGTTCTTCGCCGCAAGGCAAGGTTTCGTCAGCCCCGAATCCTTCGTCTTCCTGGAATCGGCGATTGTCCTCGCCATCGTCGTGCTCGGCGGCATGGGTTCGCTGGTCGGCATCGCCGTAGCGGCGCTGGTGATGATCGGCGGCACCGAAGCGTTGCGGGAGCTCGACTTCCTGAAGCGGGTCTTCGGTCCCGATTTCACGCCTGAACTCTACCGCATGTTGCTTTTCGGCATGGCCATGGTCATCGTCATGCTGTGGAAGCCGCGCGGCTTCGTCGGCAGCCGCGAGCCGACGGCCTTCCTGAAGGAGCGAAGAGCGGTTTCAAGCTCCTTCACCAAGGAGGGGCACGGCTGATGAACGCGACCCCTTCCTCGAACGATTTCATCCTGCAGGTCGAGCATTTGTCGATGAGGTTCGGCGGCCTAGTCGCCATTGGCGACCTGTCGTTCCAGGCCAGGCGCGGCGAGATCACCGCGCTGATCGGCCCGAACGGCGCCGGCAAGACCACGGTGTTCAACTGCATCACCGGCTTCTACAAGCCGTCTGAAGGCATGATCACGCTGAACCGGGGGGACGGCTCGACCTATCTGCTCGAGCGCCTGCCCAACCACGAGATCCCGGCCCGCGCCAAGGTGGCGCGCACCTTCCAGAACATCCGCCTGTTCTCGGGCATGACGCTGCTGGAGAACCTCCTGGTCGCGCAGCACAACAAGCTGATGAAGGCTTCGGGCTATACTCTCCTCGGCCTGTTCGGCTTTCCGAGCTATCGCCAGGCCTCGGCCGAGTCGATCGAGCTCGCCAGGCACTGGCTGGAGAAGGCCGATCTTGTCGATCGCGCCGACGATCCGGCCGGCGACCTGCCCTATGGCGCGCAGCGGCGCCTGGAAATCGCGCGCGCCATGTGCACGGGGCCGGAGCTCCTGTGCCTCGACGAACCGGCCGCCGGCCTCAATCCGAAGGAATCTGCGGCGCTCAACGAGCTGTTGATGGGCATCAAGAGCACCGGCACGTCGATCCTGCTCATCGAGCACGACATGTCGGTGGTGATGCAGATCTCCGACCATGTCGTCGTGCTCGAATACGGCCGCAAGATCTCCGACGGCAATCCGGCGTCGGTCCGCACCGATCCGCGCGTCATCGCTGCCTATCTCGGCGTCGACGACGAGGAGGTCGAGACGGTGCTGACCGAGGTCGGCGATGAGGACGTGATCGAGCAGCTAGATACCGGCCCCGATTCCGCGCATGGGCCGGGAAATTCCGCCTCGATGATGGCGGGGCCGGTTTCCGATTCGGTCGAACATGGGAATGAGGGCGAGCGGGTCACGGTCTCGAAGGGCGCCTCGAAGGCGGCGCAAGTCGACGCGCGCGCTGCGTCGATAGCCAGCAAGCCTACAGCCAAGCCGGCCGCGAAGCGGAGCACTGGGAAGGCCGCGCCGAAGAAAACAACCGCCGGGGCTCCGGCCGCGAAGGCCGACAGCGCTTCGAAGGGCAAGGACGCAGCGGCCAAGCCCGCACCTGGCAAGCGTGGAGGGCGTAAATAATGGCCGGCACAACGCTGCTCGACATCAAGGGTGTCGAGACTTACTACGGCAACATCCGGGCGCTGAACGGCGTCGATGTCAGCGTCGACCAGGGTGAGATCGTGGCACTGATCGGTGCCAACGGCGCCGGCAAGTCGACGCTGATGATGACCATCTTCGGCGCGCCGCGCGCCCGCACCGGAACCATCACCTTCGCCGGCACCGACATCACCAAGATGCCGACGCATGAGATCGCACGCCTGCGCATCGCGCAATCCCCGGAAGGCAGACGCATCTTTCCGCGCATGACGGTGATGGAAAATCTGCAGATGGGCGCCAGCCTCGACAACCTCAAGCATTATGACGAGGACGTCGAGAGGGTGTTCACGCTGTTCCCGCGGCTGAAAGAGCGCATCGCCCAGCGCGGCGGCACGCTGTCGGGCGGCGAGCAGCAAATGCTGTCGATCGGGCGCGCGCTGATGGCGCGGCCGAAGCTTTTGTTGCTGGACGAGCCCTCGCTGGGCCTCGCGCCGCTGATCGTCAAGCAGATCTTCGACGCCATCCGCGAGCTCAACAAGACGCAGGGGCTGACTGTGTTCCTGGTCGAGCAGAACGCCTTCGGCGCGCTCAAGCTCGCCACGCGCGGTTATGTCATGGTCAACGGCAATGTGACGATGAGCGGCACCGGTAAGGAATTGCTTGCAAATCCGGAAGTGCGCGCCGCCTATCTCGAAGGCGGACATCATTAGAGCGCGATGACTTTCCCAGGATCGCCATCTCGCTCTAAGGTTTTGTTCTTGAAGCATGATCTTCTCCGAAAAGTCTGCAACTTTTCGGGATCATGCTAAGATCTGGGGACATCGATCATGCAGGGCATTATCTACGAAGAAGCCTCGATCTGGCAGTTTCTATTCGTCACAGGCCTGCTTGGCGGCGGGGCGGCATGGATGACAGGCAAAGCGGCGGCTCAGACCTGGAGCACGTATCTGCGGCTGTTTTTCTTCCTGCTCGGTCTCGGTATCGGCGTCAGGTTCATCCATCACGCCTTGTTCGGCGGCACGATGTTCTCGCTGCATTACTATATCGTCGACACCATCGTCCTGATGATACTGGGCTTCCTCGGCTATCAATACACGCGCACCAACCAAATGGTCACGCAGTATAACTGGCTCTATGAAAGAGCTTCCTTGTTAAGCTGGAAACCGAAAGGTTGACGTTCACCATTTACGCCGTTTCGGGGATGAATCGGCGTGACAAGTGCCTGAAAATCGGCATTCTATGCTTTCTGCGATAAGGGTGGGCATCGCATGAAAGTATCATCCACGCCCACTCCGTAAATGGGAGCGTTTCAATGAAAAAATCACTTTTGTCCGCCGTGGCGCTGACCGCGTTCGTCGCGTTCAGCGGCAGCGCGTGGGCCGACATCCTGATCGGCGTCGCCGGTCCGATCACCGGCCCGAACGCCGCCTTCGGCGCGCAGTTGCAGAAGGGCGCGGAACAGGCGGTCGCCGACATCAACGCGGCGGGCGGCATCCTCGGCCAGCAGCTCAAGCTCGAGATCGGTGACGACGTCTCCGATCCCAAGCAGGGCATCTCGGTCGCCAACAAGTTCGTCGCCGACGGCGTCAAGTTCGTCGACGGCCACTTCAACTCCGGTGTGTCGATCCCGGCCTCGGAAGTCTACCAGGAAAACGGCATGCTCGAGATCACGCCGGCCGCGACCAACCCGAAGTTCACCGAGCGCGGCATGTGGAACACCTTCCGCACCTGCGGTCGTGACGACCAGCAGGGCAAGGTGGCCGGCGACTACATCGCCAAGAACTTCAAGGATGCCAAGATCGCCATCATCCACGACAAGACGCCTTATGGTCAGGGCCTCGCCGACGAGACCAAGAAGAACCTCAACGCCAACGGCATCACGGAAGTGTTGTACGAAGGCGTGAATGTCGGCGACAAGGACTTCTCGGCCCTCATCGCCAAGATGAAGGAAAACGGCGTCACGCTCATCTACTGGGGCGGCCTGCACACCGAAGCCGGCCTGATCATCCGTCAGTCGGCCGATCAGGGCCTGAAGGCGCCGCTGTTCTCGGGCGACGGCATCGTCTCCAACGAACTGGCCTCGATCGCGGGCGACGCCGTTGCCGGCACGCTCAATACCTTCGCTCCGGATCCGCGCAAGAATCCGGCCGCCAAGGAAGTGGTCGAGAAGTTCCGCGCCAACGGCTTCGAGCCGGAAGCTTACACGCTCTACTCCTATGCCGCGGTGCAGATCATCGCCCAGGCCATCGCCAAGACCGGCTCGGCCGACGACGCGCAGAAGGTTGCGGAGACGATCAGGGCCAACACCTGGAAGACCGCCATCGGTGACATCGGTTACGACAGCAAGGGCGACATCACCCGTCCTGACTATGTCATCTATGAATGGAAGAAGGGCGACGACGGCAAGTACAGCTACTTCGAGAAATAAGCCGGCAAACTCAAGCCGACTTTTCGGGGATGCCCGGCGCTCGCGCCGGGCATTTTCGTTTGCGGGCGAGGCCAACCGGAAGCTCCGCGCCGCGCCCCCGGGCAATACCGTCCACCACCCATGATCCGTGTTCGAAGAACAGCAATAATGATTTGGCGCAAACAGGCGACTTAAATCGTTTTAGCTGTCGCGCAAATTTGTTTGCGCTGCAGCATTTTCACGTTAATCATTGCGCCGGTTCATCTCCCTTCCGCTGCTGGAGCCTACTCCTTGGCCATCACGAAGATACTCGTCGCCAACCGGTCCGAAATCGCCATCCGCGTGTTCCGCGCGGCCAACGAGCTCGGCCTCAAAACTGTGGCGATCTGGGCGGAGGAGGACAAATATTCGCTGCACCGCTTCAAGGCCGACGAGAGCTATCAGGTCGGCCGCGGACCGCATCTGGCCAAGGACATGGGTCCGATCGAGAGCTACCTGTCGATCGAGGAGGTGATCCGGGTCGCCAGGCTGTCGGGCGCCGATGCCATCCATCCCGGCTACGGCCTGCTGTCGGAAAGCCCGGAATTCGCCGAGGCCTGCGCCGAGGCAGGCGTCACCTTCATCGGCCCGAAGCCGGAAACGATGCGCCGGCTCGGCAACAAGGTCGCCGCGCGCAACCTGGCGATTGAAGTCGGCGTCCCGGTCGTCCCGGCAACCGATCCGCTGCCGGACGACATGGACGAGGTCAAGAAGCTCGCCGCGCAAATAGGCTATCCGGTGATGCTCAAGGCCTCGTGGGGCGGCGGTGGCCGCGGCATGCGCGCCATCCGCGCCGAGGCCGACCTCGCGCGCGAGGTGATGGAAGGCAAGCGCGAGGCCAAAGCCGCCTTCGGCAAGGACGAGGTCTATCTCGAAAAGCTGATCGAGCGCGCCCGCCATGTCGAGGTGCAGGTGCTGGGCGACACGCATGGCAATGCCGTGCATCTGTTCGAGCGCGACTGCTCGATCCAGCGCCGCAACCAGAAGGTCGTGGAGCGTGCGCCGGCCCCCTATCTCAGCGAGGAGCTGCGCCAGGAGCTTTGCGGCTATGCGCTGAAGATCGCGCGCGAGACCAGCTATATCGGCGCCGGCACGGTCGAGTTTCTGCAGGACGCCGACACCGGCAAGTTCTATTTCATCGAGGTCAATCCGCGCATCCAGGTCGAGCACACCGTCACCGAGCAGGTGACCGGCATCGACATCGTCAAGGCGCAGATCCACATCCTCGACGGCTTCGCCATCGGCACGAAGCAATCGGGCGTGCCGGCGCAGAAGGACATCAGGCTGAACGGCCACGCGCTGCAATGCCGCATCACCACCGAGGATCCGGAGCACAATTTCATCCCGGATTACGGCCGCATCACCGCCTATCGCGAGGCGGCCGGCTTCGGCATCCGGCTCGACGGCGGCACCGCCTATTCGGGCGCGGTCATCACCCGCTTCTACGATCCGCTGCTCGAAAAGGTGACGGCCTGGGCGCCGACGCCCGGCGAGGCGATCTCGCGCATGAACCGGGCGCTGCGCGAGTTCCGCATCCGCGGCGTCGCCACCAACCTCACCTTCCTCGAAGCGATCATCAACCACTCGCGCTTCGCCGACAATTCCTACACGACCAGGTTCATCGACACGACGCCGGAACTGTTCGAGCAGGTGAAGCGGCAGGACCGCGCCACCAAGCTGCTCAATTACCTGGCCGATGTCAGCGTCAACGGCCATCCCGAGACGCGCGGACGGCCGATGCCGAAGGCGAATGCCGCGGCACCCGTGGTGCCCTATCTCAACGGGCATGTTCCGGACGGCAGCAAGCAGAGGCTCGACGCGCTGGGTCCCGAGAAATTCGCGGCCTGGATGCGCGGGGAGCGACAGGTGCTGGTCACCGACACGACGATGCGCGACGGCCACCAGTCGCTGCTCGCCACGCGCATGCGCACCTATGACATCGCCGGCATCGCCGGCACCTATGCGCGGGCGCTGCCGCAATTGCTCTCGCTGGAATGCTGGGGCGGCGCGACGTTCGACGTAGCCATGCGCTTTCTCACCGAGGATCCGTGGGAACGGCTGAGCAAAGTGCGCGAGGCGGCGCCCAACCTTCTGCTGCAGATGCTTTTGCGCGGCGCCAACGGCGTCGGCTACACCAATTATCCTGACAATGTCGTCCAGCATTTCGTCCACCAAGCGGCAGCCGGCGGTGTCGATCTGTTCCGCGTCTTCGACTGCCTTAACTGGGTCGAGAACATGCGCGTCGCCATGGACGCGGTCGGCGCCGAGGGCAAGCTGGTCGAGGCGGCGATGTGCTATACCGGCGATATCCTTGATCCGGCCCGCGCCAAATACGACCTTAAATACTACGTCGGGCTGGCCAAGGAGCTGGAAGCCGCCGGCGCGCATATCATCGCCGTCAAGGACATGGCCGGCCTTTTGAAGCCGGCCGCGGCGCGCGTGCTGTTCAAGGCGCTGCGCGAGGCGACCGACCTGCCGATCCATTTCCACACGCACGACACGTCCGGCCTTTCGGCGGCGACGGTGCTGGCAGCGGTGGAGAGCGGCGCCGACGCTATCGACGCAGCGATGGATTCCTTCTCCGGCAACACCTCGCAGCCCTGCCTCGGCTCGATCGTCGAGGCTCTGAAGGGCACCGAGCGCGACCCCGGTCTCGATCCGCAATGGATCCGCCGCATTTCCTTCTACTGGGAAGCGGTGCGCAACCAGTACGCAGCCTTCGAGAGCGATCTCAAGGGACCTGCCTCGGAGGTCTACCTGCACGAGATGCCGGGCGGCCAGTTCACCAACCTCAAGGAACAGGCGCGCTCGCTCGGGCTCGAGACGCGCTGGCATGAGGTGGCGCAGGCCTATCACGACGTCAACCTGATGTTCGGCGACATCGTCAAGGTGACGCCCTCGTCCAAGGTGGTCGGCGACATGGCGCTGATGATGATCAGCCAGGATCTCACCGTCGCCGATGTCGAGAACCCGGCCAAGGACATCGCCTTCCCGGACTCCGTCGTGTCGATGCTGCGCGGTGATCTCGGCCAGTCGCCTGGCGGCTGGCCGGCTGCGCTGCAGAAGAAGGCGCTGAAGGGCGAGAAGCCGATCACGGTGCGGCCCGGCTCGCTGTTGAAGCCCGCCGACCTCAAGGCGAGCCGCAAGGACATCGAGGGCAAGCTCGACCGAAAGCTGTCCGAATACGAATTCGCCTCCTGGCTGATGTATCCGAAGGTGTTCACCGACTTCGCGGCCGCGCAGGAGACCTACGGGCCGGTGAGCGTGCTGCCGACGCCGACCTATTTCTACGGCATGAAGCCGGAAGACGAGATCTTCCTCGACATCGAGAAGGGCAAGACGCTGGTGGTGCGCTGCCAGGCGTTCGGCGATGTCGACGACAAGGGCATGGTCACCGTGTTCTTCGAGCTCAACGGCCAGCCACGCCGCGTCAAGGTGCCGGACAGGGCGCATGGCGCTTCCGCGGCCAAGGCACGCCGCAAGGCCGAGCCCGGCAATGAGGGACATGTCGGCGCGCCGATGCCCGGCGTCGTATCGGCGCTTGCCGTCGCGCCCGGACAGGCGGTCAAGGCGGGCGACGTGCTGCTTTCGATCGAGGCGATGAAGATGGAAACCGCGCTGCATGCCGAACGCGACGGCGAGATCGCCGAGGTGCTGGTGAAGGCCGGCGATCAGATCGACGCGAAGGATCTGTTGATCGCATTCAAATAAGGTGTGCCGATATTCAGGTGAGGCCGGCCTGCAAACGCCGGCTTCCTGCGCTTCCGGTGCTCACGTCCTTAAGTACGCTCCGCTCCGGTTCTCGGAATCCATCGTTTTCGACTCGGCCTGACCTGAATCTCGGCACACCTTTGGATGTGCGCAGCCGTCCACAGGCGCTCGACAAGTGTCTTGACCCGCCGCGCCCGCTCGGGCAGGGAACCCGCTCCAATTTGCCGTGGCGGGAATCGCCACTGCTCCAGAAGACGCGGAGAGAAAAATGGCCGACGAAATCACCGAGACCAGCCAGACTGTAGCCGCCGGCCAGCTGCGCACCATCATCGAGCGTATCGAGCGGCTCGAGGAAGAGAAGAAGACGATCTCCGACGACATCAAGGATGTCTATGCCGAAGCCAAGGGCACCGGCTTCGACACCAAGGCGATCCGCACCATCGTGCGGCTGCGCAAGAAGGACCAGGCCGAGCGCCAGGAAGAGGAGTCCATCCTCGACCTCTACAAGGCCGCTCTCGGCATGGCGTAAGCCTCATGGCCGGAGACCGGCCATGAACGAATTCGACTTCGGCGGCCGTCGCGCCTCGGAGTTCCGCCACCGCGGCTTCTGGGCCCTGTTTGCCGAACGGCACCCGCAAGAAAGGCAAAGGCTCGCTCGGCGCGGGCCGTGGTTCTGGCAGCGCGGGCTGCCGGATTTCGCTTTGGTCCTTTCGATGTATGTCGCGCCGGCGCAGAACCATGTCGGCGTCTTCTTCGGGCGCAACGAGAAGTTCGGCGCCACGGAGTCCTGGTCGCGGCTGAAGCCGTTCCAGCCGGCGATCGAGGCCAGACTGAAGCTCAGGCCCGAGCAGAGCTGCGAAGGTCTCGGCATCAACTCGATGTGGCGGGTGAACTGCTACGCCGAGGACAATTGGCCGGCCATGAGCGACTGGCTGGTGCGGGAATGCTCACGCTTCGAAGAAGCCGTGACCGAAATTCTCGGGCAGCGATAGGTCGCGGGCGATGAGGGATTTTTTCCGTTCGCGCTGGAGAGGCCAGGTTCCGCTCGACCGGCTGTTCTGGTGCGATATGCTGCTGGTCGGTACCATTCTGAGCATCGCCTCTTCGGCGCTGGCGCTGGTCCTGCTCGGGTTGAAGCTGCCGCTCTGGCTGGTGCTGGCGGTGCATTTCCTCCCCGTTCCCTACACCATTTTCCTGACGGTCGCTGTCTGGCGGACCGCGGAGAAGGCCGGGGGCTTCAAGGCGCAGCTGATGATGCTCGGTTCCGCGCTCTGGCTGATCACAACGGTCGTTGTGTAGAGCCGGATGGAGCATGAAAAAGGGCGGCCGAGGCCGCCCTTTGCGAAGACCGGAAGCCCAGATCAGACCGCAGGCTCGAAGCGCAGCGCCACGCCATTGATGCAGTAGCGCAGGCCGGTCGGCGGCGGGCCGTCCTCGAAGACATGGCCGAGATGGCTGCCGCAGCGCGCGCAATGGCATTCGGTGCGGACCATGCCGTAGCTGCGGTCGACGGTGGTCTCGATCGAGCCCGGGACCGGGTCGTTGAAGCTCGGCCAGCCGGTGCCGCTCTCGAACTTCAGCTTGGATTCGAACAGCGGCTGGTCGCAGCCGACGCAATAGAAGGTGCCGGCGCGCTTTTCGTAGAGCAGGGCGCAACTGCCGGGGCGCTCGGTGCCGTGGTTGCGCATCACGGCATACTGCTCCGGCGTCAGCCGGGCGCGCCACTCGGCATCGGTGCGGGTGACGGGATAGGCGTGGGTGTCCATGAAATCTCCTCGGCCTTGGCGGCTCGTTGTTGCTTGCAACGGATATTCGCCCAAACATAGGCCCTTGTTACAGGTGCTTCCAGCGAAAGCGAGCTAGTGCTTGCGCGACAACTGCCTGGTCGCAGCTTCAAGCCCGGCCAATGTCAGCGGGAACATGCGGCCGCCGAAGATGTCGCCGATCAACTGGATCGAGTGCGTGTAGCGCCAGTTCTTCTCAGCTTCGGGATTGAGCCATATCGCGTTCGGCCATTGCTGCAGCAGGCGGGCCAGCCACACGCTTCCGGCCTCCGGATTCCAGTGCTCGACCGAGCCGCCCGGATGGGCAATCTCGTAAGGGCTCATCGAGGCGTCGCCGACAACGATCACCTTGTAGTCCGGCCCGTATTTGTGGAGGAGGTCGAAGGTCGGGATCGTCTCGGCCAGCCGCCGGCGATTGTCCTTCCAGACGCGCTCGTAAAGGCAATTGTGGAAGTAGAAATACTCGAGCTGGCGGAACTCGGCGCGCGCGGCGGAAAACAGTTCCTCGACGCCGCGTATATGGTCATCCATCGAGCCGCCGACGTCGAAGAACATCAGAAGCTTCACGGCATTGCGCCGCTCGGGCCGGGTCTTGACGTCGAGATAGCCGTGCTCCGCGGTGGCGTGGATGGTGCCGGGCAGGTCGAACTCCTCCTCGGCGCCCTCGCGTACCCAGCGGCGCAGCCGCTTCAGCGCCACCTTGATGTTGCGGGTGCCGAGCTCGACGGTGTCGTCGAAGTTCCGGAATTCGCGCTTGTCCCAGACCTTCACCGCGCGGCGATGCCGACTTTCATGCTGGCCGATGCGCACGCCTTCAGGGTTGTAGCCATAGGCGCCGAAGGGCGAGGTGCCGCCGGTGCCGATCCATTTCGAGCCGCCCTGATGCCGGCCCTTCTGCTCCTCGAGGCGCTGCTTCAAGGTCGCCATCAGCTTCTCGAAACCGCCAAGCGCTTCGACCAGCTTCTTTTCCTCCTCGCTCAGGTGCTTTTCCGCCAAACGGCGCAGCCATTCCTCGGGGATGTTGACGACATCGACGGCATCGGGGCTGCCGAGTGCCTCGACACCCTTGAAGACATGCGCGAAGACCTGGTCGAAACGGTCGATATGGCGTTCATCCTTCACCAGGGCCGAGCGCGCGAGGTAATAGAAAGCCTCGACGTCATAATCGACCAGCCCGGCCTCCAGCCCTTCCAGCAGCGACAGATATTCCCTGAGCGAAACAGGAACCCGCGCGGCTTTCAGTTCTAGGAAGAAGGGGATGAACATCAGTCCCTTATAGCAAATCGTACTCGATGAATCCGGTCCGCCGCGCCACATGGTCGTAGAGCCGGCGCGCCGTGGCGTTGGTCTCGTGCGTCATCCAGTAGACATTCTTGACGCCGATCTTGCCGGCCTCGTCCCGCACCGCTTTGATCAGCGCCGCGCCCACGCCTTTGCCGCGCACCTCCGGATCGGCGAACAGATCCTGCAGGTAGCAGTTGTTGACCAGTGACCAGCAGGAGCGATGGTAGAGGTAGTGGGTCAGCCCAACCGCTTTGCCGTCGAACGTGGCGATGAAACCTTTCGGCTCGAATTCGCCTACCGTGAACAAACGCTTCCAGGTGACGTCGTAGACCTCGTCCGGCAGCTTGGTCTCGTAGAAGGTGAGGTAGGCAGTCCACAAGCGCCGCCAGTCGGCGTGGTCGGACTGCGCGAACGGGCGAATGGCGATCTCGAACATCTTTTCTCCTCCAGTGCTTTCGGTCCGAAGCTGCGGCAGCGACCGATTGCCGGCAACGGTCCACAGCCGGAGAAAGCGCTATTGCTGCCGTCTGGCCATGAACGCCAGGCGCTCGAACAGGTGAACGTCCTGCTCGTTCTTCAGCAGCGCGCCATGCAGCTTCGGCAGCATGTTCTTCGGATCGGCGCGCAGGTCTTCGGGCGCGATGTCGTCGACGACCAGCAGGCGGATCCAGTCGAGCGCTTCGGAGGTCGACGGCTTCTTCTTCAGGCCCGGCACATCGCGGATCTCGTAGAACTGACTCAGTGCCGCCCGCACCAAATTCTGCTTGATGCCGGGATAATGCACCTCGACGATCCGGTGCAGCGTGTCGATGTCGGGGAACCGGATATAGTGGAAGAAGCAGCGGCGCAGGAAGGCGTCCGGCAGTTCCTTCTCATTGTTCGAGGTGATGATGACGATAGGCCGGAACTCGGCGCGGATCGTCTCGCCCGTCTCGTAGACGAAGAACTCCATCCGGTCGAGCTCCTGCAGGAGGTCGTTGGGGAATTCGATGTCGGCCTTGTCGATCTCGTCGATCAAAAGCACGACTTTCTTTTGCGCAGCGAAGGCATCCCACAGCTTGCCGCGCTTGATGTAGTTGGCGATGTCGTTGAAGCGCTCGTCGCCGAGTTGGCTGTCGCGCAGCCGCGAGACGGCGTCATATTCGTAGAGGCCCTGTTGCGCCTTGGTGGTCGATTTGACGTTCCATTCGATGAACTCGAGCCCGAGCGCCGAAGCCACCTGGCGGGCAAGCTCGGTCTTGCCGGTGCCGGGCTCGCCTTTGACCAGCAAGGGCCGCTCCAGCGCGATCGCGGCATTGACCGCAACCATCAGATCCTTGTCGGCGACATAGGCCGCAGTGCCTTCGAAACGCATCTTTTCTCCTGTCCGTGCGGCGGACCGTAAGGAGGCTGGACGGGCCGCGCAAGGGCGGTTGCCGGACAGCTTCCCATCGGGACGGTCCGCAAGACGAATTATGCGCAAATGGTGATCCGTTTCTCTGGCGCACGGCTAATCATCGGCCTATATTTGTCGACGGCGGTCTGCGCTTCCCGGCAGGAGAAACTTATCCCCGGGGCCTTATCGATCCTTAGGGAGCTGTCCCTGGGAAGACCCGTGGGTTTTCTCACACGGCGCCCACCTACTTTGTAGGCACCCGGGATCGACCTCTCCACCGGTTGCGTGGATCGTCGCTCTCCTGTTTTTCGGGAGACAAGCGCCTTCTCTCTGTTTTGACGCAATTCCGGACGGAAAAACCGCTGCGCACTTTTCCTGGAATTGCGCTAGAAACGTCGCTCCTAAAACGCCATCCAAATCCGACCTTTTCTAGCGTCCGCGCATGAGCTCTTCCAAAGACCTGAAAAAACAGCTTCGCAAGGAGGCGTTGGCGCGCCGCGATGCCCTCGACGAGTTCTGGCGCGTCGAGATAGCGCTCGAAATGGCCGAGACCGCGAAGGAAAAAATCGACTTCGAGCCCGGCCGGGTTGTCTCCGGCTTCTGGCCGATGCGCTCGGAAGTCGATGTGCGGCCGCTGATGTTCGCGCTGCGCGAAAAGGGCGCCAGGCTCTGCCTGCCCGCGATCCTCGACAAGACCACGATCGTCTTTCGCGAACTGGTGCGCGGCGCGCCGATGGTCGAGATGGGCTTCGGCACGGTCGGGCCGCATGAAGAGGCGGAAGTGCTCGACCCGACGCTCATGCTGGTGCCGCTCGCCGCCTTCGACGGCCGCGGCCACCGTATCGGCTACGGCGCCGGCTATTACGATCGGGCGATCGCGAGGCTGGCCGACAAGGGCATCGCGCCCAGGCTGATCGGCATCGCCTTCGACTGCCAGGAAGTCGAAATGGTCCCCGACGAGAACCATGACGTGATCATTCCGGAAATACTGACCGAGAGCGGGTTGCGCCGCTTCGCGCCCCAACTATAGATAGTCGGCGAGGCTGATGGTCTTCGCGGAAGTCATGCAGCTTGGCAGACTTCGGCTCGGGATAATATGAGACTTCTCTTTCTCGGCGACATGGTTGGCAAAACGGGGCGCACGGCAGTCTGGGAGCAGCTGCCGGGGCTGATTTCCGACTTCAAGCTGGACTTCGTCATCGTCAATGGCGAGAACGCGGCCGGCGGCTTCGGCATCACCGAAGAGATCTTTCGCGAGACGCTCGCGGCCGGCGCGGATGTCGTCACCACCGGCAACCATGTCTGGGATCAGCGCGATGCGCTGATCTTCGCGCCGCGCGAGGAGCGCTTCCTGCGTCCCTCCAATTTTCCCAGGGGCACGCCGGGCCGCGGCTCGGGCGTCTACATCGCCCGCAATGGCGCGCGCGTGCTGGTCGCCAACATCATGGGCCGCGTCTTCATGCATCCCGAGCTCGACGACCCTTTCCAGGCCGGCGAGCGTGAGCTTGCCGCCTGCCCGCTCGGCGAGCAGGCCGATGCGGCCATCATCGATTTCCACGCCGAGGCGACCTCGGAGAAGATGTGCTTCGCGCATTTCGTTGATGGTCGCGCCAGCCTGGTGGTCGGCACGCATACGCATCAGCCGACCGCCGACCATCAGATCCTCAATGGCGGCACCGCCTATATTTCAGACGCCGGCATGTGCGGCGATTATGATTCCTCGCTCGGCATGGACAAAGAAGAGCCGCTGAACCGGTTCCTTTCCAAGGTGCCGAAGGGCCGTTTCGAGGCGTCCTCAGGGCCCGCGACGCTCTGCGGCGTCGGCGTCGATATTTCGGACCGCACCGGGCTTGCCGAAAAAATCGCGCCGTTTCGTCGCGGGCCGCGGCTGGAAGAGACGGCTCCGTCCTTCTGGTCGTGACATTGATATAAGCGAGATCAATACCTAACTGGCGACGAAACCCGCGAAAACTGCTCTAGATCGTAGAGGGGACGACCTTCATGCAGCTTGTCGAATTTCTGGCGCCGCACTTTCATTTTGTTTCCGATCCGACCGCATGGGTCGCGCTTTTGACCCTGGTGGTGCTCGAGATTGTGCTCGGCATCGACAATCTGATCTTCATCTCGATCCTGACCAACAAGCTGCCGGAGGCGCAGCGCGCCCGCGCCCGCCGGCTGGGCATTTCGGCGGCGCTGATCATGCGACTGATCCTGCTCGCCACGATCTCGATCATCGTGCAATTGACGACGCCGGTGTTCACCGCCCTCGGCCACGGCTTTTCCTGGCGCGACCTGATCCTGATCGCCGGCGGCCTGTTCCTGGTCTGGAAGGCGACCAAGGAAATCCATCACACGGTCGACCCGCAGGATCATCAGGACACGATGGTCGGCGGCACGCTGCAGATGAGCCTTGCCGGAGCGATCTTCCAGATCCTCCTGCTCGACCTCGTGTTCTCGATCGATTCCATCATCACTGCCGTCGGCATGACCGACGAGATCGCCATCATGTATATCGCGGTAATCGTGGCGGTGAGCGCGATGATGCTGGCGGCGACGCCGCTTGCCAATTTCATCGCCAGGAACCCCTCTATCGTTATGCTGGCGCTCGGCTTCCTTTTGATGATCGGCATGACGCTGATCGCCGACGGCATGGGGTATCATGTGCCCAAGGGATACATCTACGCCGCCATGGGCTTTTCCGCGCTGGTCGAAGGCCTCAACATGCTGGCGCGACGGCGTAAGAGGCAGGGGTCGGGGGAGGGGCACTGAGGCTCGCCACCGCGCCGGTGAGCCGCTAGGCCGAAACACCCTTCGGGTGACGGTCGCCGATCAAGCCGAGCGTCAGGCCCTGTTCCAGCCAGGCCTTGGCGCCGGCAAGCACCAGCGCGAAGCCGCCGGTGGATTCGACAGCCTGCTTCACCTGCTCATCGGCGGAACCGGCGAAGCCGAAATTGCGGATTTCGAGGAAGGTCGCTTCATCCGGCATCTCGGTGAATGTCCAGACGACGGTGGTCGGCGGATCGCTCCACTGCATGACGATCTTCTCGTTGGGGACGATCTCGCTCACCTCGACCTTGGTCGAGACGCCATACATGCTCCATTCCCATTCGACCAGCTTGCCCTCATTCAGGCGACCGCTGGAATGCGTAAACCAGAATTTCGTGGTGACCGTCGGATCGATGATCGCTTCGAACACCTCGGCGACCGGCCGACGGATCAGCATGGCGGTTTCGGCGATGGGAGATTCTCCGAGCTCCATACGGTTCTCCTTTCCGGCGGGATTCACCAGGCGTCTGGCTCCCGCACGAGGTGAATGATGTTGGCCGGGTTAGTGATCCAGCCGCCACGAAAGCCTTCACCCAGAGGTTCTATTGCGTCGCAGCGCACGACACCGGCCTTTGCAAGATGGGAGGCCGCGCTCTTGAAGTCCGGTGTGAAAAGCTCCAGCCAGATTTCAGCCTGGCTCATCATCGGCGCCTCGTCGATCCAGAGGCGATTGGGACCAAGTTCGAAACCGATCGCCGGCGCCTTCGCCGTAAACGGCTTCAACCCCACAACATCGCGATAGAAGGCGATCGTTGCCTCGTATTGGTGCGACGGCACCTTCATGGCGATGTTGATGCCGCCTGTGATCTCGGTGTCCATTGCCGATCCTCTCGGTTGCGTTGGATGTCGTTACGGCAGGTTGATCTGCCAGGAGACGCCGAAGCGGTCGTTGAGCCAGGCGAAACGCTGGCTGAAACCATAATTGCCGGTCGGCATCAGGAAGCCGCCGTCCTTGGAAAGAACGCCGACGATCCGCTCGAGCTCCTCTTCGGACGAGCAGTCGACAAAGAAGGAAAAGGACGGCGTGAAGGTAAAGGCGTGGTGGACGGGGCTGTTGTATATCCTGACCTCGACGCCGCCGATCAATGCGCGCGCCAGCTTGAGCGTTCCTTCCGTCCCGTCCTCGCCCGAGCCATAGCGCGTGATGTCGAGCACACGGCTCTCCGGAATGGTCTCGCAATAGAGGGTCATGGCCTCCTCGGCCTTTCCCTCGAACATCAGGAATGGCGTTGCTTTCGTCATCGGGCGACCTCCTCCTGCCGAATATCGGGACCTGAATCTCGGCCTCAGATGTTGGTCTCGTTGGCCGGCTCGCCGCGCAGCTCGCTGCGGTAATAGCCGTCGCGCAGATTGATGCCATATTCGAGATAGGCCTTCATGCAGGCCAGCATCTGCGACCAGCCCTCGCAATTGAGGTAGGATTTCTTCAGGCCGGCCTCGCCTTCATGCCAGCCGGACTCGGCGATGGTGACGAAAGTGCCGCCGTCTTCCAGCGGCTCGAAATTCATTTCGATACGGGTCTTGTAGGCGGGCTTGCCGTCGGCGTCTGTCGCGTCCCAGCGCAGCACGATGCGCTCGTCCTTCGTCACCTCGTCGACTTCGACCGGTACAGACTTCCACCAGGTGACGGTGGTGCCCGACACAAGCGGCGCCGAAGCGCCGCCGATGGTGGTGAAATAGCCGCTGAGCTTTGTCGGGTTCACGACGGCATCGAAGACCTCGCCGACCGGTCTGCCGATGCGTCCGGAAATCCTGAAACCAAGGGACATATCCACAGCTCCTTCCTTGCTGCTTGAAACGATATGTTATAGAAATATAACATGTCAAGCCAAACCTCCGACGACCATGTTTTCAAGGCCTTGGCGCATGCGCGCCGGCGCGAATTGCTGGATCGCCTGAAGGATCAGCCGCAGACCACCGGCGCGCTGTGCGAGGCGTTCCCGGACATGGACCGCTGCACGGTGATGATGCACCTGAAAGTGCTGGAGGAGGCCGATCTGGTGGTGGCGAAGCGTGAGGGGCGCGAACGCTGGAACCACCTCAATGCCTTGCCGATCCAGCAGATCCACGACCGCTGGATCAGCCAGTATGCCGGCCACGCCATCAGCATTCTCGATCGGCTGAAGTCCGATCTGGAGGGGTGAACGGCCCTCTTCGGCGTTGGCATGACGGTTCGTCTGGACGAATTGAGCCGATTTATCTATAAGCCGGCCATTCCGACAAAGAGCGCCGCGCGCCTTCGCAGGCATGCCCGGGGCGTTCTGAAAATTTGAATTCGAGCATTTTGCGGATGGCGAGCGATCTCGCTTGGCGCCGCGGTGCTCTAGCCGAACACGACAGGGGTGCCATGGCTGGCCATTCGCAGTTCAAGAACATCATGCACCGCAAGGGCCGTCAGGACGCGGTGCGGTCGAAAATGTTTTCCAAGCTGGCGCGCGAGATCACCGTCGCCGCCAAGGCCGGGACGCCCGATGTATCGATGAATCCGCGGCTTCGCCTGGCCGTGCAGAACGCCAAGGCGGTGTCGATGCCGAAGGACAACATCCAGCGCGCCATCAACAAGGCTTCCGCAGGCGACGCCGAAAATTACGAGGCCGTGCGCTATGAGGGCTACGGCCCCGGCGGCGTGGCGCTGATCGTGGAAGTGCTGACCGACAACCGCAACCGCTCGGCCTCCAATGTGCGCGCCGCCTTCACCAAGGCCGGCGGGGCGCTCGGCGAAACCGGCTCGGTGTCGTTCATGTGGAACCGTGTCGGCGAGATCTATTATCCGGCCTCGGCCGGCAGCGCCGACAAGGTGATGGAAGCAGCGATCGAGGCCGGCGCCGATGACGTGGAATCGGACGAGGAAGGCCACACCATCTATTGCGCCTTCGAGAATCTCGGCGACGTTTCGAAGTCGCTCGAGGCCGCGCTCGGCGAGGCGGAATCGGTGAAGCCGATCTGGCAGCCGCAGAACAACGTCCCGGTCGACGAAGAGCGGGCGCAGTCGCTGATGAAGCTGGTCGCCACCCTCGAGGACGATGACGACGTGCAGAGCGTCTACGCCAATTTCGAGGTCGACGACGAGACGATGGCCAAGCTCAGCGCGGCCTGACCGGCCACGCGATACGATATGAGCGAGAAGCCGCTGCCCGTCATCCGCATCACCTATTGCACGCAGTGCCAGTGGCTGTTGCGGGCCGGCTGGATGGCGCAGGAGCTGCTCTCGACCTTCGGCACCGATCTCGGCGAAGTGACGCTGGTGCCGGGCACCGGCGGCATCTTCACCATTTCCTGCAACGACGTGCTTGTCTGGGAGCGCAAGCGCGACGGCGGCTTTCCGGATGCGGCAAGGCTCAAGCAACTGGTTCGCGATGTCATCGATCCCGACCGCGACCTCGGCCACGCCGATCGCAAGGATCGCAAGAAAGACCCCACCTGATTGAACTGACCCCTGGACACAACCTTCGGGGGTTGCATTCGCGGGCCGTTTTTCAGATCAATGCCATGATGAAGCAAGCCATCGCCACGATCGCAGTGACGGTGCGGACGTGATTCCACATCACCCACTCGCTCAGATGGTTTGCCCACACGGCGGCGCCCTTGGCGCTGGCAGGATCGACGGCGGCTAAGGCGTCATTGAGCGGCACGTTGAAGACCATGGTCACGATCGGATTGCCGACGAAATAGATCACGGCACCGGCAAGCAGCCAGTAGGAGCCGGACTGGCTCCAGCCGAAGAAAACGCCGGCAATCAGCACGAGGCAGATGAGGCCGGTGCCGAACAGCGCCGTCATGAAGGTCGGCGTGATCACCGTGACGTTGATCGAATTCATCGCCGCGATGCCGCTTGGGACGGGCAGCCGGGCAAGTGCTGCCATGACGAAATTCGAGAACGCGAAGAAGACGCCGCCGACGACGCCGGAGCCGATCGCGGCGACAAAGGTGAGGGTAGGAAGAAGTTTCATCATCTCAGTTGCTCCAATGCCGGGTTTTGCTCGATTCTAAAATGCGAGTAACCCTCACATTTGCAAAACGTGATAAACCCTCGTATTTTGTGAGTCAAGCCGGTTTCGGAAAATCGCCTGGAGAGAGCCATGGATGAGAAAACCGCCGCGAGGCCAAACCAGGCGGATATTGCTTCGCCGCGCCGGTCGCCGAGCCAGCAACGCAGCCGCGAGCGGGTCGAACGCATGCTCTCCGCCGCCTCGGCGCTAATTGCCGAGCAGGGCAGCGGCGCCATGCGCATGGGCGAGGTGGCGGAACGGGCCGGGGTGTCTATCGGCTCGCTCTACCAGTTCTTCCCGGACAAGCGGGCGATCGTCTGGGCGTTGGCCGAGCGCTACACGGCAGAGAGCCAGGCCTGCATTTCCGCGGCGCTGAAGGATGTCAGCGATGCTGAAGGCCTGCGCAGGTCGTTTTCGGAACTGGTCGATATCTATTATCGGCTGTTCCTGGCCGAGCCGGTGATGCGCGACATCTGGTCGGGCACGCAAGCCGACAAGGCGCTGCGCGAATTGGAGCTCGCCGACAGTCGCGCCAATGCCGGTTTCCTGGTCGCGGTGCTGAAGCGGATTCGCCCCGATGCCGATCCGATCGAATTGGAGACGGCCGCGTTTCTCGTCTGGCAGATGGGCGAGGCGGCGGTGCGGCTGGCTATCTCGGTCGAGCGGGACGAGGGCGACAGGCTGGTTGAGGCCTACAAGCGCATGGCGCTGAGAGAGCTGGTGGGCGGGTAGGAACGATTTCCGCAGCGTCGCAAGGCTTGGGTTCCTCGCCCCCGCCAGGGGCGGGGGAGAGGTGTCCGCGAAGCGGACGGAGCGGGGGCCTCGTAGGGCGCTCCCCTCTCCGTCTCGGCTTCGCCGAGCCACCTCTCCCCACTTCGTGGGGCGAGGAACCTTGAACTTTCAAGCGCCGGCGCTGCCCCTCATCCGCCCTTCGGGCACCTTCTCCCCGTAGAACGGGGAGAAGGACGAAACTGGCAACAAAAAACCCGCCTCGAAGGCGGGTTTCTTGAAATCTGCCGATGTATCCGGCTTAGAGGCCGAAACCCTCGAAACGCTTCTTGAACTTTGAGAGGCGGCCGCCGCGGTCGAGCAGGGTCTGCTGGCCGCCGGTCCAGGCCGGGTGCGTGGTCGGGTCGATGTCGAGGTTCATCGTATCGCCTTCCTTGCCCCAGGTCGAACGGGTCTGGTATTCGGTGCCATCGGTCATGACGACCTTGATGGTGTGGTAGTCGGGATGGATATCGGCCTTCATTGTCGTTCTTCCTGGCTGCCGGCGCTGGCAACGGGCCTGAAGGCCTGCGTCGATGCGCCCCTTTTTAAAACTCGAAGCCGCAGCTAATGAAAAGCCACGGCTTCTAAAACGGTCGGCGAGCCTATACATCAGCCGGAATTGAATCACAAGGCCGCGGCGGGCGCATATTGGAGCGCGGTCCCGCCAAGCGGCCAGAGGAAACGCTCATGGCGGAAATCGGTGGCAGCGCAAGCGAGCGCAGACGCTCGGTCCGGCCGCTTCGCAGCCTCGTTCCGTACGTTACCCGCTACCGGAAGCTGGTAATAGGCGCCGTCATCTCGCTGATCGTGGCGGCGGTGACGACGCTTGCCTTGCCGATGGCCGTGCGGCGCATGATCGACCATGGTTTCCAGGCCGCTAGCTCCACCTTCATCGCGGAATATTTCGCGGCGCTGGTTCTGATGGCGGCTTTGCTGGCTGCCGCTTCGGCCAGCCGCTACTATTTCGTCATCACGCTCGGCGAGCGGGTCGTGGCCGACATTCGCCGCGACGTCTTTTCGCATGTCACCACGCTGTCGCCGGCGTTTTTCGATCGCGCGCATTCGGGCGAGATCGTGTCGCGGCTTGCCGCCGACACCACGCAGGTGAAGTCGGCGGTCGGCGCAACCGCCTCGGTCGCGTTGCGCAATGTCATTCTCGGCCTCGGCGCGGTGGCGATGATGGTGGTCACGAGCCCGAAACTTTCCGGCCTGGTGATTGCAGCCATTCCGGTGATCGTGCTGCCGCTGGTCGCCTTCGGCCGCTCGGTGCGGCGCAAGTCCCGGCAAGCGCAGGACACGCTCGCCGAGGCCACCGCCTATGCCAGCGAGCAGATCGGCGCGGTGCGCACGCTGCAGGCCTTCACCAACGAAAAGCTCGTCACCGGCCGTTTTGCGGACGCTGTCGACGCCGCCTTCGAGGCGGCGCGCGCATCGGTGTTCGCGCGCTCATTCCTCACCTTCTTCGCCATCTTCATGATCTTCTCCTCGGTGGTCGCGGTGCTGTGGTTCGGTTCGCGCGACGTGCTTGCCGGCACGCTGTCGCCGGGCACGCTCGGCCAGTTCCTGCTCTATTCGGTGTTTGCCGCCGGCGCGCTCGGCGCGCTGTCGGAGGTCTGGAGCGAGCTGTCGCAGGCGGCGGGCGCCGCCGAGCGGCTGACGGAGATCCTGGCAGAGACGCCGGCGATCCGGCCGCCGGTCGATCCGCTTCCCTTGCCGGCAACGGCCAAGGGCGCGATCAGCTTCGACGACGTCTCCTTCTCCTATCCGGCGCGGCCGGACCGCGCCGCGGTGCATGGCCTGAGCTTCCAGGTGAAGCCGGGCGAGACGGTGGCGATCGTCGGGCCTTCGGGCGCCGGAAAAAGCACCGTCTTCTCGCTGATCCTGCGCTTCTACGACCCCGAGAACGGCCGCGTCGTCATCGACGGCGTCAATGTACGCGAGGCTGACCCGGCCGCCATCCGCCAACGCATCGCGATCGTGCCGCAGGACGTCACTATCTTCGCGGCAAGTGCTGCCGACAATATCGGCTTCGGCAGGCGAGGCGCCAGCGACGCCGAGATCGAGGCCGCGGCCAAGGCAGCCCTTGCCGACGAATTCATCGCCAGGCTCGACAAGGGCTATGACAGCCAGGTCGGCGAACGCGGCGTGACGCTGTCCGGCGGGCAGCGCCAGCGCATCGCGATCGCCCGCGCGATCCTGCGCGACGCGCCGATCCTTCTGCTCGACGAAGCGACCTCGGCGCTCGATGCCGAAAGCGAGACGCTGGTGCAAAGAGCGCTGGAGCGGCTGATGCGCGGCCGCACCACCATCGTCATCGCGCACCGGCTGGCGACAGTGCTCAAGGCCGACCGCATCCTCGTCATGGACGGCGGGCGCATTGTTGAGGAAGGCACGCATCAGAGCCTGGTCGCCAAGGGCGGCATCTACACGCGGCTCGCCAAGCTGCAGTTCGAGACCGGAGCCAGCGCCTTCAAGGGCGCGGCGGAGTAGGCACGCCGCACCCAGCCGGTTTCGACCCGCGGTCAGTTGCCGTAGCGCCTGCTCAAGTGCTCGGTGAAGTAAGCAGCGTTGAGCTTCTCGCCGGTGGCGCGCTCGAGCAGGTCCGGCGTCGACCAGCGCGAGCCCTGCGACCAGATCTTTGCGCGACGCCACTCGTTGATGGCGGTGAAATCGCCCTTGGCGAGATCCTGGTCGGCGGACGGATGCTCCCTTGTCAGAGCCGCCCACTGCTGCGCGGCCATCATGGCGCCCAGCGTGTAAGAGGGGAAATAGCCGAAGGCGGCACCCGGCCAATGCACGTCCTGCATCGGGCCGTCAGCCGGATTATCGATGGTCGAGAGCCCGAGATAATCGCGCATCTTGGCATCCCAGGCCTGGGGCAGATCGGCGACCTCCAGCTGGCCGGACACGAGTTCCTGCTCGAGCTCATAGCGCAGGATGACATGCAGCGGATAGGTGACTTCGTCGGCGTCGACGCGGATCAGGCCGCGCTCGACATGGTGGACATGCGGCAGGATGTCGTCGATCGACCAGGCTTCGCCGAGATGTTTTTCGACCACCGGCAGCGCCCAGCGCCAGAAAGCCGGGTTGCGGCCGATCTGCTTTTCGACAAACAGGCTCTGGCTCTCATGCACGGCCATGCCGCGTGCTTTGCCGAGCGGCCAATGCGACCAGGCTTTCGGCAGGTTCTGCTCGTAAAGGGCGTGGCCGGTCTCGTGCAGCACGCCCATCAGCGCCGACAGGAAGTCGGAGGTCTTGTATCGGGTGGTGATGCGCACATCGGTCGGCACGCCGCCGCAGAAGGGATGATGCGATACCGAGAGCGAGCCGTGGGTCAGGTCGAAGCCGACGGCAGCCATCATGGCAAGGCCGAGCTCGCGCTGGCGCTCGACGGCATAGCTACCGGAGAGCGGCTTCAGCGGGTGCTTCGCCAGCCGGGCATCCTGCACGGCCAGCGCATGCGGCAGGAAGTCGCGCAGGAAGGCCTTCAGCTCCGCAAACACCGGCGTGATGTCGGCGGCGCGGTTGCCGGGATCGTACTGTTCCATCAGCGCGTCATAAGGGGCGAGGCCGAGCGCGTCGGCGCGCAGCGCCGCTTCCTCGCGCACCAAGGTCACGACGCCTTCCAGCGCCGGCAGGAAGCCGGCCCAGTCGTTCTTGGCGCGCAGGTCGCGCCAAAGCTGCTCGGAGCGCATGCGCGCCACCGTCTGGCGCTCGACGAATTCGACCGGCAGACAGGTGAGATTGGTGTATTGGCGGCGCAGTTCCCGCACCGCCGCCTGCTGCTCTTCGCCGAGCGGCTCGGCTTCGGCCGCTGAAATCCAGTCGCCGATCTCGGGCGCGGTGGCCTGGCGGTGCAGCATGCCGGCAAGCGAGGACATCGCCTCGGCGCGCTTCTCGCCGCCGCCGACCGCCATATGCGTTGCTTCGTCGGCGCCGAGGATCGCCAAGGCATGCTCCAGCGCTTCGAGCTTGTGGCCGAGTTGGTCGAGTTTCTGGAATGACATGGCGGGTTCCGGCTGCAAAGGGGCTGGCGCGAAAAGATACCAAGGCGCGAAGCTTGGCAACCCTGGTTGGCGATCCAGGGTCAGCCTATCTTGCGCGGCGGCGTCGACGTGTGGTCAATGCTTGTCCGAAGGGCGGAGGGGACAATGGTCGGCGATATCCTGGTCGGGCTGGTGGCGCTGATCCACTGCTATATCGTCTATCTGGAGATGGTGCTGTGGGATACGCCGCGCGGCCGCAAGGCGTTCAGCCTGACGCCGGAATTCGCCAGCGCCTCGAAGGTGCTTGCCGCCAACCAAGGCCTCTATAACGGCTTTCTCGCCGCGGGCCTGATCTGGGGCCTCTATCTCGGCGCTGGCGGGTTCCAGATCAAGATGTTCTTCCTGCTCTGCGTCGCCATCGCCGGCCTCTACGGCGCCGCGACCGTCAGCCGCAAGATCCTGTTCATCCAGACGGCGCCGGCGGTGCTCGCCATCGTCGCGCTTTGGCTCGGTCTGTAATCGAAGCAGGGCGCGATCGAAAAAGGGCGCCCTCGGGGCCAGGTCCCGCGGGCGCCAGGTCGTCCCTTCCTCTGCGATCGGAGCAAATGCTCTAGCCGTTCGGGTAATTCCCGCCGTCGGAACCGTCGCCCATCATGAAGCTGCTGCCGGTGTCGTTCATCAGTCTCTGGTCGACATTGTCGAGCCTGCGCAGCAGCTCATGGTATTGCGGGGACGGTATCCTGCCGTGATCCGAAGCCGCGACATGTTCCGCGGCCTTGCTGATATGCGCGGCGCGCATATGCAGGTGCTGCGCTTCCGAGGCCGAGATGCTGTTCGCTTCGCGGGCGTCGGTGATGCCCTGGTTCACGCCCTGGATCTGCTCGATCAGGCTCGTCACGCGTGGTCCGGTCATAACGGTCGGATCGGGCGTGTCCAGGGCGCCGCCCCTGTGATGTCCGGCCGCATAGGCGCCGGCGAGCGGAGCCGCGATCAGAACCGCAGCGAGGGTTGCAGTCTTGAGAGATGTTGAAACGCGCATGGCGGCGCATCCTCCTACCAGGAAGAGAGCGGCCGCGCCGCTTCGTCTTCCGACCTTACGGGCCGTCCAGTTCCGTCGCGTCGCGATGCGGGGCATCGCCGGCGGACCCCGGCCCTGCGCGGCAAGTTAGGTGCGTCGATTTGCGATGTGTAATTAAAAAAAGATAATGTTTTCGGCGCTTGTCGCGGCGACTTGGCGCTCTAAGTATTCAGCCGACGAACAACTTCCTGTGACTTGGCGTGATAATATCTCACCGTTCGGTGAGCTTCAGTTCAATGCGGCGGTTCTTGCTGCGCGCCTCGTCGGTGTCGGCGGGATCTAGCGGCTGGAACTCGCCGAAGCCGGCGGCCACCAGCCGGTTGGCCGGTACGCCGTTCTCGATCAGGAACTTCACCACCGAGGTGGCGCGGGCGGTCGACAATTCCCAATTGTCGCGATAACGACCGGTGCCGGACAGCGGCTTGTTGTCGGTATGGCCGTCGACGCGCAGCACCCAGCTGATCTCGGGCGGGATTTCCTTCTGCAATTCGATGATGGCGTCGGCGAGCTTCTTCATCTCGACCTTGCCGGCGTCGTTGATCACGTCGGAGCCGGTCGGGAACAGCACCTCCGACTGGAAGACGAAGCGGTCGCCGACGATACGAATGTTCTCGCGGTCGGCGAGGATCTCGCGCAGCCGGCCGAAGAAGTCGGAACGGTAGCGGTTGAGCTCCTGCACGCGCTGCGCCAGCGCGACGTTCAGGCGGCGGCCGAGATCGGCGATCTTGGTGTTGGAGTCGCGGTCGCGCTGCTCGGAGACGTTGAGCGCGTCTTCCAGCGCGCCGATCTGCTTGCGCAGCGCCGCGATCTGCTGGTTGAGGATCTCGACCTGGCTCAACGCCTGCTGGCTGATCTGGCGCTGGTTGCTGAGCTCGCCCGAAAGCTGGTCCGCTCGTTTGTTGGCCGCGTCGCCGGCGCCGGCGCCCTGCGCCAGCAGTTGTTCGAGGCGGCTTTTTTCGGCTTGCGCCGCCGACAGCGACGCCTGCAGGTTGGCGAGCGAATCCTCCTTGTCCTGGCTGTTCGTGCGTTCCAGGGCGAGCAGCTGGGTCAGCTCGTTGATCTGCGAGTTGAGGCGGTTCAGCACCGCGTCCTTGCCGGAGATCTCGCGGCTGAGCAGGAACTGCGCCAGCACGAAGACGGTAAGCAGGAACATGATCGCCAGCAGCAGCGTCGACAAAGCGTCGACAAAGCCCGGCCAATAGTCGATGCGGCGGTCGGCGCGCCGTCTTGCCAGCGCCACGTCAGTGGACCCCTTGCTTCTTCAGCGCGTCGGCGATCTTTTCCAGCGTGTTGCGCATGGCCTTCTGCTCGTCGGACTGGGCTTCGACCCAGTCGCGCATGATCTGCTGCTCGGAGCGCATGTTCTTCACCAGCCCCGAGATGCCGTCGGCAAGATTGGCCATGGCGGTGGCGACGCGCGGATTGGAGCCGCCGCCATTCTCCTGCAGGCTGCGCAGCCGCTCCGACAAGAGCCGGATGTCCTCGGAGGATTCGGCTGCTTTCGACGTCTCGGACACAACAATGTCCGACGACAGATCGGTGACCGAGGACAGCCAGTTCTCAAGCTCGGTGTAGAAGCGGGTCTGGGCGCGGCCGGCCTGCAGGTCGAGGAAGCCGAGCACCAGCGAGCCGGAAAGGCCGAACAGCGAGGACGAGAACGCGGTGCCCATGCCGGCGAGCGGCGCCGACAGGCCTTGCTTGAGCGCGTCGAGCACGGCGGCAGCATCGCCGGTGCCCGGGTCCAGCGCCTCGATCGTCTCGCGGATCGAGGCGATGGTGTTGAGCAGGCCCCAGAAGGTGCCGAGCAGGCCGAGGAACACAAGCAGGCCGACCAGATAGCGCGAGGTGTCGCGGCTCTCGTCGAGGCGGGTGGCGATGGAATCCAGCATCGTGCGCATCGACGAGGTCGAAAACGCGATCGTCGACGAGCGGCCGATCATCGCCTTCATCGGCGCCAAAAGCACCGGCTCGGTGGTTTCGGAGCCGGCGCGGAAGGAATTGACCCAGCGCACCTCGCGGAACAGTCGCCCGACCTGGGCGAAGGCAAGCAGGATGCCGACCGCCAGCACGCCGACGATCAATCCGTTGAGCCCCGGATTGCTGGAGAAGGCGGTCGAGATCTGGCGGGTGAGGATGGCGGCGATGAAAGCGACGATGATCAGGAAGATCACCATGGTGAGCAGGAAGACCTGCGGGCTCGACAGCTTGTGCGGATCGTAGACCAGGACGTCCGATCGCCTGCCGAAGGATCTGAGAAAAGCCATCCGTGCCCCGTTTCCGATGCCACCGCCGCAGAATTGCCGCGACTCTAAACGGAATTGTGACCAAATTGAATGGTGCTTGGCAATATGGCCCGATAGGCCCGGGCCACAGGCCTAGAACCGGTTGACGACCAGGCAGTCTACCATGGCGGCCAGATGGAGGCCGGCGCCGGTGACGACGAAGCCGTGCCAGACGGCATTGTGAAAGCGCAGGCCCTTCCAGGCGAAGAAGACGACGCCGCAGGAATAGACGATGCCGCCGGCGACAAGCAGCGCGACCGAGGTCGTCGGCAGCGTCTCGACCAGCGGTCCGGCCAGCACGACGCCGCTCCAGCCGATGGCGAGATAGAAGACGATCGCCAGCCGGTCGTAGCGGCCGGGCAGGAACATCTTGATGGCGATGCCGGCCGCTGCGGCGCTCCACACGATGACGATCATGGGTAGCGCCAACGGCGAGTTGTCGAGCTGGGCGAGGAAGGGCGTGTAGGTCGCGGCGATCAGCAGATAGATCGCGGCATGGTCGAAGCGGCGCAGGATCCATTTCGCCGGCCACGAAACCGGCCACAGATTATAGGCCAGCGAAACCGAGAGCACGGTGAGCAGCGACACCACGTAGAACACCGCGGCGACATATTCGCCGGGGCCGGAGTGAAAGGCGGCCAGGGCCAGGAGAGTCGAGCCGGCGGCGATCGCCAGCACGATGCCCACCGCGTGAACGATGCCGTCGGCGATCATTTCGGCGCGCGAATAGTGCCAGCGCCCGACAAAGGGGATCTCAAGCTTTGTATCTGGATGCGCGTCGTTCATGAATGATCCTGCAACGCCTAATCTGGGCAGTCGCGGACCAGTATTTCAAGCTTCGGTTGCGGTTTTGCGACCAAAGCCGCGCGTCGTTTCGACGCAAAGAACGCCTTAAAGCGCGTCGCGCTGGACCGGATTCAGGCGACGCGCTTTAAGTCTTCGTTTTGATGTCGTTGTCCCAGAACCGCTGCACAGTTCTGGGCGACATGCATTAGTCAGCGAGCAGCCAATGGCTTCTTCACGGTTTTCAGCAACGCGCGCTGGATGAGCTCGTTGCCGGCGACGACCTCGCCGCTGTCCAGCATGTCCAGTCCGCCATCCATGTCGGAGACGAAGCCGCCGGCTTCGCGCACCAGAAGGATGCCTGCGGCGATGTCCCAGGACGACAGGCCGGTCTCCCAGAAACCATCCATGCGTCCGGCCGCAACATAGGCAAGGTCGAGCGCCGCCGAGCCCAGGCGGCGGACGCCGGAGACTTCGGCCATGACGTTGCGCAGCTCGATCAGGAAATTGCCGTGCTGGCCGCGGCCGAGATGCGGCACGCCGCAGCCAATCACCGCGTCGGTCAGCTTGGAGCGGCCAGCAACACGCAACCGCCGGTCGTTCATGAAGGCGCCGCCGCCGCGCTCGGCCGTGTAGAGCTCGTCCATCGCCGGATTGTAGACGACACCGGCGACGATCTGGCCCTGGCGCTCGAGCGCGATCGACACCGAGAAGAGCGGAATGCCGTGCAGGAAGTTGGTGGTGCCGTCGAGCGGATCGACGAGCCAGCGGTGCTGAGCGTCCTCGCCTTCGACGGCGCCGCGCTCCTCCATCAGGAAGGCATAGCCCGGCCGCGCCTTGGAAAGCTCGGCGAAGACGATCTCTTCGGCCTTGCGGTCGGCCTGGCTGACATAGTCGCCCGGTCCCTTCATCGAGACCTGCAGGTTCTGCACCTCGCCGAAGTCGCGCGACAACGAGCGGCCGGCCTTCATCGCAGCCTGGACCATGACGTTGAGGAGAGCGGAACGCGCCATTTTTTCTTCCTGCTTTCTTGCCGTTAATCCGCGCGGCGCACGTAGGTGATTTCGTTGGTGTCGACGATGATGCGCTCGCCGGCCGAGATGAAGGGCGGCACGAGCACGCGGATGCCGTTCTCCAGCACCGCCGGCTTGTAGGAGGAGGCGGCCGTCTGGCCCCGCACCACCGGGTCGGCCTCCGTGATGGCCAGCGTCACCTGGTCGGGCAGCGAAATGCCGATCGGGCGCTCCTCGTAAAGCTGCACCGTCACCATCATGCCGTCCTGCAGGAAGGCGGCGCGCTCGCCGACGAAGTCTTTCGCCAGCTCAAGCTGCTCGTAGCTTTCGGTATCCATGAAGACCAGCGCGTCGCCCTGCTCGTAGAGGAACGAAAAATCCTTCAGGTCGAGCCGGATCTGCTCGACGGTCTCGGCCGAGCGGAAGCGCTCGTTGAGCTTGGTGCCGTTGATCAGGTTCTTCAGCTCGACCTGATTGTAGGCGCCGCCTTTGCCCGGCTTGACGGTGTTGGTCTTGACCGCCACCCAAAGCCCGCCATCGTGCTCGATGACATAGCCGGGACGGATTTCGTTGCCACTGATCTTGGCCATGATGAACTGATCCGGAATGAGATTTTTCTGGCGCGGGTCGCGATTTGGCGCCTCCAAGACCACAAATTGCCCGGGGAGGCAAGGGAGGGAGCCCAAGGCGGCCCGGACATGCTGTCCGTGACGCCATGCGTCAAGGCAGGCGATTTGCCTTCTGCAGCGCCTGCTTGGTCTGATCGTCGTCGAGGCCCTGCAGGAAATCGTCCATCTGCGGATCGATCAGCCCGGCGCGGCGGGCGACGATGTACCAGGCGCCGGCAAGGATCAGGTCCGGATCGGTGCCGATGCCGCCCATATAGAGCTTGGCGAGACGGTTCTGGGCGGCGACGTTGCCGCCTTCCGCCGCCTGTTTCATCCAGGCAAAGCCCGATTTCAAGTCGCGCCCGCCGCCGCGCCCCTCGATCATCCAGGCGGCGAGGTCGATCTGCGCGGTGTCGTAGTTCTGTCTTGCGGCCTGTGCCAGGAGAAGACGCGCCTGGGCGTCGTCATGCGGCTTGCCACCGACGCCATTGGCGTAGAGCTGCGCCAGCGCATATTGCGCATCGGCAAGTCCGGTGGCGGCGGCGCGTTCGTAATAGGCGGCGGCCTTCACAAGGCCGTCGTCGCCGGGATCCTGCTGGACGAGCAACTGGGCGAAGTTGAACTGGGCAAGCCGGTTGCCGGCCTCGGCCGCGGCCTGCATCAGCGCGAAAGCGGCCTTTTCGTCCTTCTTCACGTAACGGCCGTCCAGCAGCGCCAGCGCGTATTGGAACTGGGCCTCCGGCACGCCCTGTTCGGCGGCCAGCGCATACCATTTCGCGGCCTCGGCCGGATTGAGCGGCACACCCAGCCCACGCGACAGGATTTCGGCCACGAGCGTCTCAGCCGCCGGATCGCCGTTTTTGGCGCGCTCCATGGCGAGGTTGTAGGCGGTCTTGTAAAGCCCGCGCTGGAAGGCGCCGTAGGCGGCGTCCGGCTGCTTGGCGCCGAAGCGGTCGGGATTGATGGCGTCGGCCGACGGCGGCGTCATGGTCGCCGGTTGCGGCAAGGTGTTTTGGATCGGCTTGTTGATATGCGCGCCGGTGCCGAACCTGCTCGGATCCGGCGCGCCGGCGTCCGGCGCGGCTGTGTCCGGTTTGCCCTTATCCGGCGTGCCCTTATCCGGCGTGCCAGTATCGGGCGTGCTTGCATCCGGCTTGGTTGCGTCGGATGCGCTCTTGTCCGATGCGCTCGTCTCCGGCCGCGGCTGCGGCAGCGGGACGGTCTCAGCCCCCATCGCGGCCTGCGCAAACAAGCCGGCCAGAACCGTCAGGCAAAGGCCACGCAGGCGCATGTCAGTCCTCGAAACGCGGCGCGGTTTCATCGAGCAACGCGTTGGCGGCGGCGATCGCGGCGCGCGGGTCGCGTCCGTCGGCAAAGACGGCGCTGGACAGCGCCACGAACTCGGCGCCGGTCGCGGCCACCGTCTCGACAGAGGCAAGCTCGGAGCCGGCCATGACGATGCAGGGGATCGAAATCATCTCCGCCCACCATTCGCCCAGCGCGAGGTTGCGGTGGTGCGGCTCCGGCTTGTTGTCATAGCCGAAACGGCCGAAGAATATATAGTCGGGCCGCTCCTCGCCGAGCCCCAGCGCCTCGTCGCGCGTCTTGGCGCCGCCGGCGCCGACCATCATCTTGCCGGCCACGCGCTCGATCGTCTCGGCGAGTTCCGCGGGCTTCACTTCGACATGGATGCCGTCGGCCTGGACACGCCCGGCGATGCGGCTGTCGCCGGCGATGATGACGGCGACGCCGGCGCTTTGAGCGATCGGCACGATCCTTTCGGCGAAGGCCTGGAAGGAGGCATCGTCCATGCCATTGTCGGGCAGGATCAACGAGGCGACGTCGCCACCGTCGAACGCCGCGCAGATTTGCTCCGCCGGCACGAGCGGCGGCGCGATCAGCACGATGCGGCAGCGGTTGGGAGGAGTTGCTTCGTTCATTGGCCTTCGATCCCGGTTTCGCCTATGCCGGGCGAAGATGGTTGCATTGCGGCATAGAGCAAAGGGAGCGGCTTGAACAGTCGGCTATGCGGCGGATGAGGTCCGGTCGAGCATCGTCGCGCACGTCGATATCGGGCCGGCAATAGCGGCGCCGGCATTAAATGACTATCCCGGCGGCGCCGTTCTGCGCTATGGCTGAATTCCCGCCCTCTCCAACCTTCCTTTGCCGATGTCAGGCCTGCTCAGCGACCCGTGGTTCTATGCTGCCGCCATTCCGGCGGTAATCCTTGTCGGCCTATCGAAAGGCGGCTTCGGCGGCGCCGTCGGTTTCGTCGGCGTGCCGTTGATGGCTCTGACCATCCCGCCGGTTCAGGCGGCCGCCATCCTGCTGCCGATCCTGTGCCTGATGGACGTGGTTTCAGTGTGGGCCTGGTGGGGCATCCACGACCGCAGGATGCTGGTCGACATGATGCCCGGCGCCGTCATCGGCATCGCGCTCGGCTGGCTGACCGCGGCTTTGGTCACTGAGGAGATGGTGCGGCTGATCGTCGGGGCCGTCGCGCTGGTGTTCGTGCTGCGCTGGATCTACCTGCAGTTCCGTCACGGCGCCGACCATGTGGCGGAACCGAACCGCATTGCCGCCGCCTTCTGGGGCACTGTCGCAGGCTTCACCAGCTTCGTCGCCCATGTCGGCGGCCCGC
Source organism: Mesorhizobium sp. CA6 (assembly GCF_020165035.1). NCBI lineage: Bacteria > Pseudomonadati > Pseudomonadota > Alphaproteobacteria > Hyphomicrobiales > Phyllobacteriaceae > Mesorhizobium > Mesorhizobium sp. CA6. The sequence continues at coordinate 150,043 of NZ_JAIUHI010000007.1, read as the reverse complement.
CCTTCCAGGTCTATGCGCTGCCGATTCGGCTCGATCCGAAAGTGCTGTCGGGCACCGCGGCAATCTTCTTTGCCGCCACCAATGCGCTGAAGCTCATCCCCTATTTCGCGCTCGGCCAGTTCGACACCACCAATCTCACCGCTTCGGCGGTGCTGATGCCGCTGGCGCCGCTGTCGACCATCGCCGGCGCGTGGCTGGTGCGGCGCATGCGGCCGGAGATCTTCTATCCGTTCACCTACGCCACCGTCGCGGTGGTCGCCGTCAAGCTGCTATGGGATGGCATTATCGGCCTGATGTGAGGCGCGTCGATATTCAGGTGAGGCCGGCCTGCAAATGGGAGATTTCCTGCGCTTCCGGTGCTCACGTACTTTAAGTACGCTCCGCTCCGGTTCTCGGAAATCACCATTTTCGACTCGGTCTGACCTGAATCTCAACGCGCCTTCGGGCGAGCGCCTTAATGTCACGCGGCGCTCGGCACCATCTGGCGGCTGCCGCCGAAGGCGAGCGCGGCGCCCAGCGCGACCACCATCGCCATGCCGGCAAGAATGCCGACGTCGTGCAAAGTGGGCTTCAGCACCATGTCGGCGATGATCACCAGCATCACCGCATAATCGAGGCGCGCCCAGTTCATCATGCGCTGGCCGATGGAGAGGGCGGCCGGCGTCACGCCCTGCTCGGCGATCATGGCGCCCATGCGCTCGCCGGTCGGCTTGAAGATCAGCATGCCGATCGAGAAGGTCGTGGCATAGCCGACGAGGCCGATGACGATCCACAGGTCGGCAAAGCCGACCCAGAAGCCGCACATGATGAGGCCAAAGACCAGCGTCAGCATCGACGTCGGCGCGAAGAACCGGCCGCCGAGCTGTCCGCTGGCGCGTATAGCCAACAGCTTGTCCTCGATGTTGCCGGCGCGCTCGGCCAGTACGCCGAGCAGGAACAGCACGAAGCCGCCGCCGACCCACAATATAGCCGAGACGACGTGAAGGAATTTGACGATCGAATACCAATCCATGGTTTGCTCCGGATATCCTGCCTGATTTCAAGCGGCGCGGATTTGCGCGCCGCCTTTGTGGAGCGGCCTTTTGCGTGGCGCGTGTTTCGGAACGATGCCGCGGCAGCAGCAAACATGTTACGGCCGCCACGATCGGCGCCCGAAATCCGGTGCTCGGACGATCCCGGGCGGCGAATCCGCTGTCCTGTTCCGGCACAGGACAGCGCGTTCGCTTAAAAAATCGGCGCCGCGTTAAGGGTTCATTAAGCTTTACAGGCGTTTACTACACCCATCCAGTTTTGCTGGATTCTTACCGAGTGGTTGGAGCCACTTTGTTTGACGCCTCCCTGTTAAACTCCTGAGAGCCGCCTTATCCGCGGCTCTTTTTTTATCCGCTGCCGGCTGGCTGATGTCATCCGCTTGCGGATGGCTGGAACCGGCGCGGCGTTAACCGTTTGTTAAACATGCGCTTGCCTTCATTTGCATCGAAGCGCATTTTCAAGCCTCAGTCATTTAGGGTGCGGGCCGCGTCGGCAAGGATGCCGAATCGGCTTGCGGCAGTGCAGGGGCGTATCGATGAACGAGCCTTCGAAGGGCAGCGCGAAAACCATCAAATTGGCGGAGCGCCGGGTTTTCTCCCAATCCTTCAAGCCGCTTTACCAGGAAGGCATGGGGCTGGTCGAACAGGCCGCCGAATATCTCGATGGCAAGGGCAGGCTCGAAGCCAAGAAATTGTCGCGCACGGCGGCGACGCTCTATGCGGCCGAATCGATGCGGCTGACCACAAGGCTTATGCAGGTCGCCTCCTGGCTGCTTTTGCAGCGGGCGGCGAATTCCGGCGAGATGACGCGTGACCAGGTGGCTTCGGAGAAATCCAAGGTGCGTCTCGACACCGCGTCCGCGCATGACGAGGCGCTTGGCTGGAACGAGCTCCCCAAGGATTTTCTGGATCTCGTGGGGCGCTCGCTGCGCCTGCAGTCGCTGGTGCGGCGCATGGACGAGGAAATCTATGGCGGCGTCATCAGCGAGACGCACGCGCCCAGCCGGCGGGCCAACCCGGTGTCCGACCAGATCAGCCTTTTGAATACCGCGTTCGCGCGCGGCTGAAACCGCGTTTGCAAAAAACGATAGCGGTAGCGGCATATCCTTGATCGGGCCGTGGTTTGGCGAGTCGTGGCTTTGGCTGCAAGTTCAACGCTTGCGACTCCGGCCGCTCGTCGAAACTGCGGCAGCCATCGCCGTATTGGAGGCTGTGCCGGCCTTCCCGACAAAGATCACACTTGCCTTGAAGCGATAGGCCCCTAGTTGGAGCCGTTCGCCGCAGCCGGGTCGACCCGAGCCGGTTCTGCAAGAAAACCACCGTCACTGTGACCAAAGCAGATTGCGAGGCTTGATCCCGTGCATTCGCCATTGGACCGCATCCCGGTATCGATCATTATCCCCAACTACAATTACGAACAGTTTCTAGGACGCGCCATCGACAGCGCGTTGGAGCAGGACCACCGAAATGTCGAGGTCGTGGTCGTCGACGACGCATCGACGGATGCATCGGTGGCCGTGATCGAATCCTACGGCGACAAAATACGTCCGTGCCTCAGGCGCAGGAATGGCGGACATGCGGCTGCGTTCAATACCGGGTTCGAGGCGAGCACCGGGCAGATCGTCCTTTTCCTCGACGCCGACGACTATCTCTATCCGAACGCCGTCTCCGAGGTTCTGGACGAGTGGGATGCGGATGTCGCCCAAGCGCAATTCAGATTGCATCTCGTTGATGAGGACCAGCATATCAAGGATGTCTTTCCACCGCCGGAACAGCCGTTCGATTCAGGCGACGTCGTGCCGGAATTGCTGCGCAAGGGGCGGTACAGGACGACGGTGACAAGCGGGCTGGCGTTCGACCGCGAGGCGCTGGAAACGATAATGCCGATGCCTGAAAGCGATTTCCGGCAAGGCGCCGACGGCTATCTCGCGACGCTGGCGCCGCTGCACGGAGAGGTGAAATCCATCGATACCTGCCTTGGCGCCTACCGCATCCACGGCGCCAATCATTCGATCTTTGCCGAAAAGCTTGCCGAGCGGGCGCGTTGGCGCGTGCAGCATGATTTCCGGCGCCTCGAAGCCTTGTCCGGCCGGGCGGCCGAGATCGGCTTGACCGTGCCGCCCGATGCCGGCCTTCGCGATCCGGTGCATCTGGAAGAACGGCTGGCTTCGCTCTGCGTCGACGAGCCCCAGCATCCGGTCGCCACCGACTCCCGGCTGGGACTGGCAAAAGCGGGCGCCGCCGCCAGCCTGGAAATGGATGCATCCTGGCGGCGGCGGGCAGCTCTGGCGGCCTGGTTCCTTTGCATCGGAATCCTGCCGCGGCGCATGGGCAATGCAGTCCTGGCGTGGAAGCTGGTCGCATCGTCCAGGCCGGCATTTCTCACGCGACTGTCGAAAACCATCCGCCGCGTGACGAATTAGGGATCTCGCTGTTTTACGGAAACGGCGCATAGCCGAGATTGCAATTGTTTCCGGTTTGTTCACATTTTGCTGACATCGCTTGCCGCCACGGCTAGACTTGGCGCATGGGGGAAGCGATTCGCATCATCGGCATCGATCCGGGCCTGAGGCGCACCGGTTGGGGTATTATCGACAGCGTGGGCAATTCGCTGCGCTTCATCGCATCCGGCACGGTGCGGTCCGACGAGAAGGAGTCGCTGGCGACAAGACTCTGCCAGCTGCATGACGGCTTGGCCGAGGTGCTGCACCAGGCCATGCCGCACGAGGCTGCGGTCGAGCAGACTTTCGTCAACAAGGATGCCACGGCGACGCTGAAGCTCGGCCAGGCGCGCGGCATCGCCATGCTGGTGCCGGCGCGCGCCGGGCTGGTGGTGGCCGAATATGCCCCCAATGCGGTCAAGAAGGCGGTTATTGGCGTCGGTCACGGCGAGAAGAAGCAGATCCACATGATGGTGAAGGTGCTGATGCCGAAGGCTGTCTTCGACACCGACGACGCCGCCGACGCTCTGGCCATCGCCATCTGCCATGCGCATCACCGCCCGAGCACAGCCTACCGCATGGCCGCGCTGGCGTGAGGGGACAATCATGATCGGCAAGCTGAAAGGCACGTTGGACGAGATCGACGAAGATAGCTGCGTCATCGACGTGCATGGCGTCGGCTACGTCGTCCATTGCTCGGTGCGGACGCTGGCCGCGCTGCCCTCGCTCGGCGAGGCGGTGGTGCTGTTCATCGAGACCTATGTGCGCGAGGACATGATCCGCCTCTATGGCTTCCAGACCGGGCTGGAGCGCGAGTGGTTCCGCCTTCTGATGAACAATGTGCAGGGCGTCGGCGCCAAGGTGGCGCTGGCCATCCTATCGACGCTGGCGCCGGCCGACCTCGCGAACGCGATCGCGCTGCGCGACATTGCCATGGTTTCCCGCGCGCCCGGCGTCGGCAAGAAAGTGGCGGAACGCATCGTCACCGAACTGCGCACCAAGGCGCCAGCCTATGCGGGCGCGGCCAGCGGTACGATCGGGCTCAAGCAGGAGCTTGGCGAAGGCGTCGCGGCCGCACCGATCACCGATGCGGTCTCGGCGCTCGTCAATCTCGGCTATTCGCGCGACATCGCGGCGAACGCGGTTGCCGCGGCGCTGAAATCGGCCGGCGAGGGCGCGGATGCGTCCAAGCTCATCCGCTTCGGCCTGAAGGAACTGGCGCGGTGAAGCGACGCTTGTCCCGCCATTGGTCCTATGCAAGGAAGGCGGCATGACCCTTTCGCCCCGCCTCATTGCTCCCGACAAGCGCGGCGAGGATGCCGACCAGACGCTGCGGCCGCAGTCGCTCGATGAGTTCGTCGGCCAGGCGGCGGTGCGCGCCAACCTCAAGGTCTTCGTCGATGCCGCCAAGAGCCGCGGCGAGGCGCTCGACCATGTGCTGTTCGTCGGGCCGCCGGGACTCGGCAAAACGACGCTGGCGCAGATCATGGCGCGCGAGCTTGGGGTCAATTTCCGCTCGACCTCGGGTCCGGTCATCGCCAAGGCCGGCGATCTCGCCGCGCTGCTCACCAATCTCGAGGAGCGCGACGTCCTTTTCATCGACGAGATCCATCGCCTCAATCCGGCGGTCGAGGAAATCCTCTATCCGGCGATGGAGGATTTCCAGCTCGATCTGATCATCGGCGAGGGACCGGCGGCGCGCTCGGTCAAGATCGACCTTGCCCGTTTCACGCTGGTCGCGGCGACGACGAGGCTCGGGCTCTTGACCAATCCGCTGCGCGACCGTTTCGGCATTCCGGTCCGGCTCAATTTCTACACGGTCGAGGAGCTGGAGCAGATCGTGCGCCGCGGTGCCCGCATCCTGTCGATGCCGCTCGGCGACGATGGGGCGGTGGAGATCGCGCGCCGCGCGCGCGGCACGCCGCGCATCGCCGGCAGGCTGCTGCGCCGGGTGCGCGATTTTGCTTCTGTCGCGGGGGACGGTCATGTCGACAGGAGGATCGCCGACGAGGCGCTGACCAGGCTGGAGGTCGACGCGCTCGGCCTCGACGCGCTCGACCGCCGCTATCTGTCGATGATCGCGCGCAATTTCGGCGGCGGCCCGGTCGGCATCGAGACGATCGCGGCCGGGCTCTCCGAGCCGCGCGACGCGATCGAGGACATCATCGAACCTTACCTGATCCAGCAGGGCTTCATCCAGCGCACGCCGCGCGGCCGCGTGCTGACCGCCAACGCCTGGCGCCATCTCGGCCTCGACCCGCCGAAGGATATCGCCCAGCAGCAGATCAGCCTGTTCCAGGAAGAGTAACGCAGATTTGTTCGCGTTTCGGCGGCGCAATGGCCCATCTGCGCAGAATCTGCGCGGCTCGGCCCGACTGAGGGCGCAATTGCATCCTTTAAGATAGGCGTATCTGACGCTATCCTAGGGCTTGGGGCGACCTATGATCACCAGACGCGCTTTCCTGCGCCTTGTCGGCGGCTCGGCCTTCAGCCTGGTGTCGCTTGGCGCCTATGCCGTCGGCATCGAGCCGATGCTGCTGACCCATGTGAAGCGCTACACGCTGACGCCGCCGCACTGGCCCGCCGGGCTCAAGCTGCGCGTCGTGGCGCTGGCCGACATCCATGCCTGCCGGCCGTGGATGACGCCGGAACGGATCGCGGCACTTGCCGAAGAAGCCAATGCGTTGCAGCCGGACGTGATCGTCATGCTTGGCGACTACCCCGCCGGGACCCGGCTGGTGACCGGCTGGGTAAACGCGTCGGAATGGGCGCCCGCGCTGTCCGGGCTCAAGGCGCCGCTTGGCGTGTTCTCGATCCTCGGCAATCACGACTGGTGGGAGGACCGCACCGCGCAGGCAGCCGGGGCAGGGCCGACCATTTCACGCAAGGCGCTGGAGGCCGTCGGCATTCCGGTGCTGGAAAACGACGTCGTGCGCCTGGAAAAGGACGGACAGGTTTTTTGGATCGCAGGCCTGGCCGACCAGATTGCGCTGTTGCCGAACAAGGCCAAGGGCCGCAGGGGCCTCACCGGCCTCGACGATCTTCCCGGCACGCTGGCCAAGGTCGGCGACACTGCGCCCATCATCCTGCTTGCGCATGAGCCGGACATTTTTCCAAAGGTGCCGTGGAGGGTTTCGCTCACCTTGTCCGGGCACACGCATGGCGGACAGGTGCGGCTGTTCGGCTATTCGCCAGTCGTGCCTTCGGCCTATGGCAATCGCTACGCCTACGGCCATGTCGTCGAGAACGACCGCAACCTGATCGTCTCGGGAGGACTGGGCTTCAGCATCGCTCCGATACGTTTCGGGGTGCAGCCGGAGATCTTGCAGATCGATCTCGGCTGAGGCGCGTCGCCCCGGCCCGCCGTCTCAGCGCAGCGACCTGATCACGTCCATCACGTCAGGTTCCGCCTTCTCGCCATCGAAGGCGTCGACCACGCCGAAGGCGCCGCCATAGCTCCACACCGACCATGAAAAGCCATGCGCCTCGGCGCGGACGATCATGTCGCGCATATAGGCTGCGCGATATGCGGCCGGCATGACGAAGCTGTTGCCGTATTCCTTGCGGATCATGCCGAATTCACCGAGCGTGATGTCCTGCGGCTTGACGCCGTTGGCCTTCGCCCAGGCGTCGACCGTCGCGAACGGCGCATCCATCACGCCAAGCAGCTTTTCAGGACTGTCCGTCGTCGCCACCTGCTCGTCGAGATAGCTAAGTAGGCCGCTTCGCCGCGCCCAGGGCGCCTCGGCCCTGATCCGGTCGCGGATCGCGTCCAGCGCCATGTCGAGTTGCGCCTTCGGGACAGCCGTCAACGGATAGGGCAGGCCGGTTACGTAGGGGATGAAGTCGCCGGCCCAGCTTGCGCCCTGATGCGTCAAAAGGAACGGATCGTAGGAATGGAAGGTCCAGATGATGTTGTCATCGGCGATCGTCTTGGGGTCGATCCTGGCCAGCGACTCCGCGTTCGAATAGCAGCCGCCGGTCAGGATCAGCGTCAGCCTGGTGGCGGAGGCGCGCGCGGCGGCGAACAGCTGCTTCTGGCGGTCGGGCCAAAGGTTGGTGCCGTTCGCCTCGCAATCGGCCAGCGGCTCGTTCATCAGTTCCAGCGCGACAAGCTTCGGATCCTCCTTGGCCAGCGTCCGCGCCATCTTGCGCACCAGCTCGGCATAGGCATCGAAGACGGCCGCGTCATGCATCACCTCGCTCATGCCGATCTTGCGGTTGCCGCCGGCGGGGATCAGATGCAGGTCGACGATCACCTTCAGGCCGGCACGGTTGATCATGCGCGCGGAGGCCAGCACGCTGGCATAGAGGTCGTCGCGAAGGGCCGTGGTGCGGTCCGAAAGAAAGGGCGAGGGATCGACCGGCATGCGCAGGAAATCGAGACCGGCACCCTTGAGTGCCTTGAGGTCGCCCTCCTTGAGGAATTTGCGCCACTCCGGATAAGGCAGGATCGCCTGGCGCTCGCCCCATCTATCCTCGACCGGCCAGGTGACCCACTGGTCGAGATTGAGGCCGCGCTTCATCGAGAAAGTCGCCGCTGCGGCGGGCAACGCCAATGGGCCAAGCGCAAGCAGCGCCGCCATCAAGGTCTTGATCATCGTGCCCAACAGTGCCATCCCGTTCCCGCGCGAAAACAGTGCGTGTCGCCCAAAAGTGTGCAGCGGTTTTTGGGACAACGACACGCATAGAAAAATGCCTAAAGCCCGAGGGCTTTAGGTGCCTGTTCGGGCCTGAAAAGGAAAGCGCGATGGACGATCATGGTGAATCGGCGGCGCTCGGCGCCGGGCTTTCCGGCGCGCTGACGGAGTTCGGCCACCGGCTGATGGCGAGGGTCTACTATGCCGACACGGATTTCTCCGGCGTCGTCTATCATGCGCGCTATCTCGAATTCCTCGAACGCGGCCGCTCCGACTATCTGAGGCTGACCGGCGTCCACCACACCGAACTCCTGGACGGCAAGCATGGCGAGCGGATCGTCTGGGTGGTGCGGCGCATGGAGATCGACTTCCGTTCGCCGGCGCGCATGGACGATATCCTCACCATCGACACGCGCACCGACGATATTTCCGGCGCCCGCATCTTCATGGGCCAGCAATTGAAGCGCGGCGGCGACGTGCTGGTCGAGGCCAAGGTCGAGGCGGCGATCGTCGGCGAAAGCGGCCGGCCAAAGCGTTTCCCAAAGGAATGGATCGCGGCTTTCATGCCGAAGGCAAAAGCCTGAAGCTTCCACGCGAGGCCCATCTTGAAGGCTTCAACCGGACGGCTCCGGTTGCCGGCCGCCCCAGCCATGCGCGGCAATGCGCCGCGCCTGATCCCCTAACCCATCCTTAACCATAACGGTTCATGAAGGAATTGGCGAAGATTGGCGCAATCCGTGCGCCTTCCTTTCACCAATATTTGCCTCGAAAAGGCCGCGAAACGGTGCATTCGGGGCTATCCGCAAGCTTCTAGCTTCGCGCGATCGGACCAAAGGAATGCCCATGGGCCAGCCGCCAGCGATGCCCGGAAAATCTTAAGGACGTAAGTCATGGAAAATATCGCACTCGCCGAACCGGGCGCGCATCTGTCGCTCTGGGCCCTATTCATGCAGGCCGGCTGGGTGGTCAAGCTGGTCATGATCGGCCTGCTCTGCGCCTCGATCTGGACCTGGGCGATCATCATCGACAAACTCGTCGCCTATAGCCGCATGCGGCTGGCGCTCAACCGCTTCGAGCAGGTGTTCTGGTCGGGCCAGTCGCTGGAGGATCTCTACCGCACGCTGGCCGATCGCAAGACCACGGGGATGGGCGCGATCTTCGTCGCCGCCATGCGCGAATGGAAGAAGAGTTTCGAAAAGGGCGCAAAATCGGCGCTGGCGCTGCAGACCCGCATCGACAAGGCGATGGACCTGGCGCTGACGCGCGAGATGGAGAAGCTGGAGGGTCGGCTCGGCTTCCTCGCCACCACCGGCTCGGCCGCACCCTTCATCGGGCTGTTCGGCACCGTCATCGGCATCATGACGTCGTTCCAGGCGATCGCCGCCTCGAAGAACACCAGCCTTTCGGTGGTGGCGCCCGGTATCGCCGAGGCGCTGCTCGCCACCGCGATCGGCCTGCTCGCGGCCATTCCCGCGGTCATCGCCTACAACAAGCTGTCATCGGACGCGAACAAGATCGGCATGCGCATGGAAGGCTTCGCGGACGAGTTCTCCGCCATACTCTCGCGCCAAATCGATGAAAAAGTAGCGCAGAAGGGCTGAGGATCGACAATGGGGATGTCTGCTGCAGGCGCAAGTGGCTCGGGGCGAGGCGGACGCGGCCATAGGCGGCGCGGCCGTCACCATGCCCTGATGTCCGAGATCAACGTCACGCCGATGGTCGACGTGATGCTGGTGCTGTTGATCATCTTCATGGTCGCGGCGCCGCTGCTCACCGTCGGCGTTCCAATCGACCTGCCGGACACGCAGGCCAAGGCGATGAATGTCGACACGCAGCCGATCACCGTCTCGATTGACTCGACGGGCAAGATTTTCCTGCAGGAGACCGAGATCCCGATCGAGGAGCTGGTAGCCAAGCTGCAGGCGATCTCGAAGACCGGTTACGACGAACGCATCTTCATCCGCGGCGACAAGGCGACCGATTACGGCACGGCAATGAAGGTGATGGCCCGCATTTCGGCGGCCGGCTACAAGAATATCGGCCTGGTCTCGCTGCAGGAACAGGATCAGTAGACGCCAAATGCGGACCGGCCTCACCTCATCGGTGATCTTGCATACGGTGGCGCTGGCCTTCGGGCTGTTCACGCTGTCGTCGCCACCTGCCATGCCCGCGGCCGACGTGGAGTCGGTGGCGGTCGACATTGTGCCTATGGAAGCCGTGCCGCAGACGCTGCAGGGTGACAAGAAGTCGGTGATGCATGAAAAACCGGCGCCGCTGCCGACCAAGCGGCCGGACGTCGTGCCCAATGCACAGAAGGTCGGCGAGAACACCGTCGACACCGATAAGCCGGTGACGGACGAAGCCAAGCCGAAGCCGGTCGAGAAAACGGCGGCGCCGCCACCCGCGCCGACGCCGACCGAGAAGCCGGCGGTCGAGGACGTGCCGAAGCCGCAGGAAAAACCGAAGCCGACCCCGGCGACGGAAGTTGCGCCGACGCCGACGCCGAAGGAAGAGGTCAAGCCCGAGCCGGTCAAGCAGACGGAGCCCAAGCCGACGCCCGCCAAGCAGCCGACACCGACGCCGCCGAAGGACACGACCGCCGCTATTTCGAAGGACGAGGTGAAGCCCGACGCCGTCGCCGAGGCGATCGCCCAGCAGCAACCCACCGACGAGGCCAAGCTTCCGGACTCCGCGCCTGCGCCGGAAGCGCGGCCGAAGCCGCAGCCGGCCCAGGCCGAAAGCGCCAAGGCGCCGGACCGCAAGGACGCCGACAAGCCGGTGAAGGAAGCATCTTCCAAGCCGAAGTCGGACGACAAGCAGTTCAATGCCGATGAGATTTCCGCCCTGCTGGACAAGCAGAAGCCGTCCGGCGGCGGCGCCAAGCGCTCGACGCAGCAGGCTTCGCTGGGCGGCGAAAAGGACCAGGGCCAGAAGCTGTCGAAGTCGGAGGAAGGGGCCCTGCGCGATCAGCTTGCGGGTTGCTGGACCTTCCCGGCGGGCATGGAAGCCTCGGACGATCTCATCGCCGTGATCTCGTTCAACCTCGACGCCTCAGGCAAGCTGGACGGCCGGCCTGTCGTCGAGAAATCGAGCGGAAACCGCCAGGTCGACGAAAGCGCGGTGCGCGCTATCCAGAAATGCAACATGGCCGGCCTGCAGGTTCCTCCCGGAAAACAGGACATCTGGGCGCAGATCAAGGTCACTTTCGATCCGAGGGAAATGCTTGGCCTCTGAGGCCTGCCCTCCGCACAATCAGCGAAGAGAAGCGAGAAGATATGAAATTCACCCTCAAGCCGCTCCTGATGGTCGCGACAATTGCACTGGGTTCTATCGTTGGCGCGGCCGCGCCGGCATGGGCTCTCGTCGAGATCAACGTCAACAAGGGCAATGTCGAACCGCTACCGATCGCCATCACGGATTTTCAGTCGAATGATGCGCTGGGCGCGCAGATCACCGAGATCGTCACCGCCGACCTGAAGCGCTCCGGGCTGTTCGCGCCGATCGACAAGAGCGCGTTCATCGAAAAGATTTCCGGTCCGGACGCCACACCGCGCTTCGACGACTGGAAGGTGATCAACGCGCAGGCGCTGGTCACCGGCAGCGTCGGCAAGGAAGCCGACGGACGCATCCGCGCCCAGTACCGGTTGTGGGATACTTTTGCGGGCCAGCAGATGGCGGGCGAGCAGTTCTTCGCCAACGACGCCAACACCAGGCGCGTCGCCCATATCATCGCCGACGCCATCTATGAGCGGATCACCGGCGAAAAGGGCTATTTCGACACGCGCGTGGTCTTCGTCGACGAGTCCGGCGCCAAGAACGCCCGCAAGAAGCGGCTCGCCATCATGGACCAGGACGGCGCCAATATACGCTACCTGTCGGACGGCCGCGCGATCGTTCTGACGCCGCGTTTTTCGCCGAACCGGCAGGAAATCACCTACATGTCCTATGAAAGCGGGCAGCCGAAGGTCTATCTGCTGCAGATCGAGACCGGACAGCGCGAGCTGGTGGGCAACTTCCCCGGCATGACCTTCGCACCGCGCTTCTCGCCCGACGGCCAGAAGGTGATCATGAGCCTGCTGCGCGACGACGGCAACTCCAACATCTTCGCCATGGATCTGAGGAGCCGCTCGACGACGCGGCTCACCGATTCGACCGCGATCGACACTTCTCCCTCCTATTCGCCGGACGGCTCGCAGATCGTCTTCACCTCCGACCGCGGCGGCGGCAGCGGCCGTTCGCAGATCTATGTCATGGGCGCGGACGGCTCCAATCCGCACCGCATATCCTTCGGCGACGGCGTCTATTCGACGCCCGTCTGGTCGCCGCGCGGCGATCTCATCGCTTTCACCAAGCAGAGCGGCGGCGAGTTCCAGATCGGCGTCATGAAGACCGACGGCTCGGGCGAGCGCATCCTGTCCTCCGGCTTCCAGCAGGAGGGTCCGACCTGGGCGCCGAACGGCCGCGTGCTGATGTTCTTCCGCGACTCCGCCGGCGGCCCCAAGCTGGTCTCGGTCGATCTCACCGGCCGCAACGAGCAGCAGATTCCGACGGCGAACTATGCTTCGGACCCGGCTTGGTCGCCGTTGCTTGAGTGAGGGGCGGGGAACTGGGGAATTGAAGAATTGAAGAAATGAAGAAAGCGGGCGGCTCAAAATCCTGCTTTCCCCTTGGTCGCGTTTTGGCCGCATTTCTGCCTAGTGTCCGCGCGCAGTCTTGCCCTTGGTAAATGCGTGGGACCAGAAGAGCCGCGGGGGCGGCTCGAAACCAAAAATTAACCGTGTTTCTTGAATGCCGGTTAACCCAAACGTGGTTACTGGGTGATCAACGAAATCACTCATATGCGAAGGAGAGGCGGCATGGGCCGTATCGCAGCACTTACCAGAAACCCAGCGATGATCGCTCTCGTGATGGCGCTCGCCATTACCGGTTGCGCCTCGAAGAAAACCCCGAACAGCGCGGCCGATCTCGGCCTCAACGGTGCCGGCGCCGCGACGCCCGGTTCGGCGCAGGACTTCACCGTCAACATCGGCGACCGCATCTTCTTCGATACCGATTCCTCGTCGATCCGCGCCGACGCACAGACCACGCTGGCCCGCCAGGCGCAGTGGCTGAACCAGTACCGCCAGTATGCGATCGTCATCGAAGGCCATGCCGACGAGCGCGGCACGCGTGAGTACAATCTGGCACTGGGCGCCCGCCGCGCCGCCGCCACCCGCGACTTCCTTGTCTCCAAGGGCGTCTCCGCCGGCCGCCTGAAGACGATCTCTTACGGCAAGGAGCGTCCGGTCGCGGTCTGCGACGACATCTCCTGCTGGTCGCAGAACCGCCGCGCCGTCACCACGCTTTCCGGCGCCGGCTCCTGACGCATGATACCGAAGATCGGGGTCGATTTTCGGTAACGGCGCTCGGCGTCCCAGGCGACAAAAATACAACATCCCAAAAATGAAAGGCGGCCTCAGGGCCGCCTTTTTCCTTTGCAACAAACCGAAACAAAATTTGGCCGAAGTCTCGCGTCCTGCTATGAGCGCGAGGGCGCTTCCTCCCTTGTTTGATTTGGAAAGGCGCATCAGGCCAACACCCACCGCGAGAGACAGAATGCACTTCAGAACGGTCCTGAGCGGCACGCTTGCGCTGCTGCTCGTATCAAGCCTCCCAAGCCTTGCCGCGCCGGCCGACAGTGCCGGGCCGGCCGCCGACAGCGGGTTCACCTTCCATCTGCCCACGCTCGGCATCTTCGGCGACAAGATGAAGCCGGAACAGGCGCAGGTCGCACAACAGGAGGGCGGCGCCGGCGTGACTGGCCTGGAAGACCAACTGCGCCAGCTGAACGGCAAGATCGAGGAGATGAATTTCCAGATCCTGCAGATGCAGGAACAGATCCGCAAGCAGCAGGAAGACAATGAGTTCCGTTTCCAGCAGCTCGAGGGCCAAGGAGGCGCCAAGCCGGCCGGGCAGAAGAAATCGGAAGCCGCGCCCCAGGACAACAATAACGGCAACACCAATCTCGGCGATGCCGGCACCGGTCAATCCGGCACCGGCGACGCCGGAGCCGACAATAGCGTCGCCCAGGCCCCGGCGACGCAGCCGCCGGCTGGCACCGGTGCGCAAAACGGCGGCAAAAGCGTTGGCGACGTCATCGTGGAATCGCAGACCGGCGATCCCGGCAAGCTGATCACCGGCGCGCCGCCGAAGAATTTCGGCACCATCACCGTCGACAAGAACGGCAACGTGGTCAATGCCGAGACCGGCCCGCAGGCCAGCGCGCCGGCGGAAGCTCCCGCGGCCACGGCAAACGCTCCTTCCGCCGAGACGCCGGCCAAGAAGAGCAAGTCCGGCGGCACCGAAGTGGCGGCACTGCCGTCGACCAACAATCCCGACGAGCTCTATCGCAATTCCTACCAATTCATCCTGTCGGGCGATTATCCGACCGCCGAGCAGGGTTTTCGCGACCATATTTCCCGCTTCCCCAAGGACGCCAAGGCGGCTGATGCGCATTACTGGCTAGGCGAGTCTCTGCTCGGGCAGCAGAAATACCGTGACGCGGCCGAAGTCTTCCTCGCCGCCAGCAAGGACTATCCGAAGGCGAAGAAGGCGCCCGACATGCTGCTCAAGCTCGGCGTTTCGCTGGTCGGCCTGAAGCAGAACGACGTCGCCTGCGCCACCTTCAGTGAAATCGGCAAGCGCTATCCCGATGTTTCCGGCGCCCTCAAGGAACGCATCAAGCAGGAAAGGGCCCTGGCGTCGTGCTGACGCCCGACAGCAAACCTGACCTTTTGGACTGCCTTTTCTCCGACCTGGATCTTTCGACCGGCGCCATTGCTGCCGTGTCCGGCGGCAGCGACTCGACCGCCCTTCTCCTTCTCCTCAAAGATCACCTCGACCGGACGGCATCGGCCGCCAGGCTGCTCGCGGTGACCATCGATCATGGCCTGAGGCCGGACTCGGCCACTGAGGCGCGGCTCGTTCAACGCTTCTGCGCCGAGCGCGGCATCGCGCATCGCATTCTTGCCTGGCGCGGCGACAAGCCCGCGACCGGTCTGGCGGCCGCCGCGCGCGAGGCGCGCTACCGGCTGCTTGCCGAAGCTGCCGGCGCCGAAGGCATCAAGCTGATCCTGACCGGCCACACCGCCGACGACCAGGCCGAGACGGTGCTGATGCGGCAGGCGCGCGACGATGAGGGCCGGGGCCTCGCCGGCATGGCGCCCGCCACGCTGTTCGACTGGCGGACATGGATCGTCCGGCCGCTGCTTGGCACAAGGCGCGCGGCACTGCGCGAGATGCTGCGGGCTCGCGACATCGGCTGGATCGAGGATCCGACCAATGCCGATGCCCGCTTCGAGCGGCCGCGCGTGCGGGCGAAGCTCGCTCAGGGCGACGGCGAACAGCGTGTCGCGCAGGCGCTGGTACGGGCGGGCCAGGCGGCTCTCGAGCGCCGGGAAATCGGCCGCCGCGCCGCCATGCTCATCGACGCCTTTGCCGCCAGGCCGGTTCCGGGCCTCATCCGCCTCGATCGCAAGTTTGCCGGACATGAGGATGGCCAAGCCGCCATCCATGCGCTGCGCATCCTGTTGGCCACCATCGGCGGCGTCTCGTTTCTTGCCGACGAGACGCGCTGCGCTGCGCTGCTTTCGCGCCTGCGGTCCGCTCCGTTTCGCGCCACATTGTCGCGGACGGTTATCGACGCGCGACGAACCGGCATTTTCCTTCGCCGCGAGAACCGCGGCCTGCCTGCCGCCGCGCCACCGCAGCACAACCGGCTCTGGGACAATCGGCGGCGCATCACTTTGAAAGACGGGCCTGGCGACTTGGTGATCGCGCCGCTGGGGGCGGCCGCCGCCGGGAAAGCGCCCTTGAGTGAGGATATCCCGCCGAGCCTTTCGCGCGCCGCGCTTGCCGCGGAGCCCGCGCTGTGGTCCGCCAGCGAATGCCTTGGTTTTGCGGGCGGCAATGCCGGCTCGCGATCGGTCTCGATCGCTCCGGCGGTGGCTCCTTTCGCGCGCTTCCTGCCGTCCTTCGACATCGAGCCCGCCGCCGCCGCGGCGGCCCTGGTCGGCGCGCCGCCGTTGCCGGCACTGCCATTCCGCCGCCATGATGGTGGTTGAGGGTGGGCGAAAGCTTAACCGATACGTGCTGTTCTGCTTGGCAAGGGGGGGCGCTCTCCCTATGTTAGGCCCAAGCTAATCCATCATCGCGGGTCCGCGCGCGGACGCCAACGGGACAATAGATGAATCCGAATTATCGCAACCTCGCGCTCTGGGCGATCATAGCGGTCCTGCTCATAGCCCTGTTCAATCTTTTCCAGACGCCGCAGACGCGCGGCGCCACCACGGATATCGCCTATTCGCAGTTCCTGCAGGACGTCGCGTCGGGCCGGGTCAAAAGCGTGACCATCGCCGGCGCCCGCATCTTCGGCAACTACACGGACAACGCCAACGGCTTTCAGACCTATTCGCCCGGCGACCCGTCGCTAGTCTCCAGGCTGCAGGACAAAAACGTCACCATCACCGCAAAGCCCGAGACCGACGGCTCCAATTCGCTGTTCGGCTATCTGATCTCGTGGTTGCCGATGATCCTGATCCTCGGCGTGTGGATATTCTTCATGCGCCAGATGCAATCGGGCTCCGGGCGCGCCATGGGCTTCGGCAAGTCGAAGGCCAAGCTTTTGACCGAGGCGCATGGCCGCGTCACCTTCCAGGACGTCGCCGGCGTCGACGAGGCCAAGGAAGATCTCGAAGAAATCGTCGAGTTCCTGCGCGATCCGCAGAAGTTCCAGCGCCTCGGCGGCAAGATCCCGCGCGGCGTGCTCCTGGTCGGCCCGCCCGGCACCGGCAAGACGCTGCTCGCCCGCTCGGTTGCCGGTGAAGCCAACGTGCCGTTCTTCACCATTTCCGGCTCGGATTTCGTCGAGATGTTCGTCGGCGTAGGCGCAAGCCGCGTGCGCGACATGTTCGACCAGGCCAAGAAGAACGCGCCCTGCATCATCTTCATCGACGAAATCGATGCGGTCGGCCGCCATCGCGGCGCCGGCCTCGGCGGCGGCAATGACGAACGCGAGCAGACGCTGAACCAGCTTCTGGTCGAGATGGACGGTTTCGAGTCCAACGAGAGCATCATCCTCATCGCCGCCACCAACCGGCCCGACGTGCTCGACCCGGCGCTGCTGAGGCCCGGCCGTTTCGATCGCCAGGTCGTGGTGCCGAACCCCGACATCGTCGGCCGCGAGAAGATCCTCAAGGTGCATGTGCGCAACGTGCCGCTGGCGCCCAATGTCGACCTCAAGGTGGTTGCGCGCGGCACCCCGGGCTTTTCCGGCGCCGATCTGATGAACCTCGTCAACGAATCCGCGCTGATGGCGGCGCGCCGCAACAAGCGGCTCGTCACCATGGCCGAGTTCGAGGACGCCAAGGACAAGATCATGATGGGCGCCGAGCGCCGCTCGTCGGCGATGACGCAGGCCGAGAAGGAGCTGACCGCCTATCACGAGGCCGGGCACGCGATCCTGGCGCTCAACGTGCCGTCGGCCGATCCGCTGCACAAGGCAACCATCATCCCGCGCGGCCGCGCGCTCGGCATGGTCATGCAGTTGCCGGAAGGCGACCGGTATTCGATGAGCTACAAGTACATGATCTCGCGGCTTGCGATCATGATGGGCGGCCGCGTCGCCGAAGAGTTCAAGTTCGGCAAGGAGAACATCACGTCGGGCGCCTCCTCCGATATCGAGCAGGCGACCAAGCTGGCGCGCGCCATGGTCACGCGCTGGGGCTTCTCCGACAAGCTCGGCCACGTCGCCTATGGCGACAACCAGGAAGAGGTCTTCCTCGGCCATTCGGTGGCGCGCACCCAGAACATCTCGGAAGAGACGGCGCAGATCATCGACGCCGAGGTGCGGCGCCTGATCGACGACGCCTATTCGACCGCCAAGACCATCTTGACCAAGAAGAAGAAGGAGTGGATCGCGCTCGCCGAAGGACTGCTCGAATACGAGACGCTGTCCGGCGACGAGATCAAGCAGCTGATCGCGGGCAACAAGCCCGCCCGCGACCTCGGCGACGACACCCCGCCCAGCCGCGGCTCGGCCGTGCCGAAGGCCGGCACCGGCGGCCGCCGCAAGAAGGGCCCCGAGCCCGAAGGCGGCATGGAGCCGCAGCCGTCAAGCTGAGGTAGTGCGCGAAAGACTGATCGAGAAACGCCGCGGCTTGCTCCGCGGCGTTTTTGTTTGCATTGGAGACGAGGCAAGGCTTCCCTCGTCCTGGCGCGTAGATATCGCCCAACAGCAGATCCCAGATACTCCCGAGGATGATGGCTCAACGTCTGCGGGAAAAACGGTGAACCGCTTTATCCGCCGTATTTGATTTTTATGATTCAGCTTTCAGCCGCGCATTGCAGAGGCTGTAGTAACCGCCGCCTTTCTGGATCCAGCGAAGGCCGTTCAACGTACCCGCTTCCTTGTTGTTGTGGTAACCCTGCAGGCAGGTCTTCATCCGGGCCTTAGCGGGCTTTTCGGTCTTGAACTCGGCGGCGAGGGTGGTTGGGAATGTCACGCCCGCCGGCGCTACCGTGGGGACGACCGCCGCGCTGGTTTCCGTTTTCTGCTGCTCCGCGGATGTGACCGGATCCGCGCTGACGCTCTCCGCGGCGGACGTCGCGCATTTCTCCTTGCGGAAAGCGGCCCAGTCCATGCCGTTCAGAGTGCCGCCTTCCTTGGCCGCCCGATAGGTCTCGCTGCATTCCTTCATCGTCAGCGCGCTCGCAGGTGAGGCGTTCCAAGCGACCAATGCCGTCACAGCCAACGCCGCCAATTTCAAACTGAACATTGAGACCCTCCTGATTGATGATAAGTTGGACATCTTTTGTATACTGTTTGTTCCATATATGTTCAACTGGAATCTTTGCGAGCTCCCGACAAAACCTGGCGATGGGCAGTGTGGGCAAATCGACGATACCGACAGTCCCGCCATATGCAGATGCGAGCAAGGCCGCGGGCGTTTTCGCCTGCAACAAAAGGCCCGCGCATCTTGCGACGCGCGGGCCTTTTTCCTTCGAATAATTAGGCGATCAGCTCTTCAGCTTGGCGTTGCACAGGCTGTAGAAGCCGCCGCCTTTCTGGATCCACTTCAGGCCGTTCAGCGTGTTGGCATCCTTGTTGGCATAGTACTGCTCGAGGCAGGTATGCATGCGGCCCTTGGCCGGGGTCTCGTTGGCGAATTTCGGCGAGATGGCGGCCGGGAAAGTGACGCCCTTCGGGGCGGTCACAGTCGGCTTGGCCGGTTCCTTCGTGAAAGTCGCCTCAGTCGGCGCAGGCACGGTGTCGTCATCGTCGGCACCTGCGCCGCATTCGGCCTTGCGGAAGTCGTTCCACTTCATGCCGTTCAGCTTGTTGGCGGTCTTCGCAGCCTGGTACTTGGTGCTGCACTCGGCCATGGTCAGGCCCTTGCCGCCATCGGCAGCGGCGGTCGAGGTCTTGGTCGTCGTGGCGGTTTTGGTGGCGGGGGCGGTGGCAGCCGCAGCGGTTGCGCCAGGGCCGCACTCGGCCTTGCGGAAGTCGTTCCACTTCATGCCGTTGAGCGTGCCGGCGGATTTTGCGGCCTGGTATTTGGTGCTGCACTCCTTGGAGCTCAGGCCCTTGGCCGCGTCGTCGGCAGCGGCGGCCGCCTTCGTCTTCTTGGCGGGCTTGGTGTCGGCGGCCTTCGTATCGGTCGCGGCCTTGGTGTCGGTCGCGGTGGCGTCGCTGCCGCACTGGGCCTTGCGGAACTGGTTCCAGGTCTGGCCGGCGAGCGTTCCCGCATCCTTGGCCGCGTTATACTTGGTGCTGCACTCGGCCATGGTCAGCGCGTTGGCCGGCGCCGCCAGGAACAAGGTTGCGACGGCGATACCCGTCAAAGCTGCAAGTCTATGAATAAGCATGGCGTTTTCTCCCTTGCTGCCGCCAATAAGTGTCCCTATGCCAAATCAATAGCTCTCAATGTCCGGTTGCGCCAGATGCTTCCGGCACAGGCGCTCTCACAAAGTGTGTTATTCGCGATAAGGTGATGAATTGCCTGCCGGTTCGCCGCCAGCCAGGCTTTGCCGGGAACAGGGCGCCGACAAGCCTCGCACCGGCAGGTATAGCGCCGCCACGTCAAAGGTGGTGACAGGCTGTCGAATCGCTTGCATCGCCCGCTACAATGTTTTTCTAAGAATTGGTAATATACAATCACGAAATTTGATGATCGGATGCGGCTCAATTTGTGGCAAAACGGGCGGCTGAAAAACCGACGGGGACTTTGAGACACATGGCAGGTCAGTATTTCGGCACCGACGGTATCCGCGGACGCGCCAACAAATTTCCGATGACGGCCGAGGTCGCCATGCGCGTCGGCATGGCCGCCGGGCTCTCCTTCCAGCGCGGCAATCATCGACACCGTGTCGTGCTCGGCAAGGACACGCGGCTTTCCGGCTACATGATCGAGAACGCCATGGTGGCGGGCCTGTGCGCCGCCGGGATGGACGTGTTCCTGCTCGGCCCAATACCGACGCCCGCGGTCGCCATGCTGGTGCGCTCGCTGCGCGCCGACATCGGGGTGATGATCTCGGCCTCGCACAATCCTTACTACGACAACGGCATCAAGCTGTTCGGTCCCGACGGCTACAAGCTTTCCGACGAGATCGAGGAACGCATCGAAGGCATGCTCGACAAGGACATCGAGCTGGCGCTCGCCGATTCCGATGGGCTCGGCCGCGCCAAGCGCGTCGACGGCGTGCATGACCGATATATCGAATTCGCCAAGCGCACGCTGCCGCGCTCGATGTCGCTTTCTGGGCTGAGGATCGTCGTCGACTGCGCCAACGGCGCGTCCTACAAGGTGGCGCCCGAGGCGCTGTGGGAGCTCGGCGCCGAGGTGGTGGCGATCAATGTCGAGCCGAACGGCTTCAACATCAACAAGGAGTGCGGCTCGACCCATCCGGCCGGCCTGCAGAAGAAGGTGCACGAGGTCCGCGCCGATATCGGCATCGCGCTCGACGGCGACGCCGACCGCGTCGTCATCGTCGACGAGAACGGCACCATCGTCGACGGCGACCAGATCATGGCTCTGATCGCCGAGTCCTGGCACCAGAGCGGGCGGTTGGCCGGCGGCGGCGTCGTCTCCACCGTAATGTCCAATCTCGGGCTGGAACGCTTTCTTGGCGACATGAAGCTGC
Source organism: Mesorhizobium sp. CA6 (assembly GCF_020165035.1). Lineage (NCBI taxonomy): Bacteria > Pseudomonadati > Pseudomonadota > Alphaproteobacteria > Hyphomicrobiales > Phyllobacteriaceae > Mesorhizobium > Mesorhizobium sp. CA6. Next base: position 128,752 of record NZ_JAIUHI010000007.1, on the reverse strand, counting down.
AGCTGCACCGCACCAAGGTCGGCGACCGCTATGTGGTCGAGCACATGCGCGCACATGGCTTGAATGTCGGCGGCGAGCAGTCCGGCCATATCGTGCTGTCCGATTTCTCGACCACCGGCGACGGCCTGGTCTCGGCGCTGCAGGTGCTGGCCTGCATCAAGCGGCAGAACCGGCCGGTCAGCGAAGTGTCGAAGAAGTTTGAGCCGGTGCCGCAGCTCTTGAAGAATGTCCGCATCTCCGGCGGCAAGCCGCTGGAGGAAGCTGCGGTCAAGGCGGCCATCGAGGATGCGCGCAACCGGCTTGGCAAAGCCGGCCGCCTGGTGATCCGTCCCTCCGGCACCGAGCCGCTCATCCGGGTCATGGCCGAGGGCGATGATCCACAGCTGGTCGAAGCGGTCGTCAACGATATCGTTGGCATCCTGCAGGACACCCGCAGCGCCGCCTGAACGCCGTCCCGCAGTTCCTCTAAATCCGCAAGCCCGCTGCCAGGCGGGCTTTTGGTCGCCGGGCGGGCCGATCGGACAACGACCTACCCTCTAAAATTGTATAGATTCGTGGTTAATCGGTACGGTTAAACGGCTTTTAACCTTTGCAATTCATTATCCAAACCCGAGGTCAATCATCTTCGGGCGGGAGTCGTCCCGAGGCTTCTTAGGGGTGACAGAATGTTCAAGACAGCAAGAATGGCATTGCTTGCCGCGCTGTTCGCGGGGATAGCCGGACCGGCTCTCGCCGCCGATCTCGCGGAACCGCCTCCCGTCGAGCCGGCACCGCCGCCCATCGCCGAAGTGCAGCCCGTCGATGTAGGCGGCTGGTACATCCGCGGCGACATCGACTATCACTGGTCGCGCTTCGGCGGCGGCGATTACATCACTTATGGTGCCGCACCTCAGACCCAAGGCAGCTTCGCCAGCGGTTCTCTCAAGGGTGCGTTATCTGCCGGCGCCGGCGTCGGCTACCAGGTGAACCAGTATTTCCGCACCGATCTCACGGCCGACTGGATGGGCAAATCGAACTTCCGCGGCTCAACCGACGGCTTCTGCGCCGGCGGGGTGCCTTGTACTTCTGTCGACACTTCCTCCTACTCGGCCCTGCTGCTGTTGGCCAATGCCTATATCGACATCGGCACATGGCATGGGGTTACACCTTACGTCGGCGCCGGCATCGGCGGCGCCTGGGTCAAGTGGGACACGCTTCACAACAGCGATCTCGACGGAGACTTCTTTCATCGCGGCGGCAAGGGCTGGCGCTTCGCCTATGCCCTTATGGCCGGCGCCTCGTACTGTCTGACCGATCGCGTCAAGCTGGACGTCGGCTACCGCTACAGCCACATCAATGGCGGCAAGATGTTCGAATACGCTTCGGACAGCAATGTCGGCCCTGGCTACGACCGTGGCATCAACGTGCATGAGGTACGCGGCGGTCTCCGCTACCAGTTCGGCGGCCAGTCCGATTGCGCCCCGCCGCCGGAGCCCTACGTGCCGGAACCGGAACCGATCTACACCAAGTAATCGCTTCCTGAATCCTGGAATTTCAAAGCCGCCCGGCGCTAGCCGGGCGGCTTTCGTTTATGCGTCGCTGATAAATGTTGATTGAAATCAATTCGGTAACCGGCCGTTATCCTTAACCGCCACTTAACCACTATGGTTAACAATGGCTCCTTGAAACGGCGCCCGCGTTCGCGGTTGGCGCCAATTTCAGGAGCCGGGGACCATGATATCCAGATCGCGTATCGCGTCAGCGCTTGCCGCAATCATCCTGTTGCCGATGACGCCGGCGCTTGCGGCCGATTACGATCCGCCGATCTATGTCGATCAGGCGCCGGACTATCAGCCGGTCGAGATCGGCTCGGGCTGGTACCTGCGCGGCGATGTCTCGTATCTGGCGAGCAAGAGCTTCAAGAACGGGGATTTCACCTTCCCGTCGACGATCGCCAGCGAAAGTTTTAGCGAGAGCGAGGACGCGTATTTCGCGAGCATCGGCTTCGGATATCATTTCAACGATTACCTTCGCGCCGACATCAACCTCGGCTACCTGCCCGGCAACAAAGCCAGCTTCAGCTATGACGACACAGCAACCGTGGTGGCACCGGCAACGGCGACCGTGGGAGATGGAAACCTCAAGAACTATGCCTTCTCAGGCATATTGAACGGCTATGTCGATCTTGGCACATATGTCGGCATCACGCCCTATATCGGCGCGGGTATTGGTATCGTTCAAAGCAAATACAGTCTTTCGGCGGATTATTTCACCGACAACGGGGATGCAAGCGACGACTTCTCTCGGCGCAGCAGCAAAACAAAATATTCCTTGGCCTACACATTGAACGCCGGCCTTGCCTACCAGGTCTCGAAGAATGTTCTGATCGACCTTGGCTATCAGTATTTCTCCGCGCCCGAGGCCGAATATGTCACGGCCGCAAGCCTGAATTCCTTCCCTGTCCACAAGGGCATCAGCAATCATCAGATCAAGCTTGGGCTGCGTTACGATCTCTGGTGAGCCACGCAGGCTGAGAGGTTTCGACGGCGGGTCCTAAGGGCCCGCCGTTCTCCTTTCGGATCGAGCGCGAGTTGGAGCGAATATCCCGTCCGCGACAAAAACTTTGCTCTTGACGCCGAAGCTCTGAGCGCATATCGCCGTCCGTGGGCCACCCCTCCCCAACGAGGGGCCACTATCTGGAAGGATAGACCACGATGACGACGCTTACCAAGCCCGGACTCCGTCCGGCAAACCCCAATTTCTCTTCAGGTCCCTGCGCAAAACGCCCCGGCTGGTCGGTCGAGGCGCTGAAAGCCGCCGCGCTCGGGCGCTCGCACCGCGCCAAGATCGGCAAGGCGAAGCTCGAGCAGGCTATCGAGCTAACGCGCGAAATCCTCAAGGTTCCCACAGATTATCGCATCGGCATCGTGCCGGCGTCGGACACCGGCGCGGTCGAGATGGCGCTCTGGTCGCTGCTTGGCGAGCGCGGCGTCGACATGGTCGCCTGGGAGAGCTTCGGCTCGGGCTGGGTGACCGATGTCGCCAAGCAGCTCAAGCTCGCCGATGTTCGCAAGTTCGAGGCCGGCTACGGCGAGCTGCCCGATCTGGCGCAGGTCGACTTCGACCGCGACGTGGTCTTCACCTGGAACGGCACGACCTCGGGCGTGCGCGTGCCGAACGGCGATTTCATTCCCGCGAGCCGCAAGGGCCTGACCATTTGCGACGCGACATCGGCCGCCTTCGCGCAAAGGCTCGATTTCGAGAAGCTCGATGTCGTCACCTTCTCCTGGCAGAAGGTGCTGGGCGGCGAGGGCGCGCATGGCATGCTGATCCTGTCGCCCCGCGCCGTCGAGCGGCTGGAGACCTACAAGCCGGCCTGGCCGCTGCCGAAAATCTTCCGCCTGACCTCGGGCGGCAAGCTGATCGAGGGCATCTTCAAGGGCGAGACCATCAACACGCCGTCGATGCTGTGCGTGGAGGATTATCTCGATGCGCTCCGCTGGGCGAAGTCGATCGGCGGCCTGGAAGCGTTGATCGCCCGCGCGGACGCGAATGCCGCGGTGCTCGACCGGTTCGCTGAGAAGTCGACGTGGCTCGGCCACCTCGCCGTCGATCCGGCGACGCGCTCGAACACATCAGTGTGCCTCTCCTTCACCGACGCGCAAGTGGCGGCGCTCGACGCCGATAGCCAGGCGGCTTTCGCCAAGGGGATCGTGTCCGCGCTCGACAAGGAAGGCGTCGCCTACGACATCGGCTCCTACCGCGATGCCCCGCCCGGCCTGCGCATCTGGTGCGGCGCCACCGTCGAGACCGCCGATCTCGAAGCGTTGCTGCCCTGGCTCGACTGGGCCTTCGCCACGCAAAAGGCGTCGCTCAAGGCAGCGGCCTGAGTTTCATGGCGGCCCGCGGGCCGCCATTTCCCGACACATCCATTCCCACGTCAAGGAGGCCGCAATGGCGCCCCGCGTTCTCGTTTCGGATAAACTTTCCACCACCGCCGTGCAGATCTTCAAGGATCGCGGCATCGACGTCGACTATCTGCCCGATCTCGGCAAGGACAAGGAAAAGCTCGCCGAGGTGATCGGCCAATATGACGGCCTCGCCATCCGCTCGGCGACCAAGGTCACCGAGAAGCTGATCAATGCGGCAACCAGGCTCAAGGTCGTTGGCCGCGCCGGTATCGGCGTCGACAATGTCGATATTCCGGCCGCCAGCCGCAGGGGCATCATCGTGATGAACACGCCCTTCGGCAATTCGATCACCACGGCCGAGCATGCGGTGGCGATGATCTTCGCGCTGGCGCGGCAGATACCGGAAGCCAATGCCTCGACCCATTCCGGCAAGTGGGAAAAGAACCGCTTCATGGGTGTCGAGATCACCAGCAAGACGCTGGGCGTGATCGGCTGCGGCAATATCGGCTCGATCGTCGCCACGCGCGGCGTCGGCCTGAAGATGCATGTGATCGCCTTCGATCCGTTCCTGTCGGACAGCCGCGCCGAGGAGCTCGGCGTTCAGAAAGTCGAGCTCGACGAGCTCTTCGCCCGCGCCGATTTCATCACGCTGCACACGCCGCTGACCGACAAGACGCGCAACATCATCGATGCGGCGGCGATCGCCAAGATGAAGGACGGCGTGCGCATCATCAATTGCGCCCGCGGCGGATTGATCGTCGAGGCGGACCTGGTCGCGGCGCTGAAGAGCGGCAAGGTGGCCGGGGCCGGCATCGACGTGTTCGAGGTCGAGCCGGCCGAGAAGAACCCGCTGTTCGGCATGGAGAATGTCGTGGCAACGCCGCATCTCGGCGCCTCTACCACCGAGGCGCAGGAGAATGTCGCGCTGCAGGTTGCAGAGCAGATGAGCGACTACCTGATCAAGGGCGCGGTCTCCAACGCCATCAACATGCCTTCGATCACAGCCGAGGAGGCGCCGCGGCTGAAACCCTTCGTCAAGCTTGCCGAAGTGCTCGGCGCCTTTGTCGGCCAGGTCACCGAGGATCCGATCAAGGAGGTCGAGATCCTGTTCGACGGCTCGACCGCGACGATGAACACGCGCGCCCTGGTGAGCGCTGCCCTTGCCGGCCTCATCCGGCCGCAGGTCTCCGACGTCAACATGGTGTCGGCGCCGATCATGGTGAAGGAGCGCGGCATCATCGTCGCCGAGGTCAAGCGCGACAAGTCGGGCGTGTTCGACGGCTATATCAAGCTCACCGTCAAGACCGAGCATATGACGCGCTCGATCGCCGGCACCTGCTTCTCCGACCACAAGCCGCGCTTCATCCAGATCAAGGGCATCAATCTCGATGCCGAGGTCGGCCAGCACATGCTCTACACCACCAATGCCGACGCGCCCGGCATCATCGGCCTGCTCGGCACGGTGTGCGGCGAGAACGGCGTCAACATCGCCAACTTCCAGCTCGGCCGCAACCGACCGGGCGGCGATGCGATAGCGCTGCTCTATCTCGATGCGCCCTTCCCGGAAAGTGTGCTGGAGCAGGTACGCGCGCACAAGTCGATCGACTCGGCGAAGCGGCTGCGCTTCGACGTCGGCGGCGAGTAACGTCCGGACGTGAAAACGCCCCGCTTGCATCAGCAGGCGGGGCATTCATGAGGTGGCTGTCACCCGATGGCCGCTTGCCGGGAAGTTGAGATATTCACCCCGTCTGCAGCGCTGCTCGGCTGCCGCTGTACTCGGCAAGCGCAATGCCGCCGAGGACAAGCGCCAGCGCGAAGGCCTGATACGCCTGAAACTGCTCGCCGACGATCAGCACCGAAAGCAACGTGCCGAAGATCGGCACCAGATTGATGAACAGGCCGGCGCGGTTGGCGCCGATCAATTCGTTGCCCTTGATGTAGAGGACCTGCGAGACGACCGAAGCGCCAAGCGCCGTGTAGAGCGTGAGCGCCCAGCCACGGGCGTCCGGCACGATGACGCGGCCAGACGCGACCTCCCAGACGAAGAAGGGCAGGGAAACCAGCAGCGCGGCAATCGACAGCGCCAGCATGAAACTTTGCCAGCGGATTGCCGGCCTGAGGCGCAGTCCCACCGAATAGAGGCTGTAGCAAAGCACCGCCACAAGCATGATGGCGTCGCCAAAATTGAGCTCGAGCTTCAGCAGCTGGCCGAGGTCGCCATGACTTGCCGTCAGCGCGACGCCGGCGATGGTGAGCACGACGCCGACGATCTGCAGAGGCTGCACGCGCAGCCTGAACAGCACGAAATTGGCAAGAATGATGACGATCGGGATGGCTGCCTGCTCGATCGAGACATTGATGGCGGTCGTGTAGTTGAGCGCGGTGTAGAAGATGACGTTGAAGATGGTGAAGCCGCAAGCGCCGAGCCCGGCAAGCAGCCTCCAGTGCCTGCGCACTTCGGGCCAATCCTCACGCAGCGTCCGCCAGCCAATGGGCAGCAGGATCAGCACCGCCATCACCCAGCGCAGGAACACCAGCGTCATCGGCGAGACATGGCCGACGGCAAGCTTGCCCGCCACCGAATTGCCGCCCCACAAGAGCATGGTCGACAGAAGGAACAGATAGGCGGCTCGGTGCATGGAGGTTCCGGCCCTGCGGGTGCTCGAGGGTTCGGCCCGGCCTAGAGTGGCGGCGGCGGCAAGTAAATGATGCGAAAGCCGGAATTTGTTGTGCCTGGACCAGGTTGAGGTCTCGGCGTTGGCGTCATTTTGATCCAAGTCCTTGAGGGGCATGGTCACTTGCGGAAGCCGGTTCCCGCTTTTTGGGTTCGCCGGCCTTCGGTTCGGGGTCATGCTCCAACGGTGGTTTCGGCGGCAAAGAAAGGGTCGCGCCAGCCTCCGCTTGACGCTATAGAGGCCTGTCGTTTCAGGCCGCCCGCGCGGCATTTCAAGGGAAAAGAACATGGCCAATGTGGTGGTCGTCGGCTCGCAATGGGGTGACGAAGGCAAGGGCAAGATCGTCGACTGGCTGTCGGAACGGGCCGATGTGGTCGTGCGCTTCCAGGGCGGCCACAATGCCGGCCACACGCTGGTCGTCGACGGCAAGGTCTACAAGCTGTCGCTGCTGCCCTCCGGCGTGGTCAGACAGGGCAAGCTTTCGATCATCGGCAACGGCGTGGTGTTCGATCCGCATGCCTTCGTCGCCGAAGCCAAGAAGCTCAAGGAGCAGGGCGTGGAGGTCACGCCGGAACGCCTGAAAATAGCCGAAAACACCGCGCTTATCCTGTCCCTGCACCGGGAGCTGGACGGATTGCGCGAAGACGCAGCCTCGAATTCAGGAACCAAGATTGGCACGACACGACGCGGCATCGGCCCCGCCTATGAGGACAAGGTGGGCCGGCGCGCGGTGCGGGTGATGGATTTGGCGGATCTGGAAACGCTGCCCTTGAAGGTCGACAGGCTGCTGACGCATCACAATGCGCTGCGCCGCGGGCTCGGTCATGCGGAAGCGACGCATGAGGCGATCATGCAGGAACTGACCTCGGTGGCCGCCGAGATCCTGCCTTATATGGACCGCGTCTGGAAGGTGCTCGACGACAGGCGTCGCGCCGGCGAACGCATCCTGTTCGAGGGCGCGCAGGGCACGCTGCTCGACATCGACCACGGCACCTATCCCTTCGTCACCTCGTCCAACACCGTGGCCGGGCAGGCCGCAGCCGGTTCGGGCGTAGGCCCCGGCGTCATCGGCTATGTGCTCGGCATCACCAAGGCCTACACGACGCGCGTCGGCGAAGGGCCGTTCCCGACCGAGCAGATGAACGAGATCGGCGAGTTCCTCGGCACGCGCGGCCACGAGTTCGGTGTCGTCACCGGCCGCAAGCGCCGCTGCGGCTGGTTCGACGCCGTGCTGGTGCGCCAGGCCGTCGCCGTCAACGGCATCAAGGGCATCGCTCTCACCAAGCTCGACGTGCTCGACGGGCTCGACGAGATCAAGGTCTGCACGGGCTATCGCCTCGACGGCGAGACGATCGATTACCTGCCGGCCAGCCAGGGCGCGCAAGCGCGGGTCGAGCCCGTCTACGAGACGCTCGAAGGCTGGAAGGGAACCACGGCCGGCGCCAGAAGCTGGAACGATTTGCCGGCGCAAGCCGTCAAATATGTCCGCCATATCGAGGAGCTGATCGGTGCCCCCGTGGCGTTGCTCTCCACCAGCCCCGAGCGGGACGACACAATACTTGTGACCGACCCATTTCAAGACTAGTTTCACAGCCCTTCCCGGCGCTATGGCTGATTTGCGGCCGGCGGGAAAAGAATGCAGGTCACCTGACGCATGGCAGATTTCGTTAGTGTTCTGAAAAAGCAGCTCGACAAGAAGGCCGACCCTTCGTTCGAGGTGCGCAAGCAGATATACGACGGCGCCCGCGCCGTGCTGGCAAAGAAACTGGCCGAGTATTCCCCGCCGCTTGCGCCCGATGTCGTCAGCAAGCAGAAGCGCTCGCTGGAAGACGCCATTTCCAGTGTCGAGCGCGAGTATGTCAAACGCGTTCCGGCCGAGGATCCGCTGGCGGAGCTGGAGCATATTTTCTCCTCCATCGACCGCAACAAGAACCAGCCGAGCCATTCCCGCCAGCCGGCGGCGCCGGAGCCCGCCAAGCCGGATCCGTTCAAGTCTGAGCCGTTCAGGCCGTCGCCCGCGCCCGCCAGGACCGAACCAAGTTGGCAAGGCGGGCCGAAGGCGGAACCCGCGCGGCAAACCCCTGCGAAGGACGAGCCAGCCTGGCAGAACACGGCAAGGACGGAGCCGAACTGGCAGACCGTGCCAAAGGCGGAACCAGCCTGGCAGAAGGCGCCGCCGCCGATGCCGTCGCCGCGCGAAGACGATGTAGGCCTGGCGGGCATGGACGATGCCGATGACGGCAGCGATGTCTTCGCCAATGACGAGCAGCCGGCGGCCGATACCTTCCAGCGCCTGCGGCCACAGCCGCAAAAGCGCAAGCGCAGCTATGGCGGCTTGATCGCCGCCGTCGTCGCGCTCCTGGTGCTGGCCGGCGGCGGCTACGGCATATGGCTGAACAAGAATGCGTTCGGGTCGCTCTTCGGCCTTGGCGGCGGTGGCAGCAAGACGGCCTCGACAGAGCCGCTGGTCAAGCCGGCTCCGGCCAAGCCGGCGACGGAGACGGCGGCCGCGCCGGCTGCGTCCGGCACCGGCGAGGCGGCCGACACCAACAAGTTCACGCAACGCCTGACGCCCGAGGGCAAGGAGACGGATCCCGGCCCGGCCGGCGGACAGCCCACGATCGGCGAAGGCGAATCCGTCGCGGCGCTGACCTCGCGGCCGCCGGCTACGCCGGCGACGACCCTGCCTGCTCCGGCTACGCCCGCTCCGGTCACGCCTGCTCCGGCCACGCCGACGCCTGAGACGCCTGCGGCCGGAGCGCCGGCGACCGAAGCGGCCAATCCAACGCCGCCCGCAGCCGGAACCACGCCGCCGCCGGCTAACGCGGCAACGCCGCCCGCGGCCGGCGCCACGCCACCTGCGGCAGCGACAACGCCGCCGCCCGCGGGCTCGACACCGGCTGCGCCGGCGCCGGCGACCGCCGAGGCAACCGTGCCGGTCGGGCAGAAGGCGATCTTCTATGAGGAGCGCACCAGCACGCAGCAGGGCACGGCCGAGCCAGGCAGCATCGTGTGGTCGCTTGTGCAGGAATCGCCCGGCGGCGACCTGCCGCCGGAACCGGCGATCCGCGCCGAGGCGACGATCCCGGGCAAGAATATCCAGCTGCGCATGACGATCCGGCGCAACACCGACCAGACACTGCCCGCCAGCCACATCATCGAGATGATCTTCCTGACGCCGGAAGGGTTCGACGGCGGCGGCGTCGACAACATCCTGCGCATCGCCATGAAGAGCTCCGAACAGGATGCCGGCAGCCCGCTGATCGGCATCCCGGCCAAGATCGCCGACGGCTTCTTCCTCGTCGCGCTCAACGACACCAAGGCCGACGAGGACGCCAACCTGACGCTGCTGAGAGGCCAGGCCTGGATCGACGTGCCAGTAGTCTACAAGACCGGACGCCGCGCCCTGCTCACCATGGAAAAGGGCATCCCCGGCGAGAAGGTTTTTGACGAGGCGCTGAAGGCCTGGGCGGCGAAGACATCGGGGTGATGGCAGCGGCGGTTTTAAGCCGCCTCAGAAGCCCTGAAACAGCATGTCGAGAGCGGCGACGATCTCGTCATGATGCCTGCCAAGGTTTCCTTCTGCCGCCCGCAATTCGGAAGCCGTCACAGCCGAAATGAACTGAGTGACCATAACGTGTTCCTTGCCATCGATCCTGAAGATCGGGTTCAGCCTGCGTGCCGGCAGCGGTGCGATGTTGGGGGGCAGAAGGGGAACGACGACGTTGGTATCGAGCTGTTCTAGTATGTCGGACTGAACATCGAGGAGATAACCGTCGCTTCCCGTGCTTCGGTAGAAATCGTAGCGAGCCATCAAAACAGCCGGTACTTGGCCAAAGGCAGACCGTTACGCTTGACGTATTCGTTAGAGCTTTCGAGCGCTTCCTTGTTCTCCTCCTGCCAGCGACGGATCTTCTCGGCAGAAATTGCCTTGGCGATTCCTTGCTCGGCGGCGCGGGACATATTGATACCCAATGCCTTGGCCTCCTCGATCAATCTCGAATCGATCGAGGTGTTTACCGATTTGCGTTGCGGTTTCGCAGTTGATTGGAGCACGGCAGCCTCTCTATTCCATGCGCATAATATAAGCGCATAGAACGTGCAGGCAAGCCTACCCTTCCATCTCTTCGCGCAGCATCTCCAGTTCCAGCCACTCTTCCTCCAGTGCCGCCAGCGTCGTGCGCTCCTTGTCGAGCGTGGCGATAGTCTTCTGGAACGAGGCGGGGTCGCGCTCGTAGAAGGAGGGGTCGGCGATGTTGTTCTCCAGTCGCGAGATCGAGGCCGTCACCGCTTCGATCTTCTTAGGCAGCGACTCCAGTGCGAATTTCTGCTTGAACGAGAGCTTTTTCGCGGCGCCTTTGGGCGCCGCCGGTTCGGCTTTCGGTCCAGCCTCGCTCGCCTCGATCTTGGACCTTGCCTTGCGGTCTTCCAGCCTGGAGCCGCCGCGCTGCGCCAGCATGTCGGAATAGCCGCCGGCATATTCGGTCCAGCGGCCGCCGCCGTCCGGCGCGATCACGCTGGTGACGGTGCGATCAAGGAAGTCGCGGTCGTGGCTGACCAGTATCACGGTTCCGGCAAAGCCCGCGACAAGCTCCTGCAGCAGCTCCAGCGTCTCCATGTCGAGATCGTTGGTCGGTTCGTCGAGCACCAGAAGGTTCGCTGGCCGGGCCAGCACGCGGGCCAAAAGCAGCCGCGCGCGCTCGCCGCCGGAAAGCTCGCGCACCGGCGTGCGGGCCTGCTCCGGCTTGAACAGGAAATCCTTCATGTAGGAGACGACATGACGCTGCTCGCCGTTGACGACAAGGTTCTCGCCGCGTCCGTCGGTGAGGTAATGCGCCAGCGTCTCCTGCGGATCGACGGCCTCGCGCTTCTGATCGAGCATCGCAATCTCGAGATTGACGCCAAGCCGCACGGTGCCGGCGTCCGGCGCCAACTCGCCGGTCAGCATCTTCAACAATGTCGTCTTGCCGGCGCCGTTCGGGCCGACCAGGCCGACGCGGTCGCCGCGCTGGATGCGGGTCGAGAACCCCTTGACCACGGTGAGATCGCCAAAGCTCTTGTCGATGTTCCTGGCCTCGATCACCAGCTTGCCGGATTCGGCGGCGTCGCTGGCCACCATCGTCGCGGTGCCCTCTGCGCCGCGATGGCTGCGGAAGCGCTGGCGCATGGTTTGCAGCTCGCCGAGGCGGCGCATGTTGCGTTTGCGCCTGGCGGTCACGCCATAGCGCAGCCAATGTTCCTCGCGCACGATCTGGCGGCCGAGCTTGTGCTGGTCGCGCTCTTCCTCTTCCAGCACCTGGTCGCGCCATTCCTCGAAATGCGCAAAGCCCTTGTCCAGCCGCCGCGTCTGGCCGCGGTCCAGCCAGACAGTGGCGCGCGTGACGCGCTCGAGAAACCGGCGGTCATGCGAGATCAGGATCACCGCGGAGGAGGTACGGGCGAGCTCTTCTTCCAGCCATTCAATCACCGAAAGATCGAGATGGTTGGTCGGCTCGTCGAGGAGCAGGATGTCGGGTTCCGGCGCCATGACGCGGGCAAGGGCGGCGCGGCGCGCCTCGCCGCCGGACAGGTCGTTCGGCCGCTCCTCGCCGGTCAGGCCAAGATGGTCCATCAGATAGGTGGCGCGATGCGGATCGTCGGCTGGGCCAAGGCCCGCCTCGACATAGGCGCGCACGTCGGCGAAGCCGTCCATGTCCGGCATCTGCGGCAGATAGCGGACCGTGGCCGAAGGCTGGCGGAACACCTCGCCATCCTGCGGCTCGATCATCCCAGCGGCGATCTTGAGCAGCGTCGACTTGCCCGAGCCGTTGCGTCCGACCAGCGCGATCTTCTCGCCGGCGGATGCGCTGAGCGCCGCGCCGTCGAGCAGCGGGGTGCCGCCGAAAGTCAGTTTAATGCCGTCGAGGTTGAGGAGTGGCGGCGCCATGTCAACTTTCTGGAAGAGGATAGGGGTGGGCCAGAAGCAGGGCCCGGCCGCGCTCCAGCGCGATGCCAAGCTGCCCTTTGATCTCATTTGATATAGTGAGCGAGGAACCGAACGCCACCTCGACGCGGTCGAGCGGCCATTTGGCGCCGGTGACCGTCAGGCCGGACAGGTCGGAAAAGCCGAGCACCGAAAACAAGGTGCCGTCGTCATAGTCGAAGCTGGCCTTGCCGCGCAGGATGGGAGCGCCTTCCTGCGCGCCACTGGTCAGCAGCACGGTCGTGCCAGCCTCGGCCAGCCGCACGGCCAGCGCCAGATGCAGGAAGGCATGGTCGGCGCGCTTGCCGCCAAAGGCGCCGGCCAACACGAGGCTGGTGGCGCCACGCTGAAGCGCTTCCGCTATGGCGAGCTCGCCATCGGTCATGTCCTTCTCAGCCGGAAAGACTTTTCGCGGCACGGCGGCGAGATCATCCGGCAGGTTCGCCGGCACCGAGTCGAAATCGCCGACCCAAAGTTCGGGGACAAGTCCAAGCATGCGGGCATGGCCGATGCCGGCATCGGCGGCGATGACGCGCGAGCCTTCGATCTGGCGTTCGAGCCGGGGCGTGCGGATAAGCTCGCCGCCAAGCAGGATGGTGAATGTGCCCATGGCCGTCGCCCTTACCAGCCCGTCGGGCGAAACGGAAGCGGGATGCCGTGCGCTTCGGCTGCGAGGGTACCGGCGAACATTAGCTGCCCGGCAAACTTCCGCTTGCGCGCTGCTTCGGCCGGGCCTATCTGTCGAAACGCTCTAACGGGGTGCCGGACGTGATCCGGCTGAGAGGCGATCAAGCCAACCCGCTGAACCTGATCCGGTTTGTACCGGCGGAGGGATTAGACGTTTCGGACCATCCGGCGCCTCAATTCCTTGTCACTCGAACGAAGGAGGCGCCGATATGCGCGCAATACTGTCCCATCTCATTCTCGCAACCGGCTTTGTCTCGCTTCTGGCGGGCGTCGCGCCTGCCGCTGCGAAGGACAAGCTCACCGTCTATACCTATGAAAGCTTTACCGCCGATTGGGGCCCCGGCCCGGCGGTGAAGAAGGAATTCGAGGCCGAATGCGGCTGCGATCTCGAATTCGTCTCGGTGGCCGACGGCGTGGCGCTCCTCAACCGCGTCAAGCTCGAAGGCGCCGGCACCAAGGCCGACATCGTGCTCGGCCTCGACACCAATCTCACCGCCGACGCCAAGGCGAGCGGACTGTTCGCGCCGCATGGCGAGATCTCCGCCATCGACGTGCCTGGAGGCTGGAGCGACGACACTTTCGTGCCTTTCGACTACGGCTATTTCGCCGTCGTCTATGACACGCAGAAGCTTAAAGTCCCGCCGAAGAGCCTGAAGGAGCTGGTCGAAGGCGCCGGCACGGACAAGATCGTCATTCAGGATCCGCGCACCTCGACGCCCGGTCTCGGGCTGCTTTTATGGGTGAAGTCAGTCTATGGCGACAAGGCGCCGGAGGCCTGGGCAAAGCTCAAGACCAAGGTCCTGACGGTGACGCCGGGCTGGAGCGAGGCCTATGGCCTGTTCACCAAGGGCGAGGCGCCGATGGTGCTGTCCTACACCACCTCGCCGGCCTACCATATGGTGGCCGAGAACACCGAGCGCTACCAGGCCGCCTCGTTCGAGGAAGGCGAATACCTGCAGATCGAGGTTGCCGGCATCACCACGACGGGCGCGAAGAACCCGCTGGCGCAAAAGTTCATCGCCTTCATGACCGGACCGAAATTCCAGGATGTCATTCCGGAAACCAACTGGATGTTCCCGGCCGGCAAGACCGACAAGCCGCTCAACCCGGCCTTCGACAAACTGGTGAAGCCGACCAAGACCTTGCTGTTCAGCCCGCAGGAGGTCGCCGCCAACCGCAAGGCGTGGGTGGATGAGTGGCTGGCGGTGATGAGCAAATAGGATCGCTATTCGCGCAAGATGATCGCTCTACGGCGCCCCCCTCTGTCCTGCCGGACATCTCCCCCACAGGGGGGGAGATTGGCCGTCATCGGCGGTTTCGCCAACTGGCGACGTTGCAGTGATGAGCGAAGCGCGGGCGCTGCTGATCTCCCCCCTTGTGGGGGAGATGTCCGGCAGGACAGAGGGGGGCGCGAAGGAACACGGCGTTTGCTGAATTCCACCAAGGTGCAACGTGCAAGCCGCCGTGCACCCTGACTCCCGCGTCACCGCCGGCGTCGTCGCGCTGGCGGCCATCGCCCTCCTCATCGGCGGTGCCTTCGCCGGCCTCGCCGTCGAAGGCGCGCACGATCTCTCCGGCGCTGCCGCCGCCTTCGACAATTATCTCCTGCGCGTCGCCCGCTTCACGCTGTGGCAGGCGGCTCTGTCGACGCTGCTGTCGGTCGCGCCGGCGCTGCTCGTGGCGCGCGCGCTGTCGAGGCATCCGGCCTTTCCAGGTCGCGGCCTGATCCTGCAATTGTTCACCCTGCCGCTGGCGTTGCCGGCCATCGTTGCCGCGCTCGGCATCCTGGCGCTCTACGGTCGGGCTGGATATTTTGCCGGCGTCTTCGCCGGACTTGGCGGTGGGGATTGGCCGGGGATCTACGGCCTCTCCGGCATCCTTGTCGCTCATGTCTTCTTCAACCTGCCCTTGGCGACGCGCCTGTTCCTCGAGGCGCTGGGCACCGTTCCCGCCGACCAGTGGCGGCTGGCCAGTCAGCTCGGCATGGGTGCCTGGCCGGCCTTCCGGCTGATCGAATGGCCGGTGCTGCGCGCGGCCCTGCCGGGGATTGCCGGGCTGGTCTTCATGCTCTGCATCACCTCCTTCACCATCGTGCTGACGCTCGGCGGCGGTCCGGCCGCGACGACACTGGAAGTGGCCATCTACCAGGCGCTGCGCTTCGATTTCGATCCCGCGCGGGCCGTAACACTGACGTTTCTTCAGATCGCGCTGACCTTCGTCGTGGTCGCAGCACTCACGCGGCTCGGCGCCAACACGGTCGGTGATGCCAATCTGCCGGTGGCGCCGCGCCGCTACCTTTCAGCGGGCCGGCTCGAAACCGTGCTGAATGCCGGCCTCATCGCGCTTGCCCTGCTGTTCGTCGCCGGACCGATGGCGGCGACGCTGCTTTCAGGCCTGGAGGCCGATCTCGGCCGGCTGGCAGGCGAGGAAGCGGTGCGCCGCGCCACCCTCACCAGCGCGGGCCTTGCCCTGCTTGCAGCGCTTCTCAGCGTGACGCTGTCGCTGGCGCTGATCGCGGCGCGGCGCGCGCTGGCCCTACGGCGCCGGGCAGGCGGGGCCATGGGCCTGCTCGAACATGCCGCCGACACCGGCGCCGGCTTCGTGCTCGTCGTGCCGCCGATCGTGCTTGGCGCCGGCTGGTTCCTGGCGCTGCGCCACGTCACCGATGTCTTTGCCATCGCGCCGGTCATGGTCGTCGCCGTCAACGCAGTGATGGCGATGCCCTTCGCGATCCGCGCCGTTCGCCCGGCCTATGACGCGGCGAGCGAACGCCATGAGCGGCTTTGCCTGGCGCTCGGCATAGCCGGCTGGAACCGGCTCAGCCTGATCGACTGGCCGTCGCTGAGGCGGCCCTTGGCCACCGGCTTCGCCTTCGCCATTGCGCTGTCGCTCGGCGATCTCGGCGTGATCGCGCTGTTCGGCAGCGATTCCGTGCAGACCTTGCCCTATCTGCTTTTGGCGCGCATGAGCAGCTACCGGACAGCCGACGCCGCGGGACTTGCCTTGCTGCTCGGCCTCGTCTGCCTGATGCTGGTGGTCGCCGCGGACTGGCTGGGGCGGGAAGGAAAGTCATGACGACGACCATCGACGGCACCGCCGCGCAAAAGGGCCTCGCCGTCGCGCTGGATGGCGTCTCGTTCAGCTATGGCGAATCTTCCTTTCGCTTCGACGCCGAATTCGCAGCCGGCAGGATCACCGCCATCATGGGGCCGAGCGGCTCCGGCAAGTCGACGCTGCTCAATCTGATAGCCGGCTTCGAAGTGCCCGATGCGGGCAAGGTCCTGATCGGCGGCGTCGGTCTCGGAAACACGCCGCCTTCGACGCGGCCGGTGTCGATGGTGTTCCAGGAAAACAATTTGTTTGCGCATCTTTCCGTCGAAGCCAATGTCGGGCTCGGCCGCTCGCCGTCGCTGAAACTCGGCGACGCCGATCGCGCCGACGTCGCCGAGGCGCTGGCGCGGGTTGGTCTTGCCGGCAAGGAAAAGCGGCTGCCGCGCGAGCTGTCCGGCGGCGAGCGGCAGCGCGTGGCGCTGGCGCGCGTGCTGCTGCGCGACCGGCCCGTTTTGCTGCTCGACGAACCTTTCGCGTCGCTCGGCCCGGCGCTGCGCGACGATATGCTGGACCTTGTGGCTGGCATTCATGCCGAGCGCGAAATGACGGTGTTGTTCGTGACGCATCAGCCGGAAGATGCGCGCCGCGTCGGGCAGGACGTGGCATTTCTCGACGAAGGCACGATCGCGGCAGCCGGGCCGGCCGAGGATTTCTTCGATCGGTCTGGACCGGATGCGTTCCGGCGCTATATCGGCGATCGAGGCGGCACCGTTGCCGGATCACAACATGTTGCCCGGAAGCGGACATAATTTATGGCCAAACCGGCAACGGGCGATCCGGCGTTTGCTTGCCTTGTCCGGGGGAGTATGGCTAGGTCCGGCCATGCTGGTCCGGAGGGGCCGTGATTTGCCGAAAGATTTGGAAAGGAAGCCGACCTGTCGAGCGGCGCTGAGAAGGTGTGGATGAAGCCGCTGGCACGATTTCTCGCGCTGGCGAGCGTCGCCTTGCTGGCGAGCTGCCAGATGTTCACGCCGCCGGACGTGCAGGAGAGCGGCTTCCAACCTTCCGACAAGCCGATCACCGTCGACAATGTCGTGGCCAACGCCAAGCTCGCAGAGATGGCGAAGGCGCAGCACCCGCGGATTCTCGCCACCTATGGCGGCGAATATTCCGACCCAAAGCTCGAACGCATGGTGGCCAAGGTCGTCGGCAATCTGACGGTGGTGTCGGCCAACCCGACCCAGACCTATCGCATCACCATCCTCAACTCGCCCAACGTCAACGCCTTCGCGCTGCCGGGCGGCTATCTCTATGTGACGCGCGGCCTGCTGGCGCTGGCCAACGATTCCTCCGAGCTTGCCGCCGTCATCGCGCATGAGATGGGGCACGTCACCGCGAATCACGGCCTGCAGCGGCAGCAGCTCGAAGCCGAGGAGGGCCTTGCGACCAAGGTGGTTTCCGATGTGCTCGGCGACAGCCCGACCGCCAAGGCAGCACTGATCCGCGGCAAGCTCAGGCTCGCGCAATTTTCGCGCAACCAGGAACTGCAGGCCGACGCCATCGGCATCAAGTCGATCGGCGAGGCGGGCTATGATCCCTATGCCGCCGGCCGCTTCCTGCAGTCGATGTCGGCCTATACGGATTTCCGCTCGGTGAGCGGCGCCACCGACGCCAGCCTCGACTTCCTGGCGACGCACCCGAACACGCCGCAGCGTATCGAGCTGGCGCAGCGGCTGGCGCGCAATTTCGGCCCGCCGGGCGTCGGCACGCGCGACCGCGACGCATTTCTGGCCGGCATAGACGGCCTGCTTTACGGCGACACGCCGGAAGAAGGCTATGTGCGCGGCCAGACCTTCATGCATCCCAATCTCGGCGTCTCGTTTACCGTGCCGGACGGTTTCGTCATCGACAATTCGGCGGCCGCCGTGACGGCGACCGGGCCGGGCGACATCGCCATCCGCTTCGACGGCGTGGCGATCGACAAGTCCGTCTCGCTCACCGATTACATCCGCAGCGGCTGGGTAGCGGGGCTGGAAGACGCCAGCGTGCGCCAGGACACGATCAACGGCAACGATGCGGCGACGGCGCATGCCAGCGCGCAAGGCTGGCAGTTCGACATCGCGGTGATCCGGGCCGGCGGGCAGGTCTACAGGCTGCTGACGGCCGCGCCCTCGGCCAGCACTTCGCTGGACCCTGTGGCGCGCTCGGTCAGTGGCTCCTTCCGCGTGCTGAGCCCGGCCGAGAAGGCGGCGCTGAAGCCGCTGCATATCAGGGTCGTCACCGTCCAGGCCGGCCAGACCATGGGCTCGCTTGCCGCGCAGATGGTCGGCGTCGACCGCAAGCTCGATCTGTTCCGCGTGCTCAACGCCATGTCGCCGGGCGCGACTGTGTCGTCCGGCGACAAGGTCAAGATCGTCACCGACAAATAAGACCGACACCCCGCTTTCCGGCGGCCGCTTGATGGTGACGGCGTTTCGTTGAATCGCCATCACGATCCTTGTTGGAGCATGATGTCGTCCGAAACCGGTTCCCACTTATCGGGATCATGCTCTCTCGACGCTGCCGTTCGGCTGGCTGCGTCCACGCCATCGATGCCGCTATCTGATCCCGTCAGAGCCGCCGGTGCTGCCAGTATCAGTGCCGCCGGAATCAGTGCTGCCGGTGCCGCCGGAATCAGTGCTGCCGGTGCTGCCGGAGTCAGTGCTGCCGGTGCTTCCAGTGTCGGTGCTGCCGGTGCTGTCACCGTCGGTGCTGCCGCTGTCAGATCCGCCGCCGCGGGGCTCGGGGTGATCGCCGCCATTGCCACGCCAAGATGCCGATCCGGTGCCGTTCGGTATGCGCTTGGCCGGTATCTTGGTGACCGGTGGCGGCGCTTTTGGCGCGGGGGTACGGACCACCTTTATCTTCGTGACCACTTTGGTCACCACCTTGGGCTTGCACACCGGGACCGTCTTTTCGCTTCGCTTGGGCGAGAGACCGAGAATGGCCATCGAATAAGCCTCCTGCCGGTCGATGCCGGCTCGGAGGAAAGCCAAGGCGCGGGCCGGGTCGGCGGGCACGCCGTTGCGGCCTTCCTTGAAGATCACCGCAAGGTCCTTGGTGGCATCGACATGCCCCATCGCCGCTGCCTGGAGCAGCAGGTCCAGTCCCTTGCCGGTGTCGCGCTGGACGCCGACACCGTCGAACAAAGCGCGCCCCAAGGCAGTCATGCCGTAGGGATCTCCCTTGTCCGACGCCTGTGCATAGAGGCTGTTGGCTTTGGTCAAATCCGGAGCCGCGCTCATTCCGGATGCGGCGATGTAGCCGAGCTCGTACACGGCACGGACGTGCCCCTTATCGGCCGCCTCCTGGATCACATTCCTGGCTTCGTCGATCCGGCCCGACGCCAGCAGTGCCCGCCCCAACTCGTAGCGGAAGCGCGCAATGTCGGGATAGGACTTCACCGCCGCCTCGCAAGCTTCGACAGCTCCGCCGCCGATCTCGTTCGGCAAGCGGCCCGAGACAACGCCCTGCAGGTCGAGCGGCTCGCCGGCGGCTTGGTCGCAAGGGTCGACGCTCGGCGAGAGTTGCATCGTCGATCGCTTCGCGGCGCTGCCCGCGCGGATATCGAAGCCGACTTCGACGGGCGCGACCGAACCGATCTGCGGCTCGTAGCGCAGTTTGTCGACCTCGGCGGCCGTCAACCTCGATTGCGGCGAAAGGACACGGTCGGGCAGGGACAGCGTGCCGGCCGCCGGGTAGCTCGCAAGCTTGAGGCTGATAGAGGCATCCTTGGCCGGAAGCTCCAGTTTCAGCGGAACCGGACCGACGCCGAGCGGGACCTGGATATCGCGACGTCCAATCGCTTCGGCGGCGTCGGCCACCTGGATTCCGCGTTCCGCCGTCTGCTGGTCCTGCTCAGCTTCCGGCGGCGGCGCCGGTTGCTCCGCCCCGCGCATCAGCACGACGTCGTCGATCAGCGAGGAGTTCTCCCACGGAACCTGCTTGCCGTTGGTGGCCTTGACCACGTCGCGGCGGACGGCCGCCATCACCGAGCGTATCTCCTGGCCCGGCGCCAGCGCACGGCGGGAGAAGGACGACGAAAACGGGCTGAGGTCGCCGGACCCGTCATAGGCGACCGCCCCCGGCTCGGTGGCAAAGGCAATCAGCGTGTTCTGCGAACCCGTTACCTGCGCAAGGCCGCTGCCGCCGGCGACGATCAACTGGTCGCGCAGCCAATAGTCCTTGCGCGGGAAAGGATCGTTGCGGCAAGCGTCGAGGATGATCATCTGGACTTTCGATCTCGAGCGCAGCTGCCGCAATATGTCGTCGACCTTGATGGCCTGGACCTCCATGTCGGCCGCATCTTTCAGCGACGCATCGACCGGGATCAGGAAATTCTCTCCGCCGATCTGGAAGCCGTGCCCCGAATAATAGACGACCGCCAGATCGGCGCCGTCCGCCGCCGCCAGATAGTTGCGGAACCGCTCTTCGAACTGAAGCTTGGTCAGGTCCTTGGCGGCGAACACCTCGAAGCCGGCCAGCCGGAATGTCCTCGATACGTTTTCTGCGTCCTTGTCCGGATTCTTGAGCGCCGGGATTTCGCGGTATTGCGAATTGCCGACCACAAGGGCAACCCTTCGCTCGGCATGCGCTTGAAACGTCGTGAGACCCACGAGGATCAAGAGTGCAATCAGCGCGCAGCATCGCAGCATGGCAAATCCCCCATGTGGTGTGATCTGGAGGAGTCAAAAAGCCGATTGCGGCGCAACAGTCTGTTAAAGAGCTCACAATCCTAGTTATCGTCGAGGAAAAATGGCCCCGATGACGGCGTGTTATTTCTTATCTTTGAGTTTGGTCCCGGACTGACTTCAGGCGGCTTCCGCCAGGAATTCAGGGTTTTGCTTCACCAGCGCCAGCTTCAGCTTTTCCATGGCGCGGGCCTCGATCTGGCGGACGCGCTCCTTGGAGATGCCGAGCTGTTCGCCAAGCGATTCCAGCGTGGCGCCGTCATCGCTCAGCCTGCGCTCCTCGATGATGCGGAGCTCCCGGGCATTGAGCGCGCCGAGCGCGCTCCGCAGCCAGATAGCGCGGCGCTGGACGTCGATCCTCTCGCCGACGATCTCGTCGGGAAGCGGATCTTCGGAAACCAGGAAATCCATCCGCTCGGCAGCGCCGTTCTCGTCGGCCAAAGGCGCGTTGAGCGAGCTGTCGGGGGAAGACAGGCGCGAATCCATCATCGCCACGTCGGCCTCCGGCACGCCCAGCGCCGCCGAGACCTCGCGGTAGAGCGAGGCATTGGAGAGAGGCTCGGCGCCGTTGGCGAGGCGCGCGCGCAGACGCCTGAGATTGAAGAACAGCGCCTTCTGCGCGGAACTGGTGCCGCCGCGTACGATCGACCAGTTGCGCAGGATGTAATCCTGCATCGAGGCGCGGATCCACCAGGTGGCATAGGTCGAGAAGCGTACTTCGCGCGCGGGTTCGAAACGGGCGGCCGCCTCGAGCAGGCCGACATGCCCCTCCTGAATGAGATCGCCGAGCGGCAGGCCGTAATGGCGAAATTTCGAGGCCATGGAGATCACAAGGCGCATATGGGCGACAGTGATCCTGTGCAGCGCATGCTGGTCGTTCTCTTCCTTCCAACGAAGCGCAAGGACATGCTCCTCGTCGCGCTCGAGGTATGGAGCCTTCATTGCCGCCCGGACCAATGTCCGTCCTGCCGCGTCTTCGATCATGCCGGCTCCTTTTGCGACGATTGCGCGTATAGCGGTTGAAAAGATGCCGCCGCGCCCTACAACAGCCATGCAACGTGTCAGGCGCATGGATGGTTCCGCCGCCCGAGTGGGTAGATGGTGCCGACGGAAGCATTCTGTTATCTGCCGGGAAGCCTTCTGGTGAATTCTCGGCGGTTTAGAGAATCAGATTTCTGGCAGAGCCGATTTTTGAAATCTGGTTCCTTATTTTGCAGCCTTCTATCTGCCAGTTTGCGGCTCGCACAGTCGCGCCGGGACACCGGTCAAAACGGGATCACAGAAAAATGAAATGGCTCAAACCGCTTCTTCTCGCCGGAACGCTGCAGGTTCTGGCGATCACCGCCGGCTATGCCGGCGCCAATCTCGACCAGATCAAGCAGGCCGGGGTGCTCAAGGTAGGCACTGAGGGCACCTATGCGCCCTTCACCTATCACGATGAGTCCAACGCGCTGGTCGGCTTCGACGTCGAGATCGCCAAGGCCATCGGCGACAAGCTCGGCGTCAAGGTTCAGTTCCTTGAAGGCAAGTGGGACGGCCTGATCGCCGGCCTCGACGCCAACCGCTACGACGCCGTCATCAACGAGGTCGGCATCACCGATGCGCGCAAGGCCAAGTATGATTTCTCCGATCCCTACATCGCCTCGAAGGCGGTGCTGATCGTGCGCGGCGACAACACCGACATCAAGACCTTCGCCGATCTCAAGGGCAAGAAGTCGGCGCAGTCGCTGACCTCCAATTTCGGCAAGCTCGCCGAGAAGAACGGCGCCGAGCTCGTCGGCACCGACGGGTTCGACCAGTCGATCCAGCTTCTGCTCACCGGCCGCGCCGACGCCACGATCAATGACAGCCTGTCCTTCCTCGATTTCAAGAAGCACAAGCCGGACGCCAATGTGAAGATCGCGGCGCAGGAAGAGAATGCCGATTATTCCGGCGTGATCGTGCGCAAGGGGGATCCGGAGCTGGTCGCGGCCATCAACAAGGCGCTGGCCGACATCAAGGCCGACGGCACCTACCAGAAGATCGCCGACAAGTATTTCGGCCAGGACGTTTCGAAGTAAGGCAATCGTCTCCTTGCTCGGATACCGGCGGGCCGTCTTCGACGGCCCGCTGTTTTTGCACGGCATTCATCGGGGTCGTCTTTGACGGCCCGCCGGGTTTTGCATGATAGTCGGTCCATACGGGGGACGCGCCGCCGTATCTGGAAGGGAGAAGCGCTTCGTGCCGCACTGGCTGCAATTGATGCTGGAATCGTTGCCGACGCTGTTGTGGGCGGCGCTGATCTTCACCGTGCCGCTGACGCTCCTGTCCTTCGCGCTTGGGCTCATCGCCGGACTGGTGACGGCGCTGATCCGGCTGTTCGGCCCGAAGCCGCTGGTCGCGATGGTGCGCTTCTATGTCTGGATTTTTCGCGGCACGCCGCTGCTCGTTCAGTTGTTCCTGATCTTCTACGGCCTGCCGTCGGTCGGCATTCTGCTCGATGCCTTTCCCGCCGCTCTGATAGGCTTCACGCTCAACATCGGCGCCTATACGTCTGAGATCATCCGGGCCGTCATCGGCTCGGTGCCGAAGGGGCAGTGGGAAGCTTCCTATTCGATCGGCATGACCTGGAGCCAGGCGATGCGGCGCACCATCCTCCCACAGGCGGGCCGCGTTGCTGTCCCGCCGCTTTCCAACACCTTCATCTCGCTGGTCAAGGATACCTCGCTGGCGGCGGCAATCACGGTGCCCGAGATGTTCCAGGCCGCGCAGCGCATCGTCGCGACCACCTATGAGCCGCTGATCCTCTATGTCGAAGCGGCCGCGCTCTATCTCGCGTTGAGCTCGGTTCTGTCGGCGCTGCAGGCGCGGCTGGAAGTGCGGCTAAACCGCTATGGCGGGTTCCTGGAGGCCAACGCATGATCGGCCTCAGCAACATCGAAAAGCGCTTCGGCGACAATCTTGTGCTGAAGGGCGTGACCGTCACCCTCGACGAGGGCAGCGTGACTGCGCTGGTCGGCCCTTCCGGCGGCGGCAAAAGCACGCTCTTACGCTGCATCAACCTGTTGGAAATCCCGACGTCCGGGTCCCTGCGCATCGGCGACGAGACGCTTGCGTTCCATCCGGGTGGCAAGGTGCCGGCCAAGCATATCCAGCGCATCCGCCTGCAGACCGGCATGGTGTTCCAGAATTTTCAGCTTTTCCCGCATCGCACAGCGATCGAGAATGTCATGGAAGGACTGGTGACGGTGCTGAAATGGCCTGAGCCAAGGGCGCGCGAGCGGGCGATGGCGCTGCTCGAAAAGGTCGGCATGGCGGAAAAGGCCGACGCCTGGCCGGCGACTCTGTCCGGCGGCCAGCAGCAGCGCGTGGCGATCGCCCGGGCGCTGGCGCCGTCGCCGCGCGTGCTGCTCTGCGACGAACCGACCTCTGCGCTCGATCCGGAACTGGCGCAGGAGGTAGTAGACGTGCTCGGACAGCTCGCACGCGAAGGCACGACCATGGTGATGGCCACGCATGATCTCAGGCTCGCCTCCAAGATCGCGCAGGAGGTGGTGTTTCTGGACGCCGGCTCGATCGTCGAGAAAGGCCCGGCTTCGGTCGTGTTCGACAATCCGGAGCGCGAGCGAACCAAGCGCTTCATCGCCTCGCTCAGGCAAGAGGAGGCGCAGAGGGAAGGCGGCAGCGGGGTGTAGAATTGGGTACCAGAAACAAAAAACCCGGCGCGACGCCGGGTTCTTCGTAAACTCAAAAGCGAAAAAGCTCAGGCAGCTTCTTCCTGCTCGGCTTCCTCGTTGTCGGCCTTGGCGCCGCGCTTCGGACCCTTGTTGAGGTTGACCTCGATGAGGCGCACCGCCTCGGTCTCCGACATGCGGTTCACCGCGGCGATCTCGCGGGCCATGCGGTCGAGCGCGGCTTCGTAGAGCTGGCGCTCGGAATAGGACTGCTCCGGCTGGTTGTCGGCGCGGTAGAGGTCGCGCACAACTTCCGAGATCGAGATCAGGTCGCCCGAGTTGATCTTGGCGTCATATTCCTGGGCGCGGCGCGACCACATGGTGCGCTTGATGCGGGCGCGGCCCTGCACGACCTTCAGCGCGCGGTCGACATAATCCTCTTCCGACAGCTTGCGCATGCCGATCGAGGTCGCCTTGGCGACCGGCACCTTCAGCCGCATCTTGTCCTTCTGGAAATCGATGACGAACAGTTCTAGCTTGTGACCCGCAACTTCCTGCTCGTCGATCGCCACGATCTGGCCGACGCCATGCGCCGGATAGACGATGAATTCGCCGGTCTTGAACCCGTGACGAGCCGCGTTGGACTTCTTCTGCGGGGTGATCGTTGCCATTACGCCCTGAACTCCTTAAGTTGTGCAGCCGGCATCATGCCGGCTCGAACCCACGAGGTCGGCAAAGCCGACCGTTAGCCGCGCAACAGGATGAACCCACCGGAAAAGCCAAGGGCCGGCATATCGCACGAATGCGACCGCCTGCCCCAGATCGCTCTGGTCCGGATCTAAAAGCTCACCTTTCAGTGATTTGGGGCGTTAGCGCCATAAATCGACGTTGTGTCACCGGCATGTTTCGTTGATGTAACACAAAAAGTCGGAAGAATCAAGGTTTTGCTGCATTCGCTAACGCCAAGCGGCAGCGCTGCCCGTCAAGACAGCAATTGTATCGGTCCGGTTACGCCGCGTCATGCCGGTATTCCCGGCCGCTATATCAATCGCCTTCGCCGGGCTCCGCCGAGAAATATTTCTCGAACTTGCCGGTCTCGCCGTCGAAGGTCTTGGCGTCCGCCGGCGGCTCCTTCTTGGCGGTGATATTGGGCCACTTCTCGGCGTATTCGGAATTGATCTGCAACCATTTGTCGAGGCCGCCCTCGGTGTCCGGCTTGATCGCGTCGGCCGGGCATTCGGGCTCGCAGACGCCGCAGTCGATGCACTCGTCAGGATGGATGACGAGCATGTTCTCGCCCTCGTAGAAACAGTCGACCGGACAGACCTCGATGCAGTCCATATATTTGCATTTGATGCAATTGTCGGTCACGACATAGGTCATTGCAGGCTCCGGAACGTCCCATTTTGCTGGGCTTTTCGGCTGAGGTAACGCCTTTGCCCGCCGCATGCAAGGGCAGGGATTGCAGGCGCAGCCGGTGTCGCGGAATGGAATTCCAGCCGGAAAGCTTCGGCCAAGTCCTCCAGCCCAACCGTTGCGCAGTTTTCCTGGAATTGCTGCAGCCGTGCCGCGGCCCGGCTATATCTCAGTCGTCGCCGAGCAGCCGGTCGGTCTGCCGCCGCTCGCGTTTGGTCGGGCGGCCGCTGCCGGCCTCGCGCAAGGCTGGAACGGCGTCCGGAACCGCCTCGCCTTTGGGTGCCGGCGCCGGCGACAGATCCTCGTAAAGCAGCCGCGCCTCGTCGGCCGGGCCGCGCCTGGCGCCACAGTTCAGCACCTTCCAGACGAGGATACGGCGCTCGAGCATGATGGTGAGCACGTCGCCGGGCTTGACCAGATCCGACGCCTGCGCTGCTTTGTCGCGATTGATGCGGACGCGTCCCGCGACGACGACCTTTGCCGCCAAGGACCGCGACTTCACCGCGCGCGAGAAGAACAGCCATTTGTCGATGCGTTGACGGCCTTCTCCAACCATCGCGGCTAGCTTTGGTAGAGCATGATCTTATCCGAAAATCGGTTCCCACTTTTCGCTGACGCGGTCCTTCGGTTCGGGATCATGCTGGTTCTTTGATGGAGCATGATCTCGCCCGAAAACCGGGTCCCACTTTTCGGGATCATGCTCGAACCTATTTCTTCAGCTGGTCGCGCAAGGCGGCGAGCTTGGCAAAGGGCGAATCCGGATCGAAGCGCTGCGGACGTTCCTCGCGCGGCTTGCCCTGGAAGGCAGGCTTGCCGCCCGGAGTGTTGCCCTTGTCGTCCTGCCTGCCGCCCTTCCAGTCCGGCCGGCCTTCGCGGCGTTCGCCTTGCGGCTTGCCTTCGCGCCGTTCAGCGCCCTCACGCCGGTCGCCTGTCTCGGGCCTCGGCTTGAACTTCGAGCGGTCGAAGCGCGGCTTGCCGGCGCCTTCGCGCTGCTCGCGGCGGCCTTCCTGGGCGGGCCGATCGCCGGGCTGACCGCTTGCGGCGCCTGCCTCGCGTGCGGGCTGGGCGCCGCGCGGGCGATTGTCGCGACGGTTGTCGTGGCGATGGCGCGGACGCTGATGGTCGAAACGCGCCTGGCGCCACAGGAGCACAGGTTTTGGTTCCTCGGCTTCGGCTGGCGGATCGCCGCCGGCACTATCCTCCACCTGGTGTTGGGGGGAGGTAAGAGCGTCGGCGCTTTCGGCCGACTCGGGCGCTGCCGCTATGTCCACCGCTGCGGCGCCTTCCACAGCGGCGGGCTCTTCCGTAACCGCGGCCGGAGCTTCTGCCGGCTCTGCCGTGGCAGGTTCCGCTGCCACTTCCGCGACGGCTTCAGCCGGAGCTTCGGCGGCAGCCGGCTCCGAGCCGTCGACCGTTGCCTCCGCGACCGTATCAGTTGCCGCGGCTTGTGCCTCTGCCTCGCGCGCGGCGCGCGCGGCATTATCCGCGGCGAGCTTGGCCGCTGCCGCTTCGCGGGCGGCGTCGTCCAGCGCGTCGAGCTTCGCCTTAACCTCGGCGGCCGGCTTGGCCTCCGAGCGATAGCCGAGACCTTTCAGGATCTCCTCCATGTCGTCGGCCGTGGCGCCGAGGATCGACATCATCGGCGGCGTCACTATGAAGGCGTGACCGTCATAGGCGCCGTCCGGACGCTGGCCGAGGCCGGGCTTCCAGTTGGTCGCCGGGCGGATGAGGTCGGCAAGCCGCTCGAGGATATCGACGCGCACGGCGCGGCGGCCGAGATTGCGGTAGCCGGCGAGCTTGTAGAAGGTCTTGTCGAAGGTCGGGTCGATAACGACCGAGGTGCGGCCGGAAGCCAGCGCATGCACCACATCGCCGAAGCCGGGCTTGTCCTTGCCGTCGTTCTTCAGCGCCCACAGCAACGTCACCAGGCCAGCCGGCGCCGGCTTGATCAGCGCCGGCACGAAGACATGGTAGGCGCCGAAGCGGACGCCGAGGCGGCGAAGCGCTGCGCGGCCTTCCTGGTCGAGCGACTTCATCTCCTCCGCGATGTCGCGGCGATTGATCAGGCCGAAATGCTCGACCAGCTGGAAGGCGATGCCGCGCGCGATGCCGGCGAGCTGGTCGGCATTCTTCAGGTCGACCAGCGGCTTCAAAAGCGTTTCGATCTGGAAATTGACGAAACGCTCGGCGCGCGCCGCGACCTTGTCGCGGGCGGGGCCGGTCAGCTGCTCGTCGGCAAGCAGAACCAGGCGCGGCTTCAGCGCCTCGTCGGCGGCGACCAGCGTGCCGATCGGCGCACCGATCCAGCGCAGGACGCCGTCCGAGCCCAAAGCCAGGTCGCCATTGGCGCAGGCGGCAAAGCGCTCGGCGCGCGCCTCGAACTCGGCCGCGAGCGCCTTCTGGGCGGCGGTGCGCACCGCCTTGGCGTCCTCGCCGCCGGCGCTCTGGTCGGCGGTGAAGCGGAACCCCTGCAACTCGCCGACGTGATGGCCTTCGACGAGGACGGTTCCGGACGGGCTGATTTCGGCTTCAGGCATGGTATTTTCTCTAAGGCGCCGCATGAGGACGGAAGTCCTGCGGTCTACGAAGCGTTTCGTCAACCGCTCATGCAGCGCATCCGACAATCTGTCTTCGATTTCGCGCGTCTTTTCCTGCCAGTGTAGCTGATCGGCCAGCCAGCCGGGGCGGTTGGAGACGAAAGTCCAGGTGCGGATCTGCGCGATCCGGTGCGACAGCGTGTCGATATCGCCTTCCGTCGTGTCGGCGCGCCGCACCTGCTCGGCCATGTAATTCTCATCGACATGGCCGTGACGCGCAAGGTCCATATAGATCGAGGCGATAAGATCGGCATGCTGTGCCGGCGCGATCTTGCGATAGTCGGGGAGCGCGCAGGCTTCCCAAAGCAGCGCCACGCGCTCCTTGCCGGTGGCCAAGCCGCGGATGTCGCCGTCGCGCGATAGCTGCTCCAGTGCCTGCGCATCCACCGCCGGCAACGCGCGGGTCAGCCCTTCGACAGGCGCATTGGCCTCGATCGAGCGCTTCAGCGCATCGAGGCTGGAAAAGTCGAAATCGGCGGTGCGCCACTGCAGCACCTTCACCGGATCGAAATCGTGTCCCTCG
Source organism: Mesorhizobium sp. CA6 (assembly GCF_020165035.1). Lineage (NCBI taxonomy): Bacteria > Pseudomonadati > Pseudomonadota > Alphaproteobacteria > Hyphomicrobiales > Phyllobacteriaceae > Mesorhizobium > Mesorhizobium sp. CA6. The sequence continues at coordinate 99,568 of NZ_JAIUHI010000007.1, read as the reverse complement.
ATCTTGGCGACCAGTTCCTCGTCGAATGGGTCGACCTGGCCGGTGACGCCGAACGTTCCGTCGCGCAGGTGCCGGCCGGCGCGGCCGGCGATCTGGCCAAGCTCGGCGGCGGTCAGGTTGCGGTATTGATAGCCGTCGAACTTGCGGTTCTGAGCGAAGGCGACGTGATCGAGATCGAGGTTCAGGCCCATGCCGATGGCGTCGGTGGCGACGAGATAGTCGACATCGCCGGACTGGAAGATCTCCACCTGGGCATTTCGGGTGCGCGGGGAAAGAGCGCCGAGCACGACGGCAGCACCCCCCTGCTGGCGGCGGATCAGCTCGGCGATCGCATAGACCTCGTCGGCCGAGAAGGCGACGATCGCCGTGCGCCGCGGCAACCGGGTGAGCTTCTTCGAGCCGGCATAGGCAAGGTGCGACAGCCGCGGCCGCGTCACCACCGACACGCCCTTCAACAGGCGCTGCAGGATGCCATGCATGGTGGCCGCGCCCAGGAGCAGCGTCTCCTGGCGGCCGCGCAGATGCAGGATACGATCGGTGAAGATATGGCCGCGCTCGAGATCGCCGGCGAGCTGCACCTCGTCGATGGCGACGAAGGCGGCGTCGGTCTCGCGCGGCATCGCCTCGACGGTGCAGACCGAATATTTCGCGCCGGCAGGCACGATCTTCTCCTCGCCGGTGATCAGCGCCACCTTGTGGGCGCCGACCTTCTCGCAGACGCGCGCATAGACCTCGCGGGCGAGCAGCCTCAGCGGGAGGCCGATGACACCGGTCTCATGCGCGACCATGCGCTCGATGGCGAGATGCGTCTTGCCGGTGTTGGTCGGGCCCAGCACGGCCGTCACGTCGCGGCCCGAAAGGATCAGCGGGTGGGAGTGTTTCGGCTGGATGTTCATCGGCTCGGAAATAAGGTTTCTGCCGCCCGTAGTCTGAAGCACGGCGCTGCCGCCGCGTGTGACAGGCGACACATAGGGACTTCGGGCGTGAAGCGAAAGCGGAATGTTCCCTCGCGAACTGGCTATGCCGGAGGGGGCAGCCAAAATCGGCCGCTTGTTAACAGCTGGAACGAGTCTGGAACGAATCAGCGACGAATCGGTGACTCGTTCTGATTCAGGGTTTGTTCACGGCTATATGTGGATTTTTTGACGGTGAGTCTCACCACATGCTGAATCGCTGAATTGGCCCGATTCCTGCTTTGCCTCGGCCGGACCCGGGTCGTCGTTAACCTTTGCCGGGCAATGGTCAGACCCGACCTGGGCGCAGACTTCAAGTTTATGAAATTGTTGATTTTTCTTAATCGCCTTTAACGAGTTCGGTGACGTTTGCACCGTCCACTGTTAACTTTCCGGCCAAAGCCGGAACGAATCGGCGACGAATCAGCGATCCGACGGCTTTCCCGGTTTGTTCACCCCTAGATATGGTGTTATCCACAGCTTGCCCACCGAGGATTCACAGCTTGTCGCAGCGGTTATGCACAGAGCGTGGCTGCGGCCGTTAACTTTTGCGTGCCGAATTGAGGCAAGGTGTCGCGCCGGCGTGCCGGCGAACAAAAAAGGCGGCTTCGGTGCCGGAGCCGCCTTTGGCGGTAAACGGTGTCGGGCGACCTACTGGGGTGTCAGGCGAAATACTGACCGCCATTGGCGGTGATGGTCGAGCCGGTGATGAAGCCGGCCTCATCGGAAGCCAGGAAGGCGACGCAGCGCGCGATCTCTTCCGGCTCGCCGAGGCGACCGACCGGGATCTGAGCGATGATCGACTCCCGTACTTTTTCCGGCACGGCCATGACCATGTCGGTGGCGATGTAGCCGGGGCAGACGACATTGACTGTGATGCCGGCGCGAGCCCCCTCTTGAGCCAGCGCCTTGGTGAAGCCGATATCGCCGGCTTTCGAGGCCGAATAATTGACCTGGCCCATCTGACCCTTCTGGCCGTTGATCGAGGAAATGGTGATGACGCGGCCGAACTTGCGGTCGCGCATGCCGCTCCACAAAGGATGCGTCATGTTGAAGACGCCGGACAGGTTGGTGTCGATCACTTCCTTCCACTGTGCGGGCGTCATCTTGTGGAACATGGTGTCGCGAGTAATGCCGGCATTGTTGACCAGCACGGAGACCGGGCCGAGATCGGCCTCCACCTGCTTGATGCCTGCGGCGCAGGCCTCGTAGTCGGCGACCGACCATTTGTAGACGGGGATACCAGTCTCGGCCTTGAATTTCTGGGCCCCCTCGTCATTGCCGGCATAGTTCGCCGCGACCGAATAGCCGGCGGTCTTCAAGGCGACCGATATCGCCGCGCCGATGCCGCGTGTTCCGCCCGTGACGATTGCTACTTTGGTCATGTGTGCTCCTCCCTGTTGATCGGAGGAGCGAGTAGGGAGTAGCGAATAGCGAGTAGGGGATTGAAGCCTGCTGCGCCGACGCCGTTTTCCCTATTCGCTACTCCCTATTCGCTATTCGCTCAGTTCAGCGCTTCCACGCACATCGCAACGCCCATGCCGCCGCCGATGCACAGCGTGGCAAGGCCCTTCTTGGCGCCGCGGCGACGCATCTCGTAGACCAGCGTGTTGAAGACGCGGGCGCCCGAAGCACCGATCGGATGGCCGATGGCGATGGCGCCGCCGTTGACGTTGACGATCGAGGGATCCCAGCCCATGCCCTTGTTGACGGCGCAGGCTTGCGCGGCGAACGCCTCGTTGGCCTCGACGAGGTCGAGGTCCTTGACCGACCAGCCGGCCTTCTCCAGCGCCCGCTTCGAAGCGGGAATAGGCCCTGTGCCCATGATTGCCGGATCGACGCCGGCGGTCGCCCAGGAGGCGATGCGCACCAGCGGGGTAATGCCGCGCCGCACGGCCTCGGACTCGGTCATCAGCAGCGCGCCGGCGGCGCCGTCATTGATGCCCGACGCGTTGGCGGCGGTGACCGTGCCGTCCTTGTCGAAAGCAGGCTTCAGCTTGGTCATGGCGTCGAGCGTCGCGCCGTGCCGGATGTACTCGTCCTGATCGACTGTTGTGTCGCCCTTCTTGCCCTTGATGGTGAAGGCGACGATCTCGTCCTTGAACTTGCCGGCCTTCTGCGCAGCCTCCGCCTTGTTCTGCGAGGCGAGCGCGAACTCGTCCTGGGTTTCGCGGGTGATCTGGAACTGACGGGCGACGTTCTCGGCGGTGTTACCCATATGGTAGCCGTTGAAGGCATCCCACAGGCCGTCCTTGATCATGGTGTCGATCATCTTGTAGTCGCCCATCTTGACGCCGGCGCGCAGGTGCTCGGCATGCGGCGACATCGACATCGATTCCTGACCGCCGGCGACGATCACCTTGGCGTCGCCGGTGGCGATCTGCTGCATGCCGAGCGCAATGGCGCGCAGGCCCGAGCCGCAAACCTGATTGAGGCCCCAGGCCGTGGTCTCCTTCGGCAGGCCGGCATTGATCGAGGCCTGGCGAGCCGGGTTCTGTCCTTGCGCAGCGGTCAGCACCTGGCCGAGGATGACCTCGTCGACTTCCGCCGCCTCGACGTTCGCGCGCGCCAGCAATTCCCTGATGACTACGGCGCCGAGTTCATGCGCCGGCGTGGCGGCGAAACTGCCGTTGAAGGATCCGACCGCGGTGCGAGCGGCGCTGGCGACGACGATGGAATTGGAAGCGGACATTTTCTTCTCCAGACTTCGAGGTGTCGTGTTCTAGGCTATCCTTGAAGACTTTCTTGCCGGTTCAGGCAGCCGAGTCAAACCGGAAATGGGCATGGCCGCCATGCGCGGCAAGCAGAGCGCGCGCCGGTTGCGGCAACATGACGTTGACCGCGCGGCGAATTTTGTCATGCCCTGCAGCATTAATTGATGCCGCAGTGCACAAACCGCTTGGAATTGTGAGGCTTTTGCGCGTATCCTCGATAAAGGGCGCAATCGTTACCGGCCGCTTACTCCTAGAGGTGCCGGTGTCCTGGGGAGGATACGGATGGCCGCAAAAGACGACCCGATCGTCATCAAGAAGTATGCCAATCGCCGGCTCTACAATACCGGCACAAGCACCTATGTGACGCTCGAGGACTTGGCCGAGATGGTCAAGAAGGGCGAGGAGTTCACGGTCCAGGACGCAAAGACCGGCGACGACATCACGCATCCGGTGCTGACGCAGATCATCTTCGAGCTGGAGAACAAGGATGGGCAGAACATGCTGCCGATCCCGTTCCTGCGCCAACTCATCTCCTTCTACGGCGATCAGATGCAGATGATCGTGCCGAGCTTCCTCGAACAATCGATGATCGCCTTCTCCAAGGAGCAGGAGCGGTTTCGCGAGCAGCTCAAGGGTACCTTCGGGAAAACGCCGATCGACATGATGAAGACGCCGATCAAGGCGCTCGAGGAACAGACGCGACGCAATGTCGAGATGTTCCAGAACGCCATGCGCATGTTCACGCCGTTCCCGCCCGCCGGCGGCAATTCAGCGCCGGCCGCCGAGCCAGCGAAGAAGGAAGAGAAGGGCGACGATCTGCAGGAATTGAAGGCGCAGATTGCGGCGATGCAGCGCAAGCTGGACACGATGTCCTGACGGGTGTGCCGCCGTTTGGCGGCGATCGCGAACGCTGGAGATTGGCGCAAAGGCCCATCCCTTCGTCATCCTCGGGCTTGACCCGAGGATCCATTCTGTGACCGACGCCGTAGGGCGCAGCGGTGCAGAATTCTGTATACGTTGCAACGCCTTAGCGTCACGGCATGGATTCTAGGGTCTGCGCGCGTCGCTTCGCTCCTTACTCCGCCCTAGAATGACGACCTCAAACGCGTTCCGGCTAATCTGCAAGTCATCATCCCGCGCTAATTGGCCCGTCATAACGGGCGCGGGGCCTGATCGGCCTGTTGCTGGTCACCTGTTCGACAGCATGCGCCGTCCAGCCGACGCTGCGGCCGAGCGCGAACAGGCGGAACGGCGCATCGGCCGGCAGGCTGAGGCTGCGCGTCATCGCGGCCAGCGCAAAATCGATATTCGGATGCAGCCCGGTCGCGGCGAGCACGGCGTCGCGAAGATGTACGATCCCGTCATCGATCTCCAGGTCGGGCAGCAGTGCTTGCGCGCGCGGATCACCTTCCGGGTAAAGCGGGTGGCCGAAGCTTGGCAGCGGCCGGTCATGAGCGAGCCAGCGTGCAATCGCCTCGTCCGGACCCAGCCGCCCGGCATCCTCGACAAGCGTGATCGCCGCCGCGCCGGCGCCGCCGTGGCGCGGGCCGGTCAGCGTCGCAAGGCCTGCGAGCAGGCAGGCGGCGATCGGCGCGCCGGTGGAGGCCGCGACGCGGGCGGCGAAGGTCGAGGTGTTGAGCTCGTGATCGGCCAAAAGCACCAGCGCCTTGCGGATGAGATCGGCGCCGGCGGCTTCCACCGACCAGCCCTGCGCCAGCCTGATATGCACGGGTTCGGAGCCCGGCGACGCGCCGAGCGCGGTTGCCAGCGCGCTGGTCGCGGCGGCGCCGTCCTGCTGCAGCATCGCCGGCCTGCGTCCGAGCGAGGACCAGCCTGCGGCGGCGAGCGCCGAAAGCCTGGCGAAGGCGGTGGGCGTGCCGCTTTGCCGGGCGGCCGAAGGGGTCAGCGAGGCGAACGATACCGGACGGGCGGAAGCCCATAGCAGCTCGGCGGTCTCCTCGAGCGTCGCCGTCGCCGAAAGCTCCACCGCGTCCCTGCCGCGATAGATGAGACGACCATGCAGCACCGTGGAGATTGACGTGGGAATCGCCGGCTCGCCCCAGGCGATGGCGCTTTCGGCGATTGCCTGCGGGCTCCTTCCGCGGTCGCGGCGCGTGGCGAGCGCGGCGATGTCGTCGGCGCGGTACCGGCTGCGGCGCGGGTCTGCTTCGTCCGGCCTCATGCCGATGCGGCCGCGGCTGACATAGGCATAAAGCGTCTGCGGACGGACATTGAGCCGCTCCAGCGCCTCATCCCGGGTCAGCCATTCCGTCATTTGCCGCCTTACATTGATTATCTTGATCAAGATTGATGCATTGATTGCGCAGCATTAATTGTCATGCACCAAAGGTCAAGGAGACGGTCATGGCAAATGGGCTCGATGATGTTGTGGCGGCAGACACGGTGCTTTCCGATGTCGATGGCGCGGGTGGGCACCTCACCATCCGAGGCCATTCGCTGATGGAACTGGCCGGCCGCCGGCGCTACGCGCAGGTGGTGCGTCTGCTGTTCGACGGCTTCTTCGACGACCTTCCGAGCGATGCCGAACTGGAGGAGGCGATCGGCAAGGCTCGGGTGGAAGTGTTCGATCGCGTCCAGCCGATGCTTGCCCAGCTTGCGCCGCTCGACGTCTACAGCGGCATGCGCGCCGGCATGGCCGTCCTGCCGGACGGCGACAGGCTTGCCGATGCGCTGCGGCTGGTCGCGGCGCCTACGGTGCTGACGCCGGCCTTGCTGCGCCTTGGCCGGGGTAAGACGCCTATTGCTCCCGACGAAAAAGCCGATCATGCCGGTGACATGCTGCGCATGCTTTCCGGCTCCGCCTCGCCCGCGCTTACCAAGGCGCTCGACAGCTATCTGGTGACGGTCTGCGACCACGGGCTCAACGCCTCGACCTTCGCGACCCGCGTGGTGGCCTCGACCCAGGCCGGACTGACCTCGGCGATCCTGGCTGGGCTCGGCGCGCTGAAAGGTCCGCTGCATGGCGGCGCGCCGGGGCCGGTGATCGAGATGCTGGACGCCATCAAGGCCAGCGGCGACGCCACGGCATGGCTGCGCAACGAGATCGCCCATGGCCAGCGCATCATGGGTTTCGGCCATCGCATCTACCGCGTGCGCGACCCGCGAGCCGATGCGCTGAAGACGGTCGTGCGGCAGCTCGGTTCGCGCAACAAGACGAGCAGCAAGGAGATGGGTAGCAGGTTGGCCTTCGCCGAAACCGTGGAGCAGGCGGCGCTTGAGGTGCTCAGGATCGCCAAGCCGCAGCGCTCGATCCAGACCAATGTCGAGTTCTATACCGCGCTTCTTTTGGAAGCGGTCGGCTTCCCGAAAGAGGCGTTCTCCAACGTCTTTGCCGCCGGCCGCGTTGCCGGCTGGATTGCGCACGCCCGCGAGCAGCAGGCGACCGGACGGCTCATCCGGCCGCAGTCGCATTATGTCGGGCCGGTGCCCGATCTCGTGGCTTGAGAGGTTCGGTTCCTCGCCCCCGCAAAGCGGTCCCACTTCGTAGGGCGAGGAAAGATCTCTCCGAAATTTCATCCGATCACGCTTGTGTGTTCGTGTTCTTGCCTTGGTCCGCCCCTATATGCTGCACTGCAACATAGGCTGACTGCGCCGTCTCCGTGCAAAATGAGGCAGCGGTAGGCCGGCGCATCGAGACAAGGAACGCCATGGCGAAGAACGGCAAGGCGGAGGAAAAGAAGAAGATCAACATCGCGCTCCAGGGCGGCGGTTCGCATGGCGCCTTTTCCTGGGGCGTGCTCGACCGGCTGCTGGAGGACGGGCGGCTGGAGATCGCGGCGGTGTCCGGCACCAGCGCCGGCGCAATGAACGCGGTGGCGCTGGCCGACGGATATGTCCGGGGCGGCGTCGAAGGCGCGCGCAAAAAGCTCGACGATTTCTGGCGAGCGGTGGCCTCGAAGGGGCGTTTCAGCCCGGTGCAGCGCATGCCGTGGGACGTGGTCTGGGGCAATTGGTCGATCGAGAACACGCCCGGCTATTTTTTCTTCGACACGATGTCGCGGGTGTTCTCGCCCTATGTCGCCAATCCGCTCGGCCTCAACCCGCTGCGCGATGTGGTGGCGAAGGAGATCGACTTCGACAATGTGCGCGCCTGCAAGTCGATTGAGCTGTTCATCTCGGCGACCAATGTCGAGACGGGACAGCTGCGCGTCTTCTCCGACGGCGAGATCGACCTCGACACGGTGATGGCTTCGGCCTGCCTGCCGCAATTGTTCCGCGCCGTCGAGATCAAGGGCGTGCCCTATTGGGACGGCGGCTATGGCGGCAATCCGGCGCTCTATCCGTTCTTCAAGACGGCGGCGACCGAGGACGTGCTTCTGGTGCAGATCAATCCGGTGGTGCGCGAAGGCACGCCGAAGAGCGCCAATGAGATCCAGAACCGCATCGACGAGATCACCTTCAATGCCGGGCTGCTGCGCGAATTCCGCTCGATCGCCTTCGTCAAGGAGTTGATCGCGGCCGGACGCCTGCCGCATGGCGAATATCGCGACATCCGCATGCACCGCATCGATGCCGACGAGGCTTTCAAGGACCTCTCCGCGTCGTCCAAGGTCAACGCCGAATGGGCTTTCATCGCCTATCTGCGCGACCTCGGCCGCAGCGCCGCCAGCGACTGGCTGGAAGAGAATTACGACGCCGTCGGCCAGAACGCCACGCTCGATCTTTCAGGCGAGCTCGACGACGGCTTCAAGCCGCTGCGCGGCCCGGCACCCGGGCGTCGCGTCAAGGAGTTCCTGGCAGCGCACATTAAGCCAGAATCTGCGCGCCGCCGCGCCTGATGTCTTCCATACCTGTCAGCAAGTCCGCTCCGGCTGTCAGCATCTTCCCCAGCGGAACCGGGGCAATGCTGGATTCGGTTGTCGGGGCGATATAGCTTACCTGAACGTAAAGGGGAGGTCGCGATGCTGCAAACCAGACAAAACGCTCTCGGGGTCAGGTTTGAAGCGCAGTGCAGGGCCTTCGAGAAGGAGCCGTTCCCGACGCTGGACTTGCGCAAGGATCGGCTGAAGCGCCTGTTGGCGCTCACTGAAAAGCACGAAGCCGAGATCTGCGCGGCGATCGACAGCGATTTTTCCGCCCGCTCGGCTCAGGAGACGCGGCTTGCCGAACTGTTCGTCGTGCGCGCCGGCATCAGGCATGCGCTGTCGCATCTCGGCGCCTGGATGCGCGAGCGCCGCGTCGCCACCAGCCTGCCCTTCCTGCCCGGCCGCAACCGCCTCTTGCCGCAGCCGCTCGGCGTCGTCGGCATCGTCTCGCCCTGGAACTATCCTTTCCAGCTCGCCATCGCGCCGGCGACAGCCGCTCTGGCCGCCGGCAACCGCGTGCTGATCAAGCCTTCGGAGCTGACGCCGAAATTTTCGGACCTGCTCGCCAGCCTGGTCGAAAAATATTTCGCCGCCGACGAGATCAGCCTGGCGGTCGGCGACGCGGAGGTCGGCAAGGCGTTCGTGTCCTTGCCGTTCGACCACCTCCTGTTCACGGGCTCGACCGCCGTCGGCCGCCAGGTTGCGCTGGCTGCCGCTGACAATCTGACGCCGGTGACGCTCGAGCTCGGCGGCAAGTCGCCGGCGATCTTCGATCCCTCCTGCGATCTTGATGCGGCGGTCGCCAGCGTTGCCTACGGCAAATTGCTCAATGCCGGCCAGACCTGCATCGCGCCCGACTATCTGATGGTCCCGCAAGGCCAGGGCGCGGCGGTCGCGGCTAAGTTCGCGGCGGCAATCGCGAAGCTCTATCCGCGCTTCGGCGACAATCCCGACTATACGGCGATCGTCAGCGAGCGGCATCACCGGCGGCTGAGCGACATGGTCGCCGAGGCGCGCGACAGCGGCGCCGACATTATCGAGATCAATCCTGCGAACGAGAAGCTCGGCATCAGCGACCGCAAGATGGCGCCGGTGCTGGTGCGCAATGCCGGCGAGACTCTGCGGCTGATGCGCGAGGAGATTTTCGGACCGGTGCTGCCGATCGTCGAATATGGCAGCGTGGACGAGGCTCTCGATCATGTGAACCGGGGCGAGCGTCCACTGGCGCTTTACTGGTTCGGCAGCGACAGCGCCAATCGCCGCAGGGTCATGCGGGAAACCGTGGCCGGCGGCGTCACGGTCAATGACTGCATGATGCATCTGGCGCAGGAGCGGCAGCCCTTCGGCGGCGTCGGCGACAGCGGTATGGGCGCCTATCACGGCGAGTGGGGTTTTCGCACCTTCAGCAAGGAAAAGCCGATCTTCATCCAGTCGAAGCTCAGCGCCGGCGGCCTGCTGCGCCCGCCCTATGGCAAGACATTCGAGCGTCTTTTTCGGCTGCTGAAGCTCATCACTTGACAGCTTCAGCCCGGGAATGGCGGGGATGGAACCGCGGTCAACGCGGATGATCGGCGCTTCATATGGGAGCTTTCCGCATCATCCTGACGGCTGTTGCCAGTAACGTTAGGGAAGCCGTGGAAAACTATCGGCGCGCCGGAAAAAAGCGCAGCCGTCTGGCAGAAAAGCTTGGATTTGTCGAGGAACCACGTTCCACTTCGCAATGCTACCGCAACTTTTCCGACTATATTGCGCCGCAACTTTCAGGTAGAAGCTGCGCTTCGCCGATCACGGCAAATTGAACTAGGCCCCGCGCACACCCATATCGGCCGCGCGCCCGAAGTCGGAAGCGCCGACCTCGCCAGGTCCTGCAACGGAAAAAATGACGATGCCGAAAATCAGGTTTCACAAGCTTGCTGCCATTGTCGTGCTCATCGGATTCGCGGCCTGGATGGGCACGGGTGAGTTTTCGTCCGTCGGTAGCGCCGCCGACAAGTCGGTTACCACCGACAAGTCGGCCGCCACCGACAAGCACGCCGACGCCGGCAAGCCCGCTCAGCCGGAGGCCACCAAGCCGGACGCCGCGCAAGCCGAGCCCAAGGCCGCGTTGCGCACGGTCGCCGTAGTGACGCCGCCGCGCAAAACCTATGCGCGCGCCATCCGCATCTCCGGCCTGACCGAGGCCGACAAGCGGGCCGTGCTGGCGACGCGCGTCGCCGGCGTCATCGAGAAGTTGCCGGTCAAGCAGGGCGACCGGGTCAAGACCGGCGACCTCGTGCTGATGCTCGCGGCCGAGGAGAAGATCTCCAATGTCGACAATGCCAAGCAATTGCTGGCGCAGCGCAAAGCCGAGCTCGATGCTGCCGAGCGGCTGGCCAAGACCGGCAATCTGCCGAAGCTGCAGCTCGATACCGCCCGCTCCAACCTGACGCTGGCGCAATCGCAGCTCGACACCGCGCAGGCGGAGCTCGACCGCAACGAGGTCAAAGCGCCGTTCGACGGCGTCATCGACCGCATCCCGGTGGAACTCGGCAGCTCGGTGATGCAGGGCGGCGAGGTGGCGACAGTCCTGAAGCTCGATCCGGTCATCGCCCGCGGCGAGATCAGCGAGCGCGACCTGCGCTACGTCAAGATCGGCGACGAGGCCGATGTCCGCCTCGTCAACGACCAGAAGGTCACCGGCACCGTGCGCTACATCAGCCGCGATGCCTCGGCGCAGACCCGCACCTTCCGCGTCGAGGTGGCGATACCCAATCCCGACGGCTCCATCCCCGCCGGCATGACGGCCGAGATCGCGCTCAGCGCCGAGCCGACCAACGCGGTCATGCTGCCGCGTTCGGTGGTGACGCTCGGCGACAAGGGCGACCTCGGCATTCGCGCCGTCGGCAAGGACGACAAGGTGGCGTTCTTTCCGATCGACCTGGTCGACGACACGCCACACGGCTTGGTGCTGGGCGGCATTCCGCAAGATGCGCGCATCATCGTCGCCGGCCAGGAGCTGGTGAAGGAGGGCGATCCGGTGAAGCCCGTCGAGGCCGACCAGGCGACCATCAACAAGCTGATCGGCGAAGCCACCGCCGGCACGCAGTAAAGCAGGACGCGTCCGTCGCCGGACCAATCCGGCGATGGCAATCCGCAGCCCCCGAAGCATAACAGGCCGAAGTCATGGATATCGTCAGACTCGCCATCAACAACGCTCGCCTCACCATATCGGCGCTGCTGTTCCTGGTCGTCGCGGGCTGGGTCGCCTACCAGTCCACGCCGAAGGAAGCAGAGCCCGACGTTCCGATTCCGATGATGTATGTCAGCCTGATCTATCAGGGCATCTCGCCGGAGGATTCCGAGCGCCTGCTGCTCAGGCCGATGGAAAGCAAGCTCAAGAGCCTCAAGGGGCTCAAGGAGATGCGCTCAGCCGCCTTCCAGGGCGGCGGCTATGTGCTGGTCGAATTCCAGCCGCAGACGGATCTCGCGACAGCGCTGCAGGACACGCGCAGCAAGGTGCAGGACGCCAAGGCCGACCTGCCGCAGGCGGCGGAAGAGCCGACCGTCAACGAGGTCAACGTCTCGGAATTCCCGGTTCTGGTCGTCACGCTTTCCGGCGATGTGCCGGAGCGCGTGCTGACTTCGGCCGCGCGCGAGCTGCGCGACCGCATCGAGGAGGTGCCCGGCGTGCTCGAAGGCTCGCTGCAGGGCGCTCGCGACGACCTTGTCGAGGTTGTCGTCGATCCGGTGAAGCTTTCCTCCTACGGACTGCAGCTCGACCAGGTGATCCAGGGCGTCGCCTCCTCCAACAGCCTGGTCGCGGCCGGCAATCTCGAAGGCTCGGAAGGCAAATACGCGGTCAAGGTGCCGTCGCTGATCGAGACGCCCGAGGATGTCGCGAACCTGCCGGTGGTCGCCACGCCGAACGCCGTGGTCCAGGCCAAGGACATCGCGACCATACGCTCGACCTTCAAGGACGCCGAGACGGTCACTCGCCTCAACGGCAAGCCTGCGATCGCCATCGAAGTCAAGAAGCGCATAGGCGCCAACCTGATCGACACGTTGAACCATGTCAGGGAAGTGTCGGACACCTTTATCAAGACCATGCCCGAGGGCATGCATGTCACCTACACGCAGGACAAGTCGGTCTTCGTCAACCAGCTGCTGGGCGACCTGCAGAACCATGTGATGATCGCCGTCATCCTGGTGTTCATCGTCATCCTTTATGCGCTGTCGGGGCGGGCCTCGCTGCTCATCGGGCTTGCCATCCCGTCATCGTTCCTGATGGGCATCCTGCTGCTTGCCATGATGGGCTACACGATCAACATGATCGTGCTGTTCAGCCTGATCCTGGCCGTCGGCATGCTGGTGGATGACGCCATCATCGTCACCGAATTCGCGGAACGGCGCATGAGCGAGGGCATGCCGAAGGCGGACGCCTTCGCGCTGGCCGCCAAGCGCATGGCCGGCCCGGTCATCGCGGCGACGATGACGCGCATCGCCGCCTTCTCGCCGCTGCTGTTCTGGCCGGGCATCATCGGCGACTTCATGAAATATATGCCGATCACGCTGATCGTGACGCTGTCGGCCTCGATGCTCTACGCGCTGGTCTTCGCGCCGACTTTGGGCGCAATCTTCGCCAAGGCGCCGGAGCATCACGAGGAAGGCAGCCGCGACGGCTGGTACATGGCGGTGGTCAAGCAGGCTGTGCGCTTCCCGATCACGGTGATCCTGCTCACCGTCGGACTTCTGGTCGGCGTCGGCTTCGCCTATTCGAAATATGGCGCCGGCGTCGAGTTCTTCCCCAGCGTCGAGCCGGATTACGGCCTGCTCTATGTGCATGCCCGCGGCAATCTTTCGCTGGCCGAAATGGACGCCGCGACGAAGACGGCGGAGAACCGTCTGCTCGGCTGGCCCGGCGTGAAGTCGGTCTATACCCGCGTCGGCAAGACGCAAGGCGGCGGCCAGGACATTCCGGAAGACGTGGTCGGCGTCATCCAGTACGAGTTCGTCGATTGGCGCGAGCGCAAGTCTGCCAACCAGATCCTCGACGACCTGCGCGGCGTGATGGCCGGCATTCCCGGCGTCGATGTCGAAGTGCGCGTGCCGGAAGCCGGCCCGCCGACCGGCAAGCCGATCCAGATCAGGCTTTCGGCCGTCGACCCGGCCGGGCTCGACGATAAGGCGCGCGCGGTCGCGGCACGCATCGCCAAGATCCCCAATGTCATCGACATTTCGGACGGCCTGCCGCCGCCCGGTGTCGATTGGGCGATCGAGGTCGACCGCGCCAAGGCGGCGCAATACGGCATCAGCCCGACTTCGGTCGGCACGGTGGTGCAACTGGTGACCAACGGCCTCAAGCTGTCGGAATACCGGCCGGCCGGTGCCGACGATGCGGTCGACATCCGGCTCCGCCTGCCCGAGGATCGGCGCACGCTGTCGACGCTCGACGAGCTCAGGGTGCAGACCTCGCAAGGGTCGGTGCCGATCTCGAACTTCGTCGTGCGCAAGCCGGAGCCGACCGTCGGCATCCTGAACCGCATCGACGGCGCGCGCACCGTGGTCGTGCAGGCCAATGTCAGCGCCGGCGCGCAGGTCGCGGCGGTGCAGGAGCAGGTGACCAAGGCCGTCAGCGATATGGATCTCGGCAGCGGCATTCGCTGGAAGCTCGCCGGCTCCAACGAAGACAGCGCGGAAGCCAGCGCCTTCCTCGGCAAGGCCTTTGGCGCGGCGATCTTCCTGATCTTCCTGGTGCTGCTTGCGCAGTTCAACAAATTCACCAGCGTGTGGCTCGTCCTGTCCTGCGTGGTCATGGCGACGATCGGCGTGTTCCTCGGATTGCTTCTGACAGGCGAGGCCTTTGGCATCGTCATGTCGGGCATCGGCGTCATCGCGCTGGCCGGTGTGGTGGTGAACAACAACATCGTGCTCATCGACACTTACGACCGGTTGCGCGAGGAAGGCTGGGACAAGATGGATGCGGTGCTGCAGACCTGCCGCGAGCGCGCCCGTCCGGTGGTGCTGACGGCGGTGTCGGCCATTCTCGGCGTGCTGCCGATCGCCTTCGGGCTCGGTCTCGAAATCTTTCATCACGAGACGACGATCAACGCGCCGTCGACGCAATGGTGGATCTCGCTGTCCTCGGCGATCGTCTTCGGCCTGTCCTTCGCCACGCTGCTGACGCTGGTGGTGACGCCCTCGATGCTGATGGTGTTCACCCGCGCCAAGGTGAAGCCCGGCCAGCGCCGCGGCTGGTTCAGCCGCCTGTTGCGGCGCGGCAAAGGCAAGGTCATGACCGACGAGCCGGCCAGCGAGACGGGCGCGGGGTCGGCGGAGACCTTCCCGAAAGCCGCGGAATAGAGCGTTTCACAACCCCAAGGAAAAAAGCCGCCCGGGAACAACCGGGCGGCTTTTTGCATTGTTCCCTCGAAGTTCAACCAGACGGCGAGGGTTTTTCATGACGATCGGCACAATTCTCGTAATTATCCTTATCCTGATCCTGATCGGCGCCGTGCCGGCATGGCCGCATTCGCGATCCTGGGGCTACGGGCCGTCGGGGATCGTCGGCGTCATCCTGGTCGTGCTGTTGATACTCTTGTTGATGGGCAGGATCTGATCCAAACGAATTGCGGCCGGGCTTCAGCCCGGCCGGTTCATTTTGTCCTGATCAGGCGGCGAGGCGCGACGGCTCCGCGGCGACGCCGATATCCTGCAATGCTTCCTTCACCGCGTGGTCGAGCGGGGTGTGCGGGATTTCGCCGATGACCTCCTCAAGCCGCGTCGAGACCAGCCGGTGCGCTTCGAAGCGCAGATAGGACATCGAGACGATCTCGCGCCACATGGCCACGAACGGCTGCCGGCGCGCAGCACCCACCAGGGCATGCCGATCCGAACCTGGAAAAACTGTTGCCCGATTTGCCCCCGCCGGTTCTGCCGGTCTGACTCGCCATGCATCGCGACGTGCGCACCAGCATGCGCATCCGCCGCGTGGCGGATTTCCTGCATGAAGAGCTGAAAAGCTACTCCGCCGGCACCGGCTCGGGGGCGAATTCGGCCCGGTGAGCGAGGCCGGCCATCAAGAGCACGACGACCAGCAGCGCGGACAGCGCGACGAAGATCGGGCCGAAGCTCGAATGCTCTGCGACGAAGCCGATTGCCGACGGCGCCACCAATATGCCGGAATAGCCCATGGTGGTGACTACGCTCATGCCGGTGCCGGACGACATGCCTTCCTGGTTGCCGCCGGCCGAAAAGATGATCGGCACCATGTTGGCGATGCCGAAGCCGCAGAAAGCAAAGGCGGCTATGGCAAGGTAAGGCGAGGGCGAAAGCCCGGCGACAAGCATGCCGGCGGCGGCGACCAGCGCGGAGCCGCGCAAGGTCGACACCGCGCCGAAGCGGTTGCGCACGCCGTCGCCCAGGAAACGCATCAGCGCCATGACCCCGGAGAAGGCGGCATAGGCCAGCCCGGCGACCGCGAGATCGGCACCCAGCTCCTGGTGCAGGAAGAGCGCCGCCCAGTCGAGCACCGCGCCCTCCGAGATCATGGTGAGCAGCGCCATCAGCCCGACCAGATAGACGGCCATGTGCCGCGGCAGCGTGAACTTCTGGTGCTCGACCGCCTGCGGCCGGCCCTCGGCGATGAGATAGCGAACGGCAAACGCGATGACGGCAAAGGCGATCACCGTCACCGCGACGGCATGGGCAAGATAGCCGTAATTCTGGATCGAGTAGCCGCCGAGCGCGCCACCGGCGAAGCCGCCGAGGCTCCAGAAGCCGTGCGACGACGACATGATCGCGCGCGAAAGCCGCCTTTCCGCCACGACGGCATTCGAGTTCATCGCGACATCCATGCCGCCGATTGAGCCGCCGAAGACGAGCATGGCAATCGCCGCCAGCGGAACGTTAGGGGCGAGCGCCACGATCAGCAGGCCGAAGCTGCCGCAAACACCGAACCAGCGCGTCACGCTGCGCGAGCCGTGCCGGGAGATCAGATGGCCGCACCAGGTCATGGCGATGACCGCGCCGACGCCGAACAGGAGGATCAGCAGGCCGAGGGTGAATCGGGTGATGTCGAGCCGGGTGAGGAACACCGGGATCTGTGGCGCCCAGCTGCCGGTGAGAAAACCATTGGCAAGAAAAATGCCTGCGACGGCCCAGCGGCCGCGCGCCGCGGCCTGCATCGTGGTTTGCACGCTCATCGTCTGAAATCCGCAATGCGAAGGGGTTCGCGCGGCAAATTAGATCGATTCAATTCGTAGTCAAGGACCGCAGTGGGGAAGTGCTTGGACCAAGGGCGCGCTCGGGGGTCGACGCCTCTCCGTTCGTCATCCACGGGCGGAGCAAGGAGCGAAGCGACGCGCGTAGACCCGAGGATCCATTCCGTGCCTTAGGAGCGTTGCAGCGGTGCAGAAGGTCCCCGAGCGGCGCCGTTGCGATGATATTCTGGACCGCGGCATTCTTCGGCAGCCGTCCCGGAATGGATTCCAGGTCTGCGCGCTTCGCCTTCACTCCTTGCTCCGCCCTAGAATGACGAAGCCGCAGGGACGAGCCATACAAGGCGGTTTAGTGATCCTTTGGCCGTCGCGCCTCGAACTCGGCTTTCTTGGCTTCCGACGCCTCGGTCTGGTTGAGCGCCTGCCATTCGGCATAGGGCATGCCGTAGATGATCTCGCGCGCAGCGTCTTTCGACAATGCCACACCTTCGGCTTCGGCGGCTTCGCGATACCAGTTGGATAGGCAGTTGCGGCAGAAGCCGGCGAGGTTCATCAGGTCGATGTTCTGGACATCGCCGCGCTCGCGCAGATGCGCCACCAGCCGGCGGAAAGCGGCTGCCTCGAAGTCGCGTTTCTGGTCGTCGTTGAGCTCGGTCATGGGGAACTCCGCCGTCGGTCTCGTCACACAGGCCCGGTGCGCGAGCCGAACATTTTCACCTGATGTATATCGGGGCGCCGGTCGATGGCGTCAACGATCGGCGCCAGGCGTTCGGCCCAGGCCAAGGCGCCGGCGCGGTCGGCGATCAGGTCCTGACGGATCTCGATCAGCGCATGCGCGTAGCCGTTGACGATGGCATGGCGGAACATGGTGTCGCCGCGCAGCGCGCCGTCATAGGGCTCATTGTCGCCGACGACGAGGGACTTGTCCTCGGCCAGCATGTCGATCAGCGGCCGCGCCACGCGGTCGTCTCGGTCCCACAGGACGCCGACATGCCAGGGGCGGACAAAACCCTGCATCGCCGGCGTGAAGGAATGCACGGAGAGGATGAACGGCGCCTTGCCCGAAGCATGGGCGACGGAGGCGATCATCGCCCCGACGGCGTCGTGATAGGGCCGGTAGAAACGGTCGAGCCGGCGCTCGCGCTCCTCCCGGGCAATCGGATAGTTTCCCGGCACCACGGTCCCGTCATAGAGCTGGCGGATCATGGTTGGGTCGTCCTCGCCCCGGTTGGGATCGATCAGCAACCGCGAGAAGCCGGCAAGCACCGCCGGCACGTCAAGCGCAGCGGCGAGCTCGCGCGTCACCGTCTCGACGCCGATGTCATAGGCGATGTGACGATCGAATTCGGACGCCGGCAAGCCGAGACTGCCGTATTCGTCGGGGAGATCGCGGCGGGCGTGGTCGGCGAGAAGCACGACGCCTTTCTTGCGGTCGCCCTCGACTATGTCGAACGGCGTGAAAACTGTGGATCGGGTCATCGGCTGAAAAGGGGATGGCGGCTGCGATGTGCTATCGTCATTCCACGAAGAGGACGCCGGCGCAATGCCGTTGTTTGGCCAAGGTTTCCGCAAAAAATCCCCGACCGAGGGAGAATTTGCGCGACGGGCCCTTCTAAATCGATTGGAATTGAACAAAACGGCGCGTTGACATGCGCCCGGAGTTTGCTGAAAAGGGCTTCGAGAGATGCAAATGTGGTTCGCAAGGGGATCTGCGATGGGTTTTGCCGGTCGGTTGCGCAAGCGCCTGGCCGTGCCGTTGCTGATCGTCGGCGCGGGTTTTTTCGCGATAGCCGCGACCTCGCCGGCCCGGGCCGACTTTCGCGTTTGCAACGCGACGCAAAATCTGGTGGGCGTCGGCATTGGCTATCGCGCCAAGGCCGGCTGGATCACCGAGGGCTGGTGGCACATCGAAGGATCGACCTGCAAGACGCTGATCGAGGGTCCGCTGTCATCAAGGTTTTACTATCTTTATGCAGAAGACGCCGAACGCGGCGGGCGCTGGGACGGCCCGATCAACATGTGCGTCGCCGAAAAAGAGTTCAAGATAGCCGGCGTGAATGATTGCGTCGCCCGGGGCTTCCAACGCGCCGGATTTCAGGAATATGACACGGGCGAGCAGGCCAGCTGGATGGTCCAGCTGACCGACGAGCCCGCAACGGGAGGCGCGCCAGCGACCCCCGCTCCGGGAACAAACAGTCAATGAGACGTAGCCGCAAGGTCAAGATCCTCGCCACCATCGGTCCGGCTTCCTCCTCCGAGGAGATGCTGAGAAAGCTCTTCGAAGCGGGCGCCGATGTCTTCCGCATCAATATGAGCCATACCGATCACGAGCTGATGCGCACGCTGGTCGGCCGCATCCGCGCGGTCGAGGCGGCCGTCGGCCGGCCGATCGGCATCCTGGCCGACCTGCAGGGCCCGAAGCTCAGGGTCGGCAAGTTCGCCAACGTCAAGGAAGCGCTGGCTGTCGGCCAGACTTTCACGCTCGACGACAATCCCGAAGCCGGCACGTCGAAGCGGGTGTATCTGCCGCATCCCGAAATCCTGAGTTCGGTCGAGGCCGGTCACCGTCTTTTGATCGACGACGGCAAGCTGGAGCTGAAGGCGCTGAAGAGCGACGGCAAGTCGATCACCTGCACGGTGGTTGCCGGCTCGGGCATTTCCGACAAGAAGGGCGTCAGCCTGCCCGACACCGACCTGCCGGTCGGCGCGCTGACCGAGAAGGACCGCGCCGATCTCGACGCGGTTCTTGCCACCGGCGTCGACTGGGTGGCGCTGTCCTTCGTGCAGCGGCCGGAGGACCTGGCGGAGGCCCGCAAGATCGCGCGCGGCCGCGCGCTGATCATGGCCAAGATCGAGAAGCCGCAGGCGGTGGCCCGACTTCCTGAGATCATCGAGCTCTCCGACGCGCTGATGGTCGCCCGCGGCGATCTCGGCGTCGAGATGCCGCTGGAAGCCGTGCCCGGCATCCAGAAGCAGATCACGCGCGCGGCGCGCCGCGCCGGCAAGCCGGTGGTGATCGCCACGCAGATGCTGGAATCGATGATCACCGCGCCCGTGCCGACCCGCGCCGAGGTCTCCGACGTGTCGATCGCCGTCTTCGAAGGCGCGGACGCGATCATGCTTTCGGCCGAATCTGCGGCCGGCGCCTATCCGGTCGAGGCGGTCGCCATGATGAACCGCATTGCCACCAAGGTCGAAACCGACCCGACCTATGCCGGCATCATCAATGCGCAGCGCTCGGAGCCGGAAGCCACCGGCGCAGACGCCATCTCGCTGGCCGCGCGCGAGATCGCCGAGACGCTGAAACTGTCGGCGATCATCTCCTACACCGCGTCGGGCACCACCGGTCTGCGCGCCGCGCGCGAGCGCCCGCAGGTGCCGATCGTGGCGTTGTCGCCGATCGTCAACACGGCGCGCCGGCTGTCGCTCTTGTGGGGCACGCATTGCGTCGTCTCGCCGGACGCGACCGACCTCGACGACATGGTCGACCGGGCCTGCCGCATCGCGCTGGAGGAAGGCTTCGGCAAGCCGGGCGACCGCGTCATCATCACGGCCGGCGTGCCGCTGCGGACGCCGGGCTCGACCAATATGCTGCGGATTGCCTATGTGGGGTCGGAGACTCACTAGGGCGTAGTCGATATTCGGGTGAGGCCGGCCTGACCCGAATCTCAACACGCCCTTGGCGCTTGAACCTCCGAGTTCAGCCCGGCGCGAGTTCTGCGTCTGGCACCCGGAGCTCAGGACATTTGCCGGCGCCCTGCGCGTCGCCGGCGATCCGGCCTTCCGCGGTCTTGGCGATCGCCTGCAAATCGATCTGCGCGCCGGCCACTTTCGCAATCGCGCCGACCACGAGGTCGGGCGCGATCCAGTCCGGCTTGTGGCCGAGATTGTGGATCCAGACCAGCTCGGCGCCGGGAATGTCGCGTTCCACGCCGATGGAATGGATTGTCGCGTAGACCACCTTGTCGCGATCGCCCGAGATGACGACCGTCGGCGCCTTGATTGCGCGATAGCCAGGCGAGGCGGCGCGGACATAGTCGTAGAGCTGGGCGACATCGCGGGCGTTGGCGCGGAAGGCGGACGGCCGCAGCACCAGCGGGATCGAGGCATTGTCGACGTAGGAGTCCGGCACAGCGTTCGGCGAGAAGACGCAAGACGTCGCGCCGCCGATCTGCAGCATGCCGGCCGGATAGGCGAGCGTTTCGGAAAACAGCCAGCCGATCGCCGGCGTGGCCGTGAGCTTGTAGTACCAGGCGGTCGCGCCGCCCGGCCAGGGATGCGTGGCGGGCGAAAGGAAGACGAGGCCAAGCGTTTTTTCCGGATGCTGACGGGCGAAGGCCGTGGTGATCGCGCCGCCGAAGGAATGGGCGACGATGACTGCGTCGCGGATACTCAGCCGGTCCATCAGCGCGGCGATGGTATCCGCCTGCTTCGCCAACGTCTCATTGTCTCCGCGTTCCGACCAGCCGAGCCCCGGGCGGTCCAGGAACAGCATTTCGGCGCGACCCTCGACGAGGGGCTTCAGCGGCAGCATCTGGTCCTTGAGATTGGCGCTGGCGCCATGGATGAAGACGACCGGCGGCAGGTCGGCGCCGGCGGGCGCCGGGATATGGACGTAATGGATGCGCGCGCCATCGATCTCGGCGAAGGCGCCGATAGGCGGGCTGCGCCGCTCGACCAGCCAGACGCCGGCGCGGGTGACGCCGGCGAAGGCAAAGAGGAGAGCAACGAGGAAGAGGAGGGCGGCGCAGATGAGGTTCATGCGGAGGGATACTGTGGTAGGGCGGAATTAGTTTAGGGGAGTAGGGGAGTAGGGGAGTAGGCAGTAGGCAGTAGGCAGTAGGCAGTAGGCAGTAGGCAGTAGGCAGTAGGCAGTAGGTTGCTCTCTTTCCTATTGCCTACTGCCCAATTCCTACTGCCTAAATCCCCTCGCCGGCCAGCTCTTCCGAGAGCGTCGAGACCTGGTTCTGGGCGCTGCGCATCATCGGGTAGATCGCCAGCACCTTTTGCCAAGCCTCCAGCGCCGACTGCTTGTGGCCGGTTTCGGCCATGATCTGAGCGAGGCCCGAAAGCGCGCCGAAATGGCGCGGCTCGAGCTGCAAGGTGCGGTCGATGTCGGCCATCGACTTCCCGTAATTCTTCATCATGAAATGGACGGTGGCGCGGCGGTTCCAGCCTTCGGCATAGTCGGGCTGCAAGGTCACGACCTGGTCGAGGAAGTCGAGGGCGACGTCGAATTTCTGGTCTTCCGTCGCTTTTTGCGCCCATTGCATCATCAGGTCGATCGAGGCACTGCCCGACTGGTTCCACTCGTTCCAGATGCGGCCGGCGATGCGCTCGGCGGCCTTTTCATTGCGCTCGCGCTTCAACTCGGTGAAGAGCTGGTCGAGGCGGCCCTGTTTGGTCGGAGCAGCCGGCGGCGGCGTAGCGGCGGCTGGCGGCGCGGCATCTGGAGGCAGCGCGCCGGGCACCGTTTCTGCCCCTGCAGGCAAAGCCGTGCCGGAAAGCAAAAAGACGGTGAAAAATGCAAAAAGAATCCGCATCGCCGGAATCTAGTCCCGGACGGCGGATCGTCAAAGTGATTTTAGCGTGAGAGCGCCGGCGAACCGGCGTTCGACATCAGCGCGGCGTGGGCGCCGCGCAGCAAGCGACAGCAAGCTGCGCGCAAGGCTCAGCCCTGGCGCGCCTTGTAGCGCGGAGCGGTCTTGTTGATGATGTAGATGCGTCCCTTGCGGCGAACCAGCCGGTTGTCGCGGTGACGCGCCTTGAGCGCCTTGAGCGAATTCTTGATCTTCATGGTCTTGCCTGTTCGGTCAGGGCCCGTCCCGGGCCGAATTTTAAAAGGCGCGCCCGGAAAAAAGCGCGCCTTGAACTTGGCGTGGCTCATAAACGAGGAGTGTCGTCCATGTCAACCACGTGACGGTGCCCGATTAGGGCAATCGGCGCGATCCATCAAATATTCGCCAGCGCGGCATTGCGCGACTCATGGGTGGCTGGGATGGTGGCCCACGCCCAAGCGACTGGAGATTCCCATGCGCCGTCTGGTTTTGTCCGCCTGCCTGGCCCTTCTAGCGACCGCTCCGGCAGCCTTTGCCGAGGACTGCGACCGCAATGACGACAGCCAGTCGATGCTGAACATTTGCGCCGATGCCGACTACCAGGCGGCCGATGCCAAGCTCAACGCCGCCTACAAGAATATCGTCGGCAGCAACGATCAGGCTTCGAACAAGCTGCTGCAGACGGCGCAACGCGCCTGGATCGCCTTTCGCGACGCTGAGTGCGCCTATTCGACCGCCGACAGCGAGGGTGGCTCCATCCACCCGATGGAGGTTTCGCAATGCCTGACCAAGCTCACCAACGAGCGCATCAAGCAGCTCACCTCCGGCGCCAACTGCAAGCTCAGCGATCCGAGCTGCGCCGGCTCGGACGCGGGCGACGACGACCAGGACATGCAGTAAGCGACGGTTATCGGGGTCTGATGAGGCGCGTGAAATGGCCCATCTTGCGGCCGGGGCGCGACTCGGCCTTGCCGTAGAGATGCAACATCAGGTCGGGCTCAGCCACCAGCGCCGGCACTTTCAGCATGTCGTCGCCGATCAGGTTTTCCATCACGCAGTCAAAATGCCGGGCGGGCGAACCCAGCGGCAGGCCGGCGACGGCGCGGATATGCTGCTCGAACTGCGAGACGACGCAGGCAGCCTCCGTCCAGTGGCCGGAATTGTGCACGCGCGGCGCCAGCTCATTGGCCAGAAGCGCGCCGTCGGCAAGGACGAAGAACTCGACGCCGATGACGCCGACATAGCCGAGCGCCGAAAGGATTTTCGCGGCGGCATCCTTGGCGGCGGCGGCCGTTTCCGGGCGGATGGCGGCCGGCAAGGTCGAGGTCCGCAGGATGCCTTCGCGGTGTACATTCTCGGCCGGATCGTAAGCCGCGACCGAGCCGTCCAACCCGCGCGCGGCGATCACCGAAATTTCGCGCTCGAAGGCGACCAGCGATTCCAGGATCAGCGGCACATTGCCCATCGCCTCCCAGGTGCCGGCAAAGCCGCCGGTCTGCATGTTGCGGAAGACACGCTGGCCCTTGCCGTCATAGCCCATGCGGCGGGTCTTCAGCACGCCGCTGCCGTCGAACTGGCTCAACGCCTCGGTCAGTTGGTCGTCATTGTCGACCGGACAGAACTCCGCCGTCGGGATGCCGATGCCGTTGAGAAAGCTTTTCTCGGTGAGGCGATCCTGCGCGACTTCGAGCGCGCGGGCCGGCGGATAGACCGGGACCGTTGCAGCCAGCGTTTGCGCCGCGGCGACCGGAACGTTCTCGAATTCGTAAGTGACGATGGCGGTGGCGCTGGCCAGTTCGGCAAGCGCTGCCGGATCGTCATAGGCGGCGACGATCTGCCGGTTGGCGACCTGGGCGGCCGGGCAGTCGGGCTGGGGCTCCAACACGACGATGCGATAACCGAGGCGCGCCGCGGCCATTGCCAGCATGCGGCCGAGCTGGCCGCCGCCGATGATGCCGATGGTCGATCCGGGCGCCAGACTCACGGCGTGTCCGTCGGCTCGGCGGCGACCTTGGCGGTCTGCGCCGCGCGCCAGGCGTCGAGCCGGGCAGCGAGCTTATCGTCGTTCAGCGCCAGCACCGCCGCTGCGAGAAGCGCTGCATTGGCTGCCCCCGCCTTGCCGATCGCCAAAGTGCCGACTGGAATGCCGGCCGGCATCTGCACGATGGAGAGCAGCGAATCCTGTCCCGACAGCGCTTTGGATTCCACCGGAACGCCGAAGACGGGCAGCGGCGTCATCGCCGCCGTCATGCCGGGCAGATGCGCCGCTCCGCCGGCGCCGGCGATGATCACCTTGTAGCCGGCCGCCTTGGCGCCCTTGGCGAATTCATAGAGACGGTCGGGGGTACGGTGCGCGGAGACGATCAGCCTCCTGTGCGGGATGCCAAGCGCTTCCAGCGTTTCCGCGGCCTGGCGCATCGTCGCCCAGTCGGACTGGCTGCCCATGATGATGGCGACGTCGGCACGCTGATCGGTCAAGGCTTCGCTCCCGGCGGCAAAGGCGCGCCTTAGCGGAATTCGCGGCGAGCCGCAAGGATGTGGCGAATGCGCACCGAGCTAGTCCGGCCAACGCAAAGAGCCCGAAGAGTCCTTGCGCGCGATTTTCATCGCATCGGCCGGACGCTCCTTGGCCGTCAACACGGCGCGCAGCTGCTCGGCGACGATCTCCGCCTCGCCGGGATGCAAATTGCAGGGGTCGAGGAAGAAGTGGCCGCGCTCGACCTCGTGGTTGCGGACGATCACCGGCGGCGAGCCGGCAGCCAAAGCGGAAGCCAGGCCGGCGGCGGTGAAGCGGCTTTCCGGACGCACGAAGACCTGCAGGCGGTCGAGCGGATTGTTGGTCGGGTCGGGAATGATCTCAGCACCGATGCCGGGGATGCCTTGAAGCGAATCCTTCCACAGATTGAGCGCCGCCTCCTCGCGCCGGCGGATGCCGGCATGGTCGCGTTTCTCCCAGGCGTCGAGCGCCGCCATGGTACCGGCAATGCTTTCCTTGCCGACCTTCATGGCGCGCGCAACGCCGCGGTTCTGCAGATAAGCGGCGCGTACCAGGTCCTTGCGGCCGGTGACGATGCCGCTGGTCGGGCCCGAAAGGAATTTGTGGCCGCTATAAACGACGATGTCGGCGCCGCGCGCCAGGAAGCTGCGCAGGTCATATTCGGACGCGGCGTCAACGATCACTGGAATGTTCTTGGCATGGCAAATCTCGCAGAATTCCTCCAGCGAGAGCATGCCGTATTGCACCGTATGGTGGGCAACGACGTAGAGAGCCGCCGCCGTGCGCTCATTGATCGCTTCGCGCACGTGATAGTCCTGGGTGACGCTGACGGTGCCCGCCGGAATGACCTTGGCGCCGGCGACGCGGATCGACTGGTCGATGGGCGCGCCATAGTTGACGATGTGGCCGAGCTGGATGACGACCTCGGACTTCAGCCCTTCGGTGTCGTCCGGCAGGCGTTCGATCGCGAGAAGATTGGTGCCTGTCATTGCGCCGGCGATGGCCATGGTGATGCCCGAGGCGCAGCAGGCGGTGATGAAGCCGGCCTCGCCGCCGGTGAGGCGTGCGACCACCGCGCTCGCGGCGCGCTGCAAATCGTCCATCTCCACCCATTGCGAAGCGATTTCGGCCATGGCGCTGATCGCTTCGGGAACGATGATCGAGGCGCCCAGCGCCGTCATCGTGCCCGAGACATTGATGATTGGCCTCAAGCCCAGCCGCTCGCGGATGGTGGTGTTGGAGCCGGTGTCGGAATAGGTCTTCATGTGAGTGGACTCCGTTAAGTCAGGCGGCGATCTCCACGACCGCTTCGATTTCGACAGTGATATTGCGTGGCAGCGAGCCGACGCCGATGGCCGAGCGAGCATGGCCGCCAAGCTTGTCGAAAACATCGGCGAAGAGGTCCGAGCAGCCATTGACCACTTTGGGGTGGTCGCTGAAGGTCGGCGTGGCGTTGACGAAGCCGAGCAGCTTCACGACCCGCACAATGCGGCCGAGATCGCCCGCCGCAGCATGCATGACGGCTAGCAGATTGAGGCCGGTGAGGCGGGCATGCTCATAGGCCTGCTCCACGGTCACGTCATCGCCGACCTTGCCGGTGCAAAGCGTGCCGTCGGCACGCAGCGGCCCCTGTCCCGAAAGAAAGATCAGCCGGCCGCTCTCGGCATGGGTGACGAAATTGGCGATGGGCGTCGGCGGCTCCGGCAACGTCAGGCCGAGCTCGGCGAGCCGTATGTAAGGCGACATGGAAGGGTACTCCCTGGATGGCCGAGGCCATCCGCTTTCAGAAATGCGAGGCGCGGAAACGCGCCAGAAATGCGCGGAGGCGCTCGTTGGTCGTTTCCGCCGCGAGCACTTCTTTCGGCGGACCGACGGCCGAGACACCGCCATCGGCCATGAAGACGATGCGGCTGGAGGCATCGCGGGCGAAGGCCATCTCGTGCGTGACCATCACCATGGTCATCCCGTCTTCGGCGAGGCTGCGGACCACCGCCAGCACCTCTCCGACGAGCTCCGGGTCGAGCGCCGAGGTGATCTCGTCGAGCAGCAGGATTTTGGGCTCCATGGCGACTGCGCGGGCAATGCCGACTCGCTGCTGCTGGCCACCCGAAAGTTCGGCGGGCAGGCTGTCTGCCTTGTGGGCGAGGCCGACGCGGCTCAGCCAATGCTCGGCGATCGAGCGCGCCTCCGTCTTGCTCTTGCCGCGCACCTTGGTCAGGCCGAGCATAATGTTGCCGGCGGCGGTCAGATGCGGGAAGAGGTTGAAGCTCTGGAACACCATGCCGGTCTCGGCGCGCATGGCGGCCAAATCGCGTTCGCTGCGCCGCTGGCGCGCGCCGCCGTCGCGAAAGCCGACCTCCTTGCCGTCGATGCGAATCGAGCCGCTGTCATAGCTTTCGAGGAAGTTGACGCAGCGCAGCAGCGTGGTCTTGCCGCTGCCCGAAGGGCCGATAATGGTCACCACCTCGCCCTTCGCCACCTGCAAGCTGACCGAGCGCAGCACACTGACCGAGCCGAAGGATTTCGAGACCTCGGCAATGTCGAGAAGCGCTGGGTTGTCGTTCGAACTGGCCATCACTTAATCCCGGATGAAAGCGAAGCGCCGTTCCAGCCGCCGGCTGGCATAGGAAAGCGCATAATTGACGGCGAAATAGATGAGAGCGCCGAGGATATAGAGCGGCATCGCCTCATAGGTGCGGCCGATGACCTGGTTGATCGCCTGCATCAGATCGGTGATGCCGAGCAGCGAAACCAGCGCACTGCCCTTCACGGCATCGGTGACGCCGTTGATCCAGGGTGGCAGGAAGCGGCGGAAAGCCTGCGGGAAGATCACCGAGGTGAGGCGCTGGCGGAAGGTGAGGCCGATCGCCATCGCCGCTTCCGACTGGCCTTTCGGGATCGAGGCGACGGCGCCGCGCAGATATTCGACGACCTGCGCCGTCTTGAACAAGGTCAGCGCCAGCACCGCCGCCCAGAAGGACTGAAGGTGCACGCCGACCGCGGGCAGGCCGTAATAGACGAAGAACATCAGCACGAGGATCGGGATGCCGCGGATGGTGTCCGAGAAGATGCGCACTGCCCAACGCAGCGGCGCTGGCCCATAGACCAGGCCGACGCCCAGCAGGACCCCTGCGACCAAGGACAGGACCACGACCAGCAGCGAGACCCATAAGGTCACGGCGAAGCCTTCGGCAAGGAACGGCAGGGCGTAGAGGATCTGGCTCAGCATCTCAGCGCGCCGCCCTGAATCGGCGTTCGACCAGCCGCAGCGCAAACAGCAAGGTGTAGCCGGTCACCAGATACATCGCCGTCGTCACCAGATAAACCTCGACGATGCGGAACGTGTTGAAGTTGATCCACTGGGCGCCGTAGGTGAGCTCGGGCACCGAGATCACCGAGGCGATCGAGGTGTCCTTGAACAGTGAGATGAAGGTGTTGGACAGTGCGGGCAGCGTGATGCGCAGCATCGTCGGCAGGCGTACGTGGATCAGGCGCTGCCATGGAGTAAGGCCGATCGCCTTGCCGGCATCGAGCTGACCGCGCGGCACCGCTTCCAGGCCTGAGCGGAACACCTCGACGAGATAGGCGCCGCTATAGACCGATAGCGTCAGGACAAACGAGGTAGGGGCGCTGTAGGCAAGGTCGACGACCGTCGGCAGGCCGTAGAAGACCAAATAGACCAGCAGGATCAGCGGTACGTTGCGGATGAATTCGACATAGGCGGCGATGATGGCGCGCACCACGCGTCCGGCCGAGACATACCAGACGGCCAACACCAAGCCGATGACGATGCCGATGGCGATCGAGATCACGGCAAGCTCGAGGCTGAGCAGCAGGCCGCCCCATAGCTTGTCGAAATGCCGCCAGATCAGGTTGAAATTGAGCGTATAGCCCATGCGTCCGTCTCAATGGCCCGCGGTGAACATAGCATTCATCATTCGCATGGGCCGGTGTGAGGAGAACAGGCGGAAGAACGGTTGCCCCGCCCTTCCGCCGGTTGGTCGTGTGGCGCGTCAGATGACCGGGAAGCCCGGATGGCGCGGCGGCGGCTCCTGACCGAAATATTCCTTGAAGGCGGCATCGTAGAGCGCCGTCTCATGGCCGAACATGGCGATGGTGAAGGTCTGGTTGACGAAGGTCAGCCAGTCGAGGTCGCCTTGCCGGACCGCAGCGCCGTAAAGCATCGAGTACCAGCTCTTGCCGGCGTCGAAATACTTGTCGGGATTGCGCGAGGCGAGCCAGCGCACCGTCGACAGATCGACAGCGGCGGCATCGGCGCGCTTGGATTCCAACGCCTGCAGAACGTTCGCCTGGGTATCGATCTGCAGCACCTGCGCCTGCGGCAAGGCAAAATGCACCGAGCTTTCGGCATCGACATTCTGCAGGATCGAGATGCGCGTGGCGGAACCGTTCGCCAGGAGCTTGTCGAAGGTCTTGTTCTCGGAGCCGGGCAAAGTCAGCAGCGCGACGCCTTCAACGTAATATGGCCGCGAGAAGTGGATCAGCTGCGAGCGCTGCGCCGTCATGGTCATGAACTGGATGGTGATGTCGACCTTGTTGGTCGTCACGTTCGGAATACGCTGCGCCGGATCCTGCATGACGAACTCGACCTTGGTCGGGTCGTCGAAGAGGCCCTTGGCAAGGATGCGGCCCATGGTGATGTCCATACCGACCAGCTCGCCGGCATCGTTTTCGAAATGCCACGGCGCGTTGGTGCTGCCGGTGCCGACGATCAGCTTGCCGCGATCGAGCGCGGTGCGCAGGACGCTGTCGGACGCGGCTTGCGCCGCCGCCTTCTCGGCGCTGATGGCGGTGAGCGCGCCGGCGGTAGCCAGGCCCGCCATTCCCAGTTTCAGAAAATCACGTCTGCCGGATGTGTCGTTCACGGCGACCTCCTTTGATGGTGTGTTCCCCAATGCAGCAGAGATACGCGTCGCAATCAGCGATTGTCTCTTACAAGAGACGTGTGTATCCTGTACAAGACAGATACTAGCACTAGGAATCGACAATGCAAGAGAGTGAAACGCTGACCGAGTGGCCAAGCGACGGTGCGGATGAAGAGCGGCCGGCGGGCTCGCGCGAGAAGGGGCTCAACAGGGCGTTGAACATCCTGGAATTCCTGCACGCCAACCAGCGTGCGATCGGCATCGGCGACCTGGCCAAAGGGCTCAATGCGCCGCGCTCGACGACCTATACGCTTGTGCGCGAGTTGGTCGAAGCCGGGCTGCTGGAAATGGCTGGCGACGGCAACCGCGTCTATTTCGGCAATAAGCTCTATCTCTATGGAATGGCTTATATGCGCGGCAACGACCTGCTCAGGCGCGGCCGCCAGGAGGTCGACACGCTGTCGCGCGAGACCGGCGAGACCTCCGAGCTCTGCATGCTGCAGAGCGGCCGCTACACGATCGTCCATTCGAGCCCGGGCACCAGGCCATTCCGCATCAGTTCGGCCACCGGCCTGCAGATTCCGCTGCCCTGGACTGCTTCCGGCCGGCTGCTGCTTGCCGGCCTCGACCGCGGCGGGATCGAAGCGATGGTCACGCGAGACGACCTCGTGCTGCCGGACGGCCGCAAGCTCGAACTCGATGATTTCATCGACGATATCGCGCGGGCGCGCGTCACCGGCTATTGCGTCACGTCAGGCCTGGTCGATGCCTACACCAAATGCCTTGCGGCGCCGGTGTTCTCTGCGCCAGGCAAGGTCGAAGCGACCATGTGCCTTGTGGTGCCGATCGACACGTCCGAAGAACGGACCGGCGAACTTCTCGCGCTGCTGCGCGAACGCGCGGCACGGCTATCGATCTCTTGACGGTGCGGGGCGATCCGCTCAGGCAATGATGTCGGGAATGATGCGGTCTTCCAGCGCCGACAGCCGGTCCTTCAGCATCAGCTTCTTCTTCTTCATGCGCTGGATCTGAAGCGGGTCGCAGCCGGTGGCGATCATCGCGTTGATGGCGGCGTCGAAATCGGCGTGTTCTTGTTTGAGCCGGGAATATTCGAGGCGTATTTCAGCCTGTTCCTGTTCGGACATTATCTACCGTCTGCGTATGCATCGCCCAATCGGGCTGTTTGGGCGGGGCCGTGACTTGCGGGTTTGCGACCGGCGCGCAGCCCTTACCACATTTCACTTTGTCGTGGAATGCTACCACGTGGCATTCGACATCGAGATCGGTTGGTGGCAAACTGTCATGGTGCCGTCACAGTCGCAACCTGCGGTGGAGGCTCCTGCGACGGCTGCAATCGAGGAAACCATGAAAGGGAGAACCATTCATGTCTCTTGCATCCCATCTTGACGAGTTGCAGCGGAAACACGGTGATATCGAGCGCGAGCTCACCGATGCGATGAACCATCCTTCGGTCGACGACCTCGAAATCGTGAATCTCAAGCGACGCAAGCTGGCAATCAAGGACGAGATTGAAAAGCTGAAAGCTAGTCCGACGACACACTGAAGCTCTTCCAGGCACCATCATCGCAACCCGCCGCGGTGAATTTCCGGTGGCAAGAAATGCCACCGGGCCGGTGCTTTTAACTGAAATTGACGGAAAGCTGGCCGCAAATCTTGCGGTCGGGCCGGTTATTATTTCCCGCACGGCTCTAGCCGATTTGCAGGCTGGCTCGCCGGTTGCCATTGACAAGCCATCTTTGCTCCGCCACCTCATGCCGAAACTCCCAAATGAAGGCGACCGGCATGACCGGATATTTTTCTTCTCCCTTCCCGCGTCGCCGGTCAGTCGGCGTATCGGTCGGTGGCGTGATGGTCGGCGGCGGCGCTCCGGTCGTCGTGCAATCGATGACCAACACCGACACCGCCGATGTCGACCAGACCGTCGCCCAGGTCGCGGCGCTGCATCGTGCCGGCTCCGAGATCGTGCGCATCACGGTCGACCGCGACGAGAGCGCGGCGGCGGTTCCGCGCATCCATGAGCGGCTGTTGCGGCTCGGCATCGACGTGCCGCTGGTCGGCGACTTCCACTATATCGGGCACAAGCTGCTTGCCGATCATCCGGCCTGCGCCGAAGCGCTGGCCAAATACCGCATCAATCCAGGCAATGTCGGCTTCAAGGACAAGAAGGACCGCCAGTTCGCCGCGATCGTCGAGATGGCGATCAGATATGACAAGCCGGTACGCATCGGCGTCAATTGGGGATCGCTCGACCAGGAGCTTTTGACCCGGCTGATGGACGACAACCAGGCGAAGGGCTCGGCGCTCACCGCGCAGGAAGTCACGCGCGAGGCGATCGTGCAGTCGGCGATCCTGTCGGCCGAGATGGCGGAAGAGATCGGGCTTGGCCGCGAAAAGATCATCCTGTCGGCCAAGGTCAGCGGTGTGCAGGACCTGATCGCCGTCTACACCGAGCTTGCCACCCGCTCCGATCATGCGCTGCATCTGGGCCTCACCGAAGCCGGCATGGGCACCAAGGGCATTGTCGCTTCTTCCGCCGCGATGGGCATCCTGTTGCAGCAGGGCATCGGCGACACGATCCGCATCTCGCTGACGCCGGAGCCGAATGGCGACCGCACGCGCGAGGTGCAGGTGTCGCAAGAACTTCTGCAGACCATGGGCTTCCGGCAGTTCGTGCCGATTGTCGCAGCCTGCCCCGGCTGCGGCCGCACCACCTCCACTGTGTTCCAGGAACTTGCCCAGAGCATCCAGGCCGATATCCGCAAGAACATGCCGGTGTGGCGCGAGAAATATCCCGGCGTCGAGAACCTCAAGGTCGCGGTGATGGGCTGCATCGTCAACGGTCCCGGCGAATCCAAGCACGCCGATATCGGCATATCGCTGCCCGGCACCGGCGAGACGCCGACGGCGCCTGTCTTCATCGACGGCAAGAAGGCTGCTACGCTGCGCGGGCCCTCGATCGCGCAGGATTTCGAGAAGATGGTCGGCGACTATATCGAGCAGCGGTACGGGCACGGCAAAGCCGCCGCGGAATGAACCGATGCGGCGTTTCCTAAAGGCAACGCTGCTCTTGTTTTTCGTGCTGATCCCGGCGACACACGCATTCGCCGATCCGCCGCAGTCGAAGTCGGCCGCCAAGCGCCTGATTTCCCGCGTCTGCGATCTGA
Organism: Mesorhizobium sp. CA6; assembly: GCF_020165035.1. Taxonomy (NCBI): domain Bacteria; kingdom Pseudomonadati; phylum Pseudomonadota; class Alphaproteobacteria; order Hyphomicrobiales; family Phyllobacteriaceae; genus Mesorhizobium; species Mesorhizobium sp. CA6. The sequence goes on along the minus strand of NZ_JAIUHI010000007.1, from coordinate 66,754 downwards.
TCGAGACCCAGGCCCAACAGAACGGGCTGCCCAAGGATTTCTTCGCCCGGCTGATCTGGAAGGAGAGCCGCTTCGATCCGGGCGCGGTGAGCCCGGTCGGCGCCGAAGGCATCGCGCAATTCATGCCGGGCACCGCGAAGATGCGTGGGCTCGCCGATCCCTTCGACATCGGGCAGGCCATCCCGGCCTCGGCGAAATATCTCGCCGAGATGAAGGTCAGCTATGGCAATCTCGGGCTCGCGGCCGCGGCCTACAATGCCGGCGAGAACCGCGTGTCGCGCTGGCTGAGCTCGGGCGGCTTCCTGCCAATGGAGACGGAAAGCTATGTCTTCGACGTTATGGGCGAGCCCGTGGATAAGTTCTCGGACAGGTCCTATGCCGGCACCGTCCAGCCGCTCGACCCGAAGATGAGCTTCGCGCTTGCCTGCCGCAGGCTGCCGGTGATCATGTCGCGGACCGTCGCCATGGCTTCGATCAACGTGAAGCCGTGGGGCGTGCAGGTGGCGGGCAATTTCCGCCGCTCGGCGGCGATAGGCCAGTGGCTGCGGGTCAGGGGCCGGTTCCCGGCTTTGCTCGCCAGCCGTGATCCGGTGGTGAGCCGGGTTCGCACGCCGATCGGCCGGCGCGGCATCTACGCGGTCAGGATCGGCGCCGACTCGCGCGGCGAGGCCAACGGTATCTGCGACAAGCTGCAAAGCGTCGGCGGCGCCTGCGTGGTGTTGCGCAATCGGTGACGCAACGCCAGGACAGGGGCCGCAAGAGGTGCTCGAAACGCGCGAAAGCCGGCGTGCAGACCGACTGCCCGGACTTGCCCGCTGGCAATTCGAACGCGTGCACCGGGTGTCGCCTACGACCTTGAGCTCGACACCAGCCGGCTGATGCCGGCGAATGCGCCCGCCTCATCCAGCAGCGATTCGGACTGTAGCGACTTGCATTCCTTGCGACGGCTCCGGCTTCCGGGTCGTCAACAATGCCGATAGCCAATTGCTAATGTTGCGACGAGAATCCGCTTGTCAGGGCAGTGGCGTTCAAATCTTAATGCGCTTTGCCATAGTAAGGGTGGGTTCAGTATTTCCAGGGCCCATTTTTATTCACGATCTTATAAGGGGGAGAATCATGCCGGAGGAGAATTTCCTAAAAAAGGTTGTCGGCGAACTCGAGACGCCGCGCACCAAGCGGCCATTCGGGTCCGGCTGGCTGTCCGGCTCGATCGCATTGCTTGCGGGCATCACCGCCCTCTTGATGGTCATCGTGTTGCGCTATCCATCGCTGACCTCGATGCCGGACCTGGCTCCGATCCACCAGATGCTGTTCTTCAAGCCGGTCCTCTATTTCGTGCTTATCTCGGGCTACGTCCTGGCCATCCTGAGCATGATGCTGCGCCGGGAAAAGACGCTCGGCGTGGCGGCTATGGTCACGGTGCTGTTGGCCTCGCTCATCGGCATGCTCCCGGTGCGTCACGAGTTGCATGTCGACGGCGTGTTCTTCGGCCTTGATTTCTTCATTCTCAATGTCCTGTTCATGGGCGTGCTGTTCGTCCCGCTCGAACGCATCTTTGCCCGCAACAAGAGCCAGACCGTGTTCCGCGACGAATGGCGCGAGGACCTGTTCTACTATTTGGTCTCGTCGCTGCTGGTGCAAATATTGACCTACCTGACGCTCGCGCCGTCCAATTTCGTCAATGCGCAAGGCGGTCTTGGGTCGGTGCGCGCCTGGGTCCACGATCTGCCTTGGATCGTGCAGCTGCTGGCGGTGATGTTCCTGACCGATCTTGCCCAATATTGGGTACACCGGGCCTTCCATCGCATCCCGTTCCTGTGGAATTTTCATGCCGTGCATCATTCGGCCAAGTCGATGGACTGGATTGCCGGCGCGCGGATGCATTTCCTGGAAATCATCGTTCTTCGCAGCCTGACGGCGACGCCGATGTTCGTGCTCGGCTTCGATGAATCGGCGATCCAAGCCTATATCCTGATCGTCTACGTTTATTCGTCCTTCATCCATTCCAACATCGGAACCAGTTTCGGTCCGGTCGAAAAGATGCTCGTGTCGCCGCGCTTCCATCATTGGCATCACGGCCTCGAGAAAGAGGCAATCGACGTCAATTTCGCCATTCATTTCCCGCTGCTCGACCGGCTATTCGGCACCTACCATCTGCCCGAGGGACGCTGGCCGAAGGGCTATGGCATTCACGGCCATCCGGTGCCGAAAGGCTATTGGCGGCAATTCCTGTATCCGTTCCGGCGGGGCTGAAGGCTCGAAAAGAGCTGGTTCAGAGTCGGCGGGACAGCGCCCCCCTCTGTCCTGCCGGACATCTCCCCCACAAGGGGGAGATTGGCCGTCACGTTTGCTTTCGCCAATCTCCAACGGACGGACGAAGCGCCGGAACTGCCGATCTCCCCCCAAGTGAGGGAGATGCCCGGCAGGGCAGAGGGGGGCGCGAAGGAACTCGGCGGTGGCCGCCGAACGCACCTGGCGCCTGACGCTTAAGCCGTCTTCGCCGCCACGGTCTCGCTGAGCCAGGTGCCGATCTTGGCGCCGAGGCGGTCGGGCGAGACCGGTTTCGGCAGATAGTCGTCCATGCCTGCCTCGATGCATTTTTCACGGTCGCCCTTGAGCGCATGCGCGGTGACGCCGATGATCGGCGTGTGATCGCCGTTCTGCTCTTCGATGGCGCGGATGGCGCGGGTCGCCTCATAGCCGTTCATCTCCGGCATGGAGACGTCCATCAGCACCAGGCGCGGGCGCAGCGAGCGGTACATCTCGACAGCCGTCCGACCATTGCCGGCTATGCGATAGCTGAGGCCAAAACCGTTGAGGATCTGGCCGAAGACCAGCTGGTTCACGTCATTGTCCTCGGCGATCAGGATATCGATCGGGCCGCTCGGCGCTGCCGTCGATTCCGGTGCCGCCGGCACCGACACCGACGGGCCGCGGATGACGGTGAAGGCCGGCGGGGCCGCCTGGGCCGCGACCGGCTCGCGCACGAAATGCGCCTTGGCGCCTTGCGTGCGCGCCTTCTGGATGGCGGCGATCACGGTGCCCAGCAGCACCGCCGAACGCGCCGGCTTGGTGAGATGCGCGACGATGCCGAAATCGATCACCATGCGGCCGAAATCGACTTGGTCGACCGAGGTGAGCAGCACGACGGGGATGGAGGAGAGGCGGCTGTCGGCGGCGATGGCTCTGGCGACGTCGGCGCCGTTCATGCCGGGCATCTGGTAATCGAGGATGATGCAGTCGACCGAGGCGCCGAGCTGGCAGGCGCGGTCGAGGAAAGCGAGGCCGACCGCGCCGCTTTCGGCGGCCGCGCAGTCGAAGCTCCAGCTTCTGAGCTGCTCCAGCAGGATCTCGCGGTTGACCGGATTGTCGTCGATGACCAGCACACGGGCGCCGGTGACATCGACCGGCACCAGCTCGTCACGCGCCTGCTGGCTATGCGCCGGCAGCGGCACGGCGAACCAGAACACGGAGCCGCGGCCGATCTCGCTTTCGACGCCGATCTTGCCGCCCATCAGGTCGACAAGCCGGGCGCCGATCGCGAGGCCAAGGCCGGTGCCTTCATGGCGCCGGGTCGAGGAGCCGTCGACCTGGGCAAATTTCTCGAACACGCTTTGCAGTTTTTCGGCCGGGATGCCAATGCCGGTGTCCTCGACGCGGACCTTGAGCTGGACAACACCGTCGACGACATCGCCGCCGACATCGATCAGGACATGGCCCTTCTCGGTGAACTTCACTGCGTTGCCGAGCAGGTTGGTGACGATCTGGCGGAAGCGCCCGGCATCGCCGACGACGAAGGCCGGCAGGCGCGGGTCGACGCGCACGATGAGCTCGAGGTTCTTTTCGGCAACGCGCGCCGACACCAGGGTCGCCACATCCTCTACCGCCTCCGCCAGGCGGAAAGGGGCGGGGTCGAGCGTCAGCTGGCCGGCGTTGATCTTCGAGAAATCGAGGATGTCGTTGATGATGGTGAGCAGCGCGTTGCCGGATTTGACGATGACGTCGGTGAAGGTCTTCTGGCGCGGCGTCAGCTCCGTCTTGGCAAGCAACTCGGCCATGCCGAGCACGCCGTTCATCGGCGTGCGGATCTCATGGCTCATATTGGCGAGGAATTCGGATTTGGCGCGGTCGGCGGCCTCGGCCTTGAACAAAGATGCGGCGGTCTCGGCGAAGGCGCGGCGGATCGCATTCTCCATCGGCCGGAATATCAGAAACGCCGCGATGGCGAGCACAGCGAACAGCAGGCCGCTCGCCCACAGGAGCAGCCGGTCGCTGGAAGCATCGGCGAGGCGGCGCTCCTCGTCGAGCGCGGTGCGCACCTTCACCAGCATCGGCTGGGCGAAAAGGTCGTTCTGGTTACGGATCTCGCGGTAGCTCCACTCGTCGACCTTCTGGGCGACTGCCATCAAGTTGAAGTTGCGCACCATATCGCGCGCCGACCAGAACAGGTCGTCATTGACCGAAGCGGTGTCCAGCGCGTTGACGGTGTTGTTCGACAGGCGCGGCCTGATCGCGGCAAGCTGGGCGTTCAGGATCCCGATCTCGCCCATCAGGCGTTCGGAATGGCCGCGCGCGGCGGTCGCCAACGCATCGCGCGTCTCGCTGCGCCAGGCGGTGCCGGTGGTTTCGGCGAAATTGGTGGCGTTGCGCAGGTCGCGGGCGAAGATGACGAAATTGCCGCTGAGAGCATCGACCTCGTGGCGGTACGAATTCACACGGTTGAGCGCGAACATGACGGCGGCCGAAGCCAGCGCGAAGACAAGCAATCCCGAAATGTAGCGGATCCGGATCGAACGGAGAAAGGAAGAATATTCCGGCATGCGCAACCCCAACACATACGCACAATTTTAATGGTCGGGATTACGCTCGATTTACATTAAGATTTCGTTGGAGGGAGGATGGCCTTGTCGCAGCTTCCAATGCAAAGGCGACGTATCGCTGTCCGTGACAGACAGGGTAAGCGCACTCGAGTTCCGGACAGCGCCGCGAACCGAACGGCAGATCGTCAATCCGATGTATCGGAGAGGATCCCGTTTCCCTTGCGCAGCGTGATCCGCCGTCGAGGATGCTCGTCTCTCGCGGCTTGAAAAATGGCGCGGGCAAGCTGGGCCGTAGCGGCGCGTGCGAGGACCCGTTCGATGATCTCATGGCTATCGGCCCGCCAGAGTTCGATACGATAGGGCAGCGCTTCGGCCGAACGGGAAGAATTGGCGCTCCGTGTCATAGACCGGCCTCTGCCTAGTTCGCCGGACCGTTCCATCTCGAAACGAAATTGTTCTTGTGCCGCAAGGTGACGTAGCGATCCGGATGCTCACGCGTCGCTGCATAATAGGCAGCGTAGCCGATACTGGCATTTGCCGTGACGGCGAGGACTTGTTCGACACCATTCTTGGCGGCGTTCCACAACTCGACCCTATACGGAAGTTCATCATGCTCGGCAGAGCCGAGTTCGTGAGAGACGGGATTTTCCTCGTCATCTCCAGGCTCGTTTTCCGGAGCAAAGCTGTACAGATGGCCCGGATTTCTGAGATTGGCCGCGAGAGTGGATGAATATGTCGCCATTGGTCCAAGCTCGTTGCTATGCAAGATAGGCACGTTTATGTTGCAGAGGTGTCACCGGACGAACTGCCTAATGCGAACGTAACGCGGGTTCGACAATGCCATTGACCACAGCCGACGCGCAACACCTTTCCGACAGCCGGCGCCTTGAACTCTTCATCGACGCTGTCGCCGACTACGCGATCTACACCCTCGATGCAGATGGCCTCATCACCAGCTGGAATGCCGGCGCCGAGAAGATAAAGGGCTACGCGGCTTCGGAAGTCCTGGGGCAGCATTTTTCCCGATTTTTCACAGTCGAAGATCAGGCGAATGGGGTTCCGAGCAGGATGCTTGCCGCGGCAAAGGCGGAGGGAAGATACGAGGCCGAAGGATGGCGGGTGCGCAAGGACGGAACCAGGTTCTGGTCGAGCGGCCTTGTCCAACGGGTACTGGACCGCAACGGCGTTCTTTTGGGTTACGCGAAGATCACGCGAGACATCACGGAGCGCGTCGCCGCGCATGAATCGCTGCTGCAGAGCGAGCGGCGCTTCCGCATCCTTGTCGACGGCGTGACCGACTATGCCATCTACATGCTCGATCCAAGCGGCGTGATCACCAATTGGAACGCCGGCGCCGAGCGGCTGAAAGGCTACGCTGCCGAGGAAATCGTGGGCCAGCATTTTTCCAAATTCTATACTCGTGAAGAACGCGCAAAAGGCGCGCCGCTCCGGGTCCTCGAAGCAGCCGTGCAGAACGGGCGATATGAAGGCGAGGGTTGGCGCGTACGCAAGGATGGCAGCCGTTTCTGGGCATCGGTTGTCGTTACCCCGATCCACAACGACGCAGGCCGACTCGAAGGATTCGCCAAGGTCACGCGCGACATCACCGAACGCCGTGCGGCGCACGAAGCTTTGCGCCAAAGCGAGCGCCAGTTCCGCCTTCTGGTGAGCGGCGTGACCGACTATGCGCTCTTCATGCTTGACCCCAACGGGCTGGTGACCAGTTGGAACGCCGGCGCGGAGCGCATCAAGGGCTATGCGGCCGAAGAAATCATCGGTCAGCACTTCTCACGTTTTTACACCGAGCACGACCGTGCCGCCGGTTTACCTGGCCGCGCGCTCTATACGGCAACACGGGATGGACGCTTCGAGACCGAGGGCCATCGCGTCCGTAAGGACGGGACGCTGTTCTGGGCGAATGTCGTGATCGATCCGATCCGCGACGAGCGAGGAGAGCTGATCGGTTTCGCCAAGATTACGCGCGACATCACCGACCGACGCGACGCTGAGATCGCACTCCGGCAGGCGCAAGCGCAACGCGTTCATACGCAGAAAATGGATGCGCTCGGCCAACTGACCGGCAGCATCGTGCATGATTTCAACAATCTCCTGACGGTGGTCGAAAGCTTTGTTCGATTGGGGAAGAAAGTCGGCGCCGATCCCGAAATGAAGCGGGCGACCGAATCCGTGGAACTTGCACTCCAGCGCGGCGCCGCATTGACACGCCAGTTGCTGGCCTTCTCGCGCAAGCAGGCTGCCCGCGCCGAGGTCGTCTCGCTGGCAGAGCGCGTGGAAGCCGTCCGCGCAATGATAGCGGGCTCCATGCGCAAATCGGTGAAATTGGTCGCCGCTGTCGGACCCGAAACCTGGCCAGTCAAGGTCGACCCCGGCGAACTGGAGCTTGGTCTCGTCAACATTGCCTTCAACGCGCGGGACGCCATGCCAGACGGTGGCCTGGTAACGATAACGGCGGAGAACGTGCTGTTGTCGAGCGAGGATAACGCAGCCGGCCTGCAAGGTGAATTCGTCGCGTTGCGGGTGACCGACACAGGCATCGGCATTGCGGCAGACGTGCTTCCGCAGGTTTTCGAACCGTTCTTCACGACCAAAGGGCCCGAGAAGGGTACAGGTCTCGGCCTCGCCCAGGTCTACGGCTTGGCGCAGCAGTCCGGCGGCGCGGTCACAATTGACAGCGAAGTCGGCAAGGGCACGACGGTGACGATCTATCTGCCCCGGGCCGATATGGCAGTCGCCGCGCAGAGCGCCGAGCTGGAACAGCCGGCCAGCGCGAATGTGGTGCGGTTGAGGACAAAGGGCCGTTTTGCCGATGGTCAAGACTGATGACGTCGCCGCCGATGCTGTGAGGTGACGACGAGAGAGCGGTATCGGGCGGCCACGACCGCAATGATCGCCAGGTGAAGCAGGATCGCGAGAGCTGCGCCGATCAATTGCGGGACAAGACCTCCCGTCCGGCCGATCATCCAGATCGTGACGACGCTCAGCGGCAAAAACAAAATGACGCTGGTGACGAGGCCGGGATTGTATTTGCCGAGCCGCGCCGATGTGACGAGGTGCGCGAGCGCGTTCACGATCATGACATACGGGGCAACCAGGCCCCAGGCGGGTCCCCACAGGAATGCCGCATAAAGAGCCAGCAGGTTGATGCCCCAGACAAACGGCAGGTTGATGACGAGAACCGAGGCGACGGTGAGGGCGTCACGGCCGCCGAAGACATTTTCGTTCGCGAATTTGCGGAATCGGCCGCCGGCGTGCTCTTCGACCTGATGGACCATGTAAAACGGGCTGTGCAGGAAGATCAGGAACACCGGCAGCGGAAGCGATACGACCGGCGCGGCCGCTATGAGCGATGCTGCCATGAACCCTGCACCGATGACCCAATAATCGGCCAGCCAGGCTTGCAGCTTAAGCATTGGTTCCCCGCCTCCTCAGTCAGCGATCCTGCACGAATGGACGCGCATCGCCACTACTATTCAAGTGCGTGGACGCCGTGGCGCTACGTGACCATGTCGGATATTGACTGCCGCGACCGCCCCTGAGACAGTCAATGGAAGATGCGCGCCTCCAAAACTTGGCACCCCGCTGGCTCGGCCACCCGTTGCGGCGTCTGGCCTTTCGCCATTGATCAGAGGTGGAACGCGAGCATGAGAAGCGGCCGTGAGCGAACCTATACAGCGGATAGTTGAGACCAACGGCATCCGCCTCAATATCGCGGAGCAGGGCGAAGGGCCGGTGGTGCTTTTGTGCCATGGCTTCCCTGAATCCTGGTATTCCTGGCGGCATCAGCTGGGCGCGCTCGCAGCGGCGGGCTTCCGTGCCGTCGCCCCCGACATGCGAGGCTACGGCAAGAGCGACCGGCCGGAAGCGATCGACCAATACACGCTCTTTCATCTGGTCGGCGACATGGTGGGTCTTCTCGACGCCCTCGAGGTCCCCAGCGCCGTCATCGTCGGCCACGACTGGGGTGCGGTGGTGGCCTGGCATGCCGCGCTGCTACGGCCGGACCGCTTCCATGCCGTCGTCGGCCTCAGCGTGCCGTTCCGGCCGCGCGGCAATGCGCGTCCGACCAGCCTCATGCCGCGAACGGCGGAGTCCCAGTTCTACCAGCTCTATTTCCAGCAACCCGGCGTTGCCGAGGCGGAGCTGGAACGGGACCCGCGGGCCACGGTGCGCGCCATGCTTTACGCGGTGTCGGGAGACGCTTCGGATGGCGGCGCCAGAATTGCCATGGTCCCGCACGGCGGAGGTCTCCTGCAAGCCGCCGAGGTTCCTGCAAGTCTGCCGCACTGGCTCAGCGAAAGCGACAGCGATTTCTACGCCGGCGAGTTCCAGCGCACCGGCTTTGCCGGAGGTCTCAACTGGTACCGCAACATCGACCGGAACTGGGAACTGATGGCGCCCTTTGCCGGCGCGCGGATCAAGGTTCCCGCTCTCTACGCAGCGGGCGACCGCGACCTTGTGGTCGCCTTCCCCGGCATGGATCAACTGTTGGCCAATCTCAGGAACTTCGTCCCGCAAATCCGCGATACGCTGATGCTGCCCGGCTGCGGGCATTGGACCCAGCAGGAGCGCCCAGACGAGGTCAACGCCGCGATGATCGATTTCCTGCGGAGCTTGCCGAAGCGGGGCTGATCCAAGGGAAAGCGAGTATCGGCTCCGACACGGAAAGTTGCGCGTGCGCTCGGCAAGCGACTCGCCCGGTTCAAGTCAGGCACTATCCTCGGCCCGGTAGGCGTCGGGAAGAATGAAGACCTCGTCGGCGCGGCCATAGCCTCCGTCGGGAACTTCCTCGATCAGCACCATGGTGTGGGGGCGTACACCTTCGCCGAAATAGTCGACGAACATCTGCGTGGTCTTGTGGACGAGGTCTTCCTTTTGCGCCTTTGTGAGGGCGGCCTCGGGCATCTTGAAGTTGGCAAAGGGCATTTCCAGGTTCCTTCCGGTGGATTTCACGGCTCTGGATGGAGGGCCGGGGAGGCGTCAGCGACCGGACCGATGATGTCCGTTCGTTGTCCTGGAGCGGATATAGACTGCTGCGGATGCCGGATAATCACCCGGCCATCGACAGCAGTATTCGAACATGGCGAACAATCGGAGCCGTTGTCGGCTTCCGCAATGGGCGCCCGCCGCGCCACAGTTCAGTTGCTGCGCGTCGCCACGAAGGTCGCCGCTTGCTTGAGCAGCTCAGCCCGCTCGCCATAGGGCTCGAGCAGCGCATGCGCCTGGTCGATGAGGCCGTGGAGCTGACCGCGCGCCCAGTCTGGTCCGTGCAGTGCTGCGAGCGTCGCCTTGCCGGCGGCCGCATCCTTGTTCGTCGCCTTGCCCATCTGCTTTGCGTCGGCGGTCAGGTCGAGCAGGTCGTCGGCGAGCTGGAAGGCAAGGCCGATCGCCGAGCCAAACTCCGCCAGCCGCTCGCGCTCGGCAGGAGGCGCGCCGGCGACGATCGCGCCGGCCTCGCAGGCGAAGCGGATCAGCGCGCCGGTCTTCATCGCCTGCAGCGTGATGATGCCCGCCTCGTCCGGCCGTTCGCGCTCGGCTTCCAGGTCCAGCATCTGGCCGCCGACCATGCCGCCGGCACCGGCCGCTCGGGCAAGGGCGAGAACCAGGGTGGCGCGGCGCTCCGCCGCCAGCAACGTCGCCTCGTCGGCGACGACGTCGAAGGCCAAGGTCAGCAACGCGTCGCCGGCGAGGATCGCGGTCGCCTCGTCGAAGGCCCTGTGCACCGTCGGCTGGCCGCGCCTCAAATCGTCGTCGTCCATGGAAGGCAGGTCGTCATGGATGAGCGAGTAGCAATGCACGCATTCGAGCGCCACGGCGACGCGCAGCGCCGCCTCGCTATCGGCCGAAAACAGCGCGGCACTTTCCATGACCAGAAATGGCCGCAGCCGCTTGCCGCCATTGAGCACGCCATGGCGCATGGCCGCCATCAGGCGCTCCGGCCGCACGATCTCACTGGTGAGCGGACGCGCGTCGAGGATCCGCCGCAGCTCGGTCTCGACCGCGGCGGCGCGCATGAAAAGCGCGGATTCGAAGGCGATCTGGTCGTCTTTGCCCATGGCCGGGACCGGTAGCCGACACTCAGACATTGCGCAAGCAGGCTCGCGCCTTTATGCCGGAGGAGGCGAGGCACGGGTGGACGGCTTGACGGAACCGATCGTCGAATATGAAAGCGAAGGGCTGGACATGGCGCGACGTCGGCGCCTGAACCGCGCCGGTCTCAAGCGGCTTGGCCGGCGTTGTCTGGTCGTGGCGCTCGTGCTGGCAGTCATACCGGTCGTGCTCACCTTTCTTTATCTGCCACCTTTCGTGCATCCGGTCTCGACGCTAATGCTGAAGGACCTCGTGACTTTTTCCGGCTACGACCGGCGCTGGGTTTCGATCGATGACGTGGCGCCGGTGCTGGCGCATTCGGTGATCATGTCGGAGGACGGGCAGTTCTGCTTTCATCGCGGCGTCGATCTGGGCGAGTTGCGCGGCGTGGTCGACGACGCGCTGGCCGGCGAGGCGACGCGCGGCGCCTCCACCATCACCATGCAGACGGTGAAGAACCTTTTTCTGTGGTCGCGCCCATTGGGCAGCGTGCGCAAGGTGGTCGAGCTGCCCCTGGCCGTCTATTTCGATGCTGTGATGTCGAAGCGGCGGATCATGGAAATCTATCTCAACATCGCCGAATGGGGGCCGGGCATCTATGGCATCGAGGCCGCCGCCCGGCATCATTTCGGCGTCTCTGCCAAGCAATTGTCGCGCCGGCAGGCGGCGCTGCTCGCCGTCAGCCTTCCCAACCCGATCGCGCGCAATCCCGCCAGGCCGGGGCCGGGCCTGCGGCGGCTGGCCTCGCTGATCGAGCGGCGCGCGAGCAGGTCAGGCGCCTATGTCGGCTGCCTTGACTAGGTGCATCGATATTCAAGTGAGCCCGGCCTGCGAACGGCGGCTACCTGCGCTTCCGGTGCTCACGTATTTTAAGTACGCTCCGCTCCGGTTCTCGGTGGCCACCGTTCTCGGCTCGGCCTGACTTGAATCTCGACACACCTAGTTCCTGTCCTCCTGCGGCAAAAAAATTCGCGCCGGCGCTGGCCAAAACGGCGCAAGGCGTGTATAGGCACCCGACTTTCTCAGATTATGGCCTCGATGCGGCCCTTTCGCGAGGGTTGCCGGGGCATTTTGACCATGTAGTGGAGCATATCCATGGCCGTTCCAAAAAGAAAAACCTCTCCGTCGAAGCGCGGCATGCGCCGCTCGGCCGACGCGCTCAAGGCCCCGACCTATGTCGAGGACAAGAATTCCGGCGAAATGCGCCGCCCGCATCACATCGACCTGAAGACCGGCATGTATCGCGGCCGCCAGGTTCTTGAGCCGAAGGAAAGCTGAGAGGCTTCCGCGGTTCGTGACGTTTCAAAAGACCGGCCTCTGGCCGGTCTTTTTGCGTGCGGCCCTTGGTTGATGGAGGCCTGGGCCTCGCAGGCTGCAGAAAAGCCGGACAACCGGCTGACATTGTTATTTCATTAGGTCTTAGAGCGTGTTCGCCGCCGCCGGCGAAAAGCCTTGACGGCGCGCCTGCCGCGGATTTTACAAAAGGGGTGCCCATGGAGTCGCCCAGATGTTCGGTGCCGTCCCGCTGCTGATCGTGCCCTTCGTCCTCTACAATCTCGGCCTGCTGGGATTGTTCGGCGGCGGCGACGATCCCTGGACGACCGAGATGTTCTCCTTCCGCATGATGTCGGGCGGCGTGTTCTCGATGACGCTCGGTGGCCTGATGGTGCTGATCGGGCTGATCTTCCTGTTCGTCGAGATCTCAAAATCGGTGCGCACCACCAATGCCTCGATCCTCGATCATCTTTTGTCGACGCTGGTCTTCATCGCCTTCCTGGTCGAATTCCTGCTGGTGAAGGGCGCGGCGCACTCCGTCTTCTTCACGCTGATGGTCATCGCGCTGTTCGACGTGCTGGCCGGCTTCTCGGTGTCGATGCGGTCGGCCAGCCGGGATATAAACTTAAATTGACGTTGCCTCAGCCTTTCGTGCGACCACTTCCTCGTAGGCAGCGCGCAGTTGCTGGCGCACGGTTGGCGTGCCCGGCGGCGTCTTGGATGGCGCGCCCAGATGCTCGTGACGCAGTTCGTCCATGAATTGGTCCCATAGCGGTGGGCCGCCCTTTTCGAGCAGCTCGGCGCGGATCGACAATTCTTCCGTGACCGGCAGCCAGACGCGTCCCCAGGCGCCGAGCTGCGCCAGGATCGGCACCAGCGTGATCGCCATCTCGGTCAGGCTGTAGATCGCCTTCTGCTTGTGGCTGGGGTCGTCGGCCTTGGTCAGCAGGCCAAGCTCCATCAGCCGTTTCAGCCGGTCGGCCAGGATGTTGGAGGCGATGCCTTCCAGCGAGCCGTTGAGCAACTCGCGAAAATGGCGCCGGCCGCCAAAGATCATGTCGCGCAGGATGATCAGGCTCCAGCGGTCGCCAAAGACTTCGAGCGACAGATTGATCGGGCAGCCGGACCGACGGTCGATGCTCATGGCACTCTCCAGAAAAACCAGTTGCATTATGATATCGGTTTGATTATCGTGCAACTGATTGCAAATTGCAATCGGATAGGAGGAGCAGATGACCAACGCGGCGCAGCTTCCCGACATCATTTCGGAAAGCTTCGGCAGTCCGAAAAATCCGCCGATCCTTTTGATCATGGGCGCCATGGCTTCGATGCTGTGGTGGCCGGAAGCCTTCTGCCGGCAACTTGCCGAGCGCGGCCGCTTCGTCATCCGCTACGACAACCGCGACACGGGCCTATCGACCAAATTTCCGCCGGGCGCGCCGTCCTACACGTTCGAGGACATGGTGGACGACGCCATGCGCGTGCTCGACGACCATGGCGTCACCAGAGCGCATGTCGCCGGCATGTCGATGGGCGGCATGCTCGCGCAAAGCGTGGCGCTGAAATATCCCGAACGCGTCAGCGCGCTCACCGTGATCTCCTGTTCGCCGCTCGGCGTCGATACATCCGGCCTGCCCGGAACGACCGAAGCCTACAAGCAGCACTCGGCCGAAGGCGGCAATATCGACTGGTCAAAGCGGGAGCAGGTGATCGACTTGATGGTCAAGGACGCCTGTGCGATTGCCAGCACTCGCCATCCGTTCGATGAGGGGCGGACGCGCAAGATGATCGAGGAGGATTACGACCGCTCCGGCGGTCTGGCCAGCGCGACCAACCATTTCCTGCTCAAAGGCGGCGGCTCGCAGCGGACGGTGCGGGATCTTCGCGTGCCGTTGCTCGTCATCCACGGCACCGCCGATCCGCTCTTCCCGATCGAGCATGGCCAAGCTTTGGCCGAAGCCGTTCCTGGCGCGAGGCTGGTCAAGGTCGAAGGCGGTGGCCACGAACTGCATCGCAACGACTGGCCACAGATCGTCGAAGCCATCGCCGCACACCGCTAGCGCCGGCAAGACGCCGGCTTGACTCGAGCCGTCCGCGACAATAGTGAAGTAGTTACTTCAGTATCGATTATCCGAATGCGAAAGAGAGCCGGAATGTCCCTGACGCTGCATTTCCACCCGCTGGCCTCGTTCTGCTGGAAGCCGCTAATCGCGCTTTACGAGAACGACACGCCATTCGAGCCGGTCATTGTCGACCTCGGCGACGAGGCTTCCCGCGCCGCATTCCTGAAAGTGTCGCCGACCGGCAAGATGCCGGCGCTGCGTGACGATGCGCGGGACCGCACGATGCTGGAATCGACCATCGTCGTCGAATATCTCGCCGCGCATTACCCCGGGCCGGTCGAGCTCATTCCCGCCGATATCGATCTCGCCCTGCAGGTTCGCCAGGCAGACCGCTTCTACGATTTCTACGTGCAGCATCCGATGCAGAAGATCGTCGGCGACAGGCTGCGGCCGACGGACAAAACCGATCCGTTCGGGGTCGAGGAGGCCCGCGCGCAGCTGCGCAACTCCTACGCCATTGTCGACGAGGAGATGGCGGCAAGGACCTGGGCCGTAGGCGAAAGCTTCACCATGGCCGACTGCGCCGCCTCGCCGGCGCTGTTCTACGCCAACAAGGTCGAGCCCTTCGGCGAAAAATTCCCGGCCTTGAAACGCTACCACGACCGGCTGCTCGCGCGCCCGTCCTTCGCCCGGGTGATCGAGGAAGCGGGACCTTACTTCAAGCTCTTTCCGTACAATAACGGCTAGAGCGAGTGCTCCACGATCCCGCCCAGCTCGACCTGATGTTCCAGGCGCTCGCCGACCCGGCGCGGCGGCAGATGGTGGACCGTCTGTCGCGCGGGCCGGCTTCGGTCAGCCAGCTTGCTGAACCGTTAGCGATGTCGTTGTCGGCCGTCGTCCAGCATCTCAACGTGCTTGAGGCAAGCGGCCTGGTGCGGACCGAAAAGCTTGGCCGGGTGCGGACCTGCCGGATCGAGCCGCAGGCGCTTCGGGCCGCCGAGCACTGGATCAACGAGCGACGGCTTGCCTGGGAGCGTCGGCTCGACCGCCTCGGCGATTTCCTCGCTGAAACGAAAGATGAAACCTGAAGGGTCCCGTCATGAGCGAACGATCCGTCGTCCATTCCACCTTCGTCATCGAGCGCGTCTATCCGGCGGCGCCGGAGAAGGTCTATTTCGCGCTGAGCGATCCGACGGCGAAGAAGCGCTGGTTCTTTGACCCCGACAACCCCATGCCCAGCCGGCATGAGATGGATTTTCGGGTCGGCGGCAAGGAAGTGAATGCCGGCTGTCCCAGCGACGGACAGATGCATTTCTACAACGCGATCTATCACGATATCGTGCCCAACCGGCGCATCGTCTACAGCTATGAGCTTCTGTTCGGCGAAACCCGAGTCTCCGTGTCGCTTGCGACGATCGAGCTCATCGCCGAAGGCAAGGGAACGCGGCTCATCCTGACGGAACAGGGCGCCTTTTTCGACGGCATCGACTCACCGGCCACCCGCGAGCACGGCACCGGCGAATTGCTCGACGCGCTCGGGACGGCACTGGGAGCTGAGGACTCCGGCCAAAGCGCATCGCGCTTTGGGTCTTGACGCCTGTCGTTGTCTCAGAACCGCTGCACGCTTCTGAGCGACATGCATCAAACGCCAAAGACTATTCCCCAGGCGCCGTTTCCCAGAATTGGTCGAGCCAGATATTGAGCCTGAGGAAGCCGGCGCTGCTGACGGTATAGACGCGCCTCGTGCCTTCGGGCTTGGCGTTGACCAGGCCGGCGTCGAGCAGGACCTTCAGATGCTGGGAAACCGCCGGGCGTGAGACGGGCAGTCCGGCGGCCAATTCGTTCACCGTCTTTGGGCCGCGCCGGAGTTCTTCCAAGAGATAGCGCCGGTTGGGATCGGCTATCGCCATAAAGGCGTCAGAAAACATCATGCCTTTATTTGTGAGGCAAAGTCTCGCGAATCTCAACTATCGGTTTCAACCTTTCTGCGCGGATCGAGCCGCGTGGCCTCGGGCGTGACGGCGCGGTCCGCGGGCTGCGTCTTGAAGGCATCGCGGTCTTCGATCGGCACCGGCGCGCGGGCGCGGATGCGCAGCAGCGTGTAGCCGGCGAGGCTGAGATGCGCGAGCGCGGTTGCCAGGAAAAGCCCCTCCGGACGCACCGAGCCCATCAAGGCCGCGGCCAAAAGCGGGCCGATCATCGTGCCAAAGCCGTAGAGCAAGAGCAGACCGCCCGAAACCTTGACGAAGTCCTCGGAGCGGGCGTGGTCGTTGGCATGAGCGACGGCGATCGAATAGAGTGTATAAGCGAAGGCGCCGTAGGCGGCGGTCATCACGATGATGAAAACGCCCGAACGCGGCGCGATCAGGAAGATCAGCATCGCGACCAGGGCTGCGCCGAAGGCTGCGCCGGCCAGCACGAAGCGCCGGTCGGTTGTATCCGACAGCCGCCCGGCCGGTAGCTGCATGGCGGCACCGGAAATGACCACCAGGCTCATCATCAGCGCGATCTCGGCGGTCGATATGCCGACGCGCGCGCCATAGACGGCGCCCAGCGTGCCCCAGGCACCGTTGGCGATGCCGATCAGGAGGCAGGCCACCGCCGACACCGGCGAGTTGGCGTAAAGGCCTTTGACGTCGAGCTTGACGTCCTGCAGGGGCTTGGGATGCGACTGCGTCGACACGGCCGTCGGAATGAGCGACAGGCAAAACAGGATGCCGGTGATCATGAACAGCGAGGCCGACCGAACATCGCCGCCGGCGACGATCATCTGGCCGCCCATGATCGAGGCATAGGTGACCATCATATAGAGGCCGAAGACGGTGCCGCGGTTCTCGTTGGTGGCCTTCTCGTTCAGCCAGCTCTCGATCACCATGAAGGCCCCGGCCATGGTGAAGCCGGTGAAGGCGCGCAAAAGGATCCAGAAATATTCGTCGATGATGAGGCCGGTGAGCAGCGCGATGATCGCGCCCGACGCGGCGAAGGCGCCGAAAGCCCTGACATGGCCGGCGCGGCGCACGAGACGCGGCGCGAAGAAGCAGCCGGCGACGAAGCCGCCGGCCCAGGCCGTGCCCATCAGGCCGAGCGATGCGGTCGAAAAGCCTTCCACCTGGCCGCGCAGCGGCAGGAGCAGCCCGTGCAGGCCGGATGCGGCGAGCAGGAACGCGGTGCCGCGCAGCAGCGAGAGGATCGGTCTGTAGGTTGCAAACATCGCTTGATCCGGGTTCGAGACGCAGGGCCTGAAGACAGATGTATTCGGGCTTTTCGGCGGCGAGAGAGCACGCCGAACAATTTATCCGCGGCGGAACAGCGACTCGGCGGCGGATTTGGTGGCGCCCTTGGCGGTGCGCTCGGCTTCCAGCCTGGCGATCTCATCGCGCAGCAATGCGATGCGCTCGGACAATTCGTCGACGGACAACAAAGACAGGTCCTGGCCGATCTCGTGCGGGCGCTGCTTTTTCCTGGGTTCGTCGTCGAAGATCGCCATCCGTCGCTCCTCTCTTACTCGGCCATTTGCCTGATTTGGCAATCGGCATACATAGAGCAATTCCGGGAAAAATGCGTAGCGGTTTTCCGCCCGGAATAGCGTAGGAACAAAGAGTTGGAGCAAGTTGGCGCTTCTTCAAGCGCCGAACTGCTCCAGGCGGGGGCGCCGATGCAAACGGGCGGCGATAGACCGGGATACAGGGAGGACACGATATCATGGCAAACGGACAGAAGATTCCGGCGAAGATGACGGCCATCGCGATCTCGCAACCGGGTGGGCCAAAGGTGCTCAAGCCGGAAACGCGCGACGTGCCGGTGCCCGGCCCCGGCGAAGTGCTGATCCGGGTGCACGCGGCCGGCGTCAACCGGCCGGACGTCCAGCAGCGCAAGGGCGCCTATCCGCCGCCGCCCGGTGCATCCGACTTGCCGGGCCTCGAAGCGTCGGGCGAAATCGCGGCGCTCGGCGACGAGATATCGCGCTGGCGCATCGGCGACCGGGTCTGCGCGCTGACGCCGGGCGGCGGCTATGCCGAATATGTCAAGGTTCATACCGGCAGCGTGCTGCCGCTGCCGGCGGGTTTCACGCATTCGGAAGCCGCCGCGGTTCCGGAAAACTACTTCACCGTCTGGCACAATGTATTCGAGCGCGGCGGCCTCAAGAAAGGCGAGACGCTGCTTGTCCATGGCGGTTCGTCCGGCATTGGCACCACCGCCATCCAGCTCGCCTCGGCCTTCGGCGCCACTGTGATCACCACCGCCGGCAGCAAGGAGAAATGCGACGCCTGCCTGAAGCTCGGCGCCGACCGGGCAGTCAACTATCGCGAGGAGGATTTCGTCGCCGCCGTGAAGGATGCGACTGATGGCAAGGGCGCCGACGTCATCCTCGACATGGTCGGCGGCGATTATGTCGGGCGCAATTACGATGCCGCGGCCGTCGAAGGGCGCATCGTACAGATCGCGGTGCAGGCCGGGGCCGTGGCCAGCGCCGACTTCTCCAAGGTCATGGTGAAGCGGCTGACCCATACCGGCTCGACGCTTCGCCCGCGTACCGTCGAGTTCAAGGCGGCGATCGCAGCCGCGCTCGAGGCCCAGGTGTGGCCACTGCTCGGCACGCGCAAGGTGGCTCCTGTGATGGACATGATCTTTCCGCTGACCGAAGCCTGGCGGGCGCACGAGCGGATGGAAGAGGGCGAGCATATCGGCAAGATCGTCCTCGACGTGGAGTAGGATGGGTCGTTATTCAGGTGAGGCCGGCCTGCCAATGCCGGGCTTCTGCGCTTCCGGTGCTCACGTACTAAAGTACGCTCCGCTCCGGTTCTCGAAGTCCACCATTTTCGACTCCGCCCGACCTGAATCTCGACCCATCCTGGCGTCGGCGCGTGTCCGGTTCCAAGCTGAACGAAACCTTAATGCTGCATTGCACAAAACGCATTGCGGCCATGCAAAAGCGTCCGTTCAATTTGTGGGCAGGAGTGCCTATTTACGCGGCATCAAACGATTTGACCAAACGACTGGAGAACCATCATGAACCCGATCAGTGCTTTCCGTAAGTGGCGCATGTACAACGAGACCGTGCGCGAATTGAACAAGCTCAATGCCCGCCAGCTGAGCGACCTCGGCATCAACCGGGCCGACATCGAGCGTATCGCCCGCCAGGCGGTGTAATCAGACGCAGCCCGGCCTCGCGGTCGGGCTGCGACATGCAAGCCAGAGCCGTCGAGACGCTTGCTTTGTTTCCGGTTCCAAGCCCGCTGGACCTCGTCCAGCGGGTTTTGTCTTTTTAGGGC
This sequence comes from Mesorhizobium sp. CA6, assembly GCF_020165035.1. Classification (NCBI taxonomy): domain Bacteria; kingdom Pseudomonadati; phylum Pseudomonadota; class Alphaproteobacteria; order Hyphomicrobiales; family Phyllobacteriaceae; genus Mesorhizobium; species Mesorhizobium sp. CA6. The sequence goes on along the minus strand of NZ_JAIUHI010000007.1, from coordinate 47,215 downwards.
CTTGAATCGGCCCTTCCCAAAAACATTGCGAAAATTGGAGGGAGCGTTTATACAGGCCGCGAATTTCCCATTTTGGTGGCTCTAAAACCACCGCCCGCGCGGGAACGCGGGCGAACGAGAAGGATTTTTGACATGGCCAATTCGCTGCTGATGCCCAAGGCGACCGCCGTCTGGCTGGTCGACAACACCGCGCTTTCCTTCGAGCAGATCGCGCAGTTCTGCGGGCTGCATCCGCTCGAGGTCAAGGCGATCGCCGACGGCGAGTCGGCCCAGGGCATCAAGGGCATGGACCCGATCATCACCGGCCAGTTGACGCGCGACGAGATCGCGCGCGGCGAGAAGGACATCAACTACCGGCTGAAGCTGTCGGAGCCGAAGGTGCGGGTGCCGGAATCGAAGCGCAAAGGCCCGCGCTACACGCCGCTGTCGAAGCGCCAGGACCGGCCGAACGCCATCTTGTGGCTGGTGCGCAACCATCCCGAGCTCAAGGATGCGCAGATTGCTCGTCTCGTAGGCACCACCAAGTCGACGATCGAGCAGATCCGCGAACGCAAGCACTGGAACTCGGCCAATCTGCAGCCGATGGATCCGGTGACGCTCGGCCTCACCTCGCAGATCGACTTGGACCTCGAAGTCAACCGCGCCTCGCGCGGCCGCGAGCCGGCGCAGCCGGTCGGCGATACGCTGCTGCCCGCCGCGCTCACCGAACGGCTGGTGCCGGCGCCGGAGAAGCCGAAGGATGAGGACCAGGAGCTCGATGCCAACGCCGTCTTCGCCAAGCTTTCGGCGCTCAAGTCGAAGAACAAGGACGAAGACGAGGAATGAGCGCTCTTACCTTCTCCCCTTGTGGGAGAAGGTGGATCGGCGCGATAGCGCCGAGACGGATGAGGGGTGTTCCAGCGGAGTGAGACGTCGGCGTTCCCTGGAACACCCCTCATCCGGCCGCTTCGCGGCCACCTTCTCCCACAAGGGGAGAAGGAGAAAAGCGCAAGTCACGTCCGCGCGGCGCGGTCGGGGGCCATGCCGTAATCCTCTGAGCGCTCGACGGCGCGGTAGAAATCGGCGAGCTGCTTGCCCCGCTCCGGCTTGAAGATGCGGCCGGCAATGACGACCGAGGCGATGCGATCGATGCGGAAGGCGCGGAAATCGTCGCGCATCTCGCACCAGGCGACCAGTGTCCAGACCTTGCCCCAGAACCACAGCCCCAACGGCCTGATGTCGCGCGCGGTGCCGCGGCCGGCTTCGTCGGAATAGTCGATGGTCAGCACCTGGCGCTTCTCGATGGCGCGCTCGATCAGGTCGATCGCTTCCCGCGCGGCGTCGCTCACTACCCACATCGGCGTGTGGATCTCGGTGCGGGCGATGCGGTCCTTTTCGGTGTCGGGCAGCACGGCGCCGATCTTGACCAGCGCCTCGTCGGCGGCCCTCGCCATCGTAGCGCCGCCGAAGGCGCGCACCATGCGGGCGCCGGCAACCAGCGCCACGATTTCGTCACGTGTGAACATCAGCGGGGGAAGGTCGAATCCCTCCCGCATCATGTAGCCGACGCCCGCTTCGCCATCGATCGGCACGCCGGTCGACTGCAGGTCGGCTATGTCGCGGTAAATGGTGCGCTCGGAAACCTCGAGCCACGTGCCGAGTTTCTGCGCGGTGACCAGCCGGCCGCCCCGCAAATGCTGCACGATCTGGAAAAGCCTGTCGGCGCGGCGCATCGATTTCTCCCCCCGGGTTTATGGCTTCAGCCCTTCGCGCTTGCGCTGCGCGGCAACGAATTTCGTTCCGAAGGACAGTCGCGGCGACGGCTTGATGTGGTTGACGCCCGGTGCGTTCAGCTTGTCGTTCCAGCTTCTCACCATTGCGGATTACTCCGGATAGTCGAACCATGTTCGTTTTTGTCAGGATCGAAGCTGCTCCAATTACCGCATGCCTCCTGACAACATACTGTCAGGAGGCTGCGGCGAAGCTACCGGCAAACAAAGGCTTCTTTCCCTGAACTCAACATCGCTGGCCGCCATTACATCTGGGCGCGCTGCCGCCACAATCCAAGTCGCGGCAGCAAAATTTCAGTTTTCGCGCACGCGGCCCTGGTAAAGGTCCGGCCAGCCGATGTCCTTGCGGATGTCCGCCGGCAAGGTGTTCAGGAAACGCTGGGTGCGAATCTCGTTGCGCACGGTCCGGATTCTGCCGACATAATGCTGCACACTACGCAGAATTGTAAAACCGTTCATGACCTCACTCCTCTCTTTTTGATGAGAAGAGTATCTCACACCTCTCCTGACAGCAGTCTGTCAGGAGGTTGGCAGGGTGCGGAGCAAGACGGTGCGGTGCCGCCTCGCAGCGTTCGAATAGGCCCTATTTCTGTCAGGAATGCTCCCCCCGAGGGTGCGCTCGAGAACAGCTTTGACAGTCGCCATCGATGCTGATCAAAGGCGGCATGACGAAACTGCTCGCCCTTGTCATCTGCGGCATCATGCTGATCCAGGTCATCAAGCCGCTGGGCTGGCCGGGGCTGAAGCGGCGCGGCGATTTTTGGAAGCTGGCGCTGCTTGCGATGGCCGCTATCTCGCTGGCGGCGGTGCTTGGGCACTGGGCGTAGGCCTGTCCATGTTCGGGGGAGGACAGCTCGCGAGTGGTGCGTCCTGCCGTTCACGCGCAGCAGTCCGACCGGTCCTTGTCTTTGTCCCGATATTCGTCATGCAGGCGCACCCAGTCCATCAGGTTGTGATAGGGACCCGTCTCGCCGCGGCCCTTCGGCGTCATGTCGAGATAATGATAGGTGCCGATGAGCGCGTCGCCGCCGCGGGCGCGCGACATGAAGGTGAGAAAGATGTCGCCGCACTCGTTGCGATAGAAGATGCTGGTGCCGGGCAGGTCTTTCGAGCGCAACGGGCGCTTCTCGAAATTGTAGGTGGTTTCGCCCGCCGCGATCTGCCTGTCGGTGAAGGAGACCTGCAGGTCGAAGTTGAAATCGGACGCATAGGACGACACCCAGTCGAACTTCCAGCCCATGCGCTGCTTGTAAGGCAGGATTTCGGCCAGCGGCGCACGCGAGACGACGACCAGCGAGACGTCATGATGCTTCAGATGCTGGTCGGCGCCGTCGATATGGTCGGCGAGGAACGAGCAGCCCTCGCAGCGGTGGTCGGAACCCGGGGCCATCATGAAATGATAGACGATGAGCTGGCTCTTGCCGGCGAACAGTTCGGCAAGATGCTTCGGCCCCGCTTCGCTCTCGAAAACATAATCCTTGCGCAGTTTGAACCAGGGCAACTGCCGCCGCTCCGCGGCGATAAGCTCGCGGAATTTTGTCAGCTCCTTCTCGCGCTCGAGATGCTTGCGATGCGCTTCGAACCAGTCTTCGCGCGAAACCACGGCATTGCGATGCATGACCATCTCCTGTCCTCTCCTGCCAAGGACGTTCGACATCGGCGCGATCCGACATGGTCGATAGCGGTCGGCGCCTGACAAGTGGGAACGCGGCTCGCAAAAAGCAAAAACCCGGGCTGCCGGCCCGGGTTTTATGCACTGCTCAGAGATGGCGTCAGGCGGCCTTTTCCAGCGCCGGCTGCCATTTTCCGAGCGCCGCCAGATGGTTCATATGGGCCCGGTGAGTGAAGGCAGCCTGGCCGGCGGCAACATTCGAGGCCTTGCCACTCCACGCCTTCTGCGGCGCGGCCTGCAGCGCGCGGCCATAGGAGAAGGTCAGTTTCCAAGGGTGCGGGCCGATGGCGTTGATGGCATTGAGGTTGGCGGTCGCCTCCTCGTCCTCCTGGCCGCCGGAGAGGAAGGCAATGCCGGGCACTGCCGACGGCACCACTTCGCGGAACAGCTTTATCGTCTTTTCGGCGATTTCCTCCGGGCTGTCGGTCTTGCCGGACTTCTTGCCGGAGATGACCATGTTCGGCTTCAGGATCGACCCTTCCAGAATGACGCGCGCCGCGTAGAGCTCGTCATAGAGCTTGATCAGCGTCGCCTTGGAGACGTCGTAGCAGGTGTCGATCGAATGCGCCCCGTCCATCAGCACTTCCGGCTCGACGATCGGCACGATGCCGGCTTCCTGGCAGAGCGCGGCATAGCGGGCCAGCGCGTGGGTGTTCGAGGCGATCGAATTGGCCGAGGGTACGCCTTTGCCGGTGTCGATGTCGATCACGGCGCGCCATTTGGCGAAACGGGCGCCAAGCTTGTAGTAGTCGGCGAGCCGCTCGCGCAGCCCATCCAGGCCCTCGGTGATGGTGTCGCCGGGAAAGCCGGCGAGAGGCTTGGCGCCGAGATCGACTTTGATGCCGGGAATGGCGCCGGACGCCTTGATGATGTCGACCAGCGGTGTGCCGTCGGCGGCCTTCTGGCGAATGGTCTCATCGTAGAGAATGACGCCGGAGATGTATTTTGACATCGCCTCCTTGGACCGGAACATCATCTCGCGATAGTCGCGCCGGTTATCGGCCGTGGATTCGACGCCGATGACGTCAAAACGCTTCTTGATGGTGCCGGAGCTCTCATCGGCGGCCAACAGGCCCTTGCCGCCGCTCACCATCGCGGCGGCGATATCTTCGAGACGTTCGCTCATGGGTGCTCTCCTACGCTGCGTTTATTCCGCGCTAGCAGAACACTACCGCCAAAGGAATGACGCCGGAAAGCTAGAATCGATTGAAAGCCGCGCGGGCTTTGCCTGGTCTCGGACTGTTTACCGCTTCAGCACCTCGACGCCGGGCAGCGGCTTGCCTTCCATCCATTCGAGGAACGCGCCGCCGGCGGTCGAGACATAGGTGAAGTCGTCGGCGACGCCAGCATGGTTGAGCGCGGCCACCGTGTCGCCGCCGCCGGCTACCGAGACCAGCTTGCCTTCCTTGGTGCGTGCGGCGGCATGCTTTGCCGCGGCCACCGTGGCGCGGTCGAAGGGCTCGATCTCGAAGGCGCCGAGCGGCCCGTTCCAGACCAGCGTCGCGGCGCGGTCAATCCAGTCGTTGACGCTCTGCACGGTCTTTGCACCGACATCGAGGATCATGCCGTCGGACGGCACGTCCGAGATGGCGACGGTCTCGCTGGCGGCGCCCGCCTTGAATTCCTTAGCGACCACGCCGTCGGCGGGCAGGATGATGGCGCAGCCGGCTTCCGCCGCCTCGATCATGATCTGCTTGGCGGTGCCGGCGAGGTCATGCTCGCAGAGCGATTTGCCGACATCGGTGCCGCGCGCGGCAAGGAAGGTATTGGCCATGCCGCCGCCGATCACCAGCGCATCGACCTTCTTCACCAGGTTCATCAACAGGTCGATCTTGGTCGAGACCTTGGCGCCGCCGACGATGGCCACCACCGGCCGTACCGGATCGCCGAGGCCCTTTTCCAGCGCGTCGAGCTCGGCCTGCATGGTGCGGCCGGCATAGGCCGGCAAATGATGCGCCAGACCCTCGGTCGAAGCATGCGCGCGGTGCGCGGCCGAAAAGGCGTCGTTGACATAGATGTCGCCATTGGCGGCGAGCTGTTCGGTGAAGGCCGGTTCGTTCTTCTCCTCCGCCTTGTGGAAGCGAGTGTTCTCGAGCAGCAGGACGTCGCCGTCCTTCATCGCCGCGACGGCTTCGGCGGCCTTGGCGCCGATGCAGTCGGCGGCGAAACCGACCGGGCGGCCGAGAACGTCAGCCGTGGCCCTGGCGATCGGCTCCAGCGAGAATTCGTCCGACGGGCCGTCTTTGGGGCGGCCGAAATGCGCAAGCAGGATGACCTTGGCGCCCTTTTTCGAGAGCTCGGCGATGGTCGGCGCGATGCGCTCGATGCGAGTGGCGTCGGTCACCTTGCCGTCGGCGACGGGAACGTTGAGGTCAACGCGCACCAGGACGCGCTTGCCGCTGACGGCGCCGATATCATCGAGTGTCTTAAAGCCGGCCATGGTCGTTCCTTCCTGGTGCCTTGACGCAATCCGGACGGAAAACCGCCCACACTTTTCGTGAAATTGCTCTAGCGAAAACGCGGCGACCTTACTCGGCGCGAAGGACGATGCAAGGGCCGCGTCAATGGCGCGCGCGCAAAAATGATGTCGCCGTGAGACATCAGCCTTCGCCGGTTGCCTTCTGCCCGTCCGCTGCCGGCGCCACGGTGTCGACCGGCACGTCGTCGGCTGCCTGCTTCTCCGCCGGCCTGCGCCAGCTGCGGATCAGCGCCGCGATGCGGTCGCCGATCTCGCCGGCGCTCATGAACACCGGCACGCGCGCGACCGGCGCGGTCGGCTCGAAGGACAGGCCGAGGCCGGTGATTCTGCCTTTCTCATCGACATCGCGCACGATCAGTTCGATCGGTCCGATCATCACACGGTCGGCATATTCGGCACGGCCGCCAAGCCGCTCGGTAACGAGCGCTGCAACGGTGAGCTTCTGCTCGGCCTCGGACAGGCCGGGGGCATAGGCGGCTTCCAGCTCCGCGGCCGAGCGGGCCGGATCGACGGCAAAGGCGCCGAAGAAGTCGGCATCCTCCGGATCGACCACCGCGCGGCTGGCGAAGAGCTTGTCGAGCAGGCGCGGGTAGCGGTCCGGTACGAAGATGTAGACCTGATCGCCGGCCGCCAGCCGGCCCATGTCCTGGAAGCGCATCGAGCGGCCGTCGCGCAGCACCAGCGAGGGCCTCGCCCAGCGCGGGATGCGCTCGCCGCGCGCCACCGGACTGCCGGCTGCTACGCGATAGGCGAGCAGCTCATGATGTGCCGAGCCCGGCAATTCGAGCTCCACCTTGTCCAGCGGCCCAAGACGGGCCGGCACGATCAGGCCGAGGCGGCGCGCCAGCGGACCGACCGTCCAGCCCTGCACCACCAGCGACACCAGCACGATGATGAAGGCGGCGTTGAAGATCAGCCGGCCGTGCTCGAGCCCGCCGAGCAGCGGCGTGATGGCGAGCAGGATCGAGACCGCGCCGCGCAGGCCGACCCAGGAGACGAAGGCGACCTCGGGACGCGGCAGCCGGAACGGGACCAGGCAGAGCCAGACCGCGACCGGGCGGGCGACGAAGATCAGGAACAGGCCGAGCAGGATCGCCGGCACGAGGATCTCAGGGAACTGTGAGGGCGTGGCGAACAGCCCGAGGATCAGGAACATGATGATCTGCGCCAGCCACGACATGCCGTCCTGGAAGCGCTTCAGGATGGTGACGGCGCGTATGTCGGAATTGCCGGCGATCAGTCCGGCAAGATAGACGGCGAGGAAACCCGAGCCGCCGACGGCGCCGGCTGCCGCGAACACCATCAGCGACAGCGTCAGCACGAAGATGGGCAGCAGGCCGTGATCGAGATTCAACCGCTCGACCAGACGCACGATGGCAAAGCCGCCGAGCACGCCGATGATGGCGCCGAGCCCCATATTGGCGAGGAAGTCGAGCAAAAGGTTGGTGGCCAGCACATTGGCTTCCGGGTTGGCATGCGCGGCGATGATCTCGACCAGGGTGATGGTGAGGAAGATGGCGATCGGGTCGTTGGTGCCGGATTCCACTTCGAGCGTCGCGCGCACGCGCTCGCGCAGGTGGATCTCGCCGGCGCGCAGCAGGAAGAAGACGGCGGCCGCGTCGGTGGAGGCGACGGCAGCGCCAAGCAGGGAGGATTCCAGCCAGCTGAGCTTGAGAACATAGGAAGCGGCGGCGCTGAAGATGGCTGTGGTCAGGATAACGCCGATCGTGGCCAGCGACAGCGCCGGCCCGGCTGCTTGCCTGAGCGCGTTGAGCGGCGTGCCGAAACCGGAATCGAACAGGATCACGGCCAAAGCCAGTGAGCCGGCAAAATAAGCCAGCCGCGCATTGTCGAATTCGATGCCGAGGCCGTCGACGCCGGTGGCAAGCCCGATGCAGAGGAAGAGCAGCAGCAACGGAGCGCCGAAGCGGAAGGCGATCAGGCTCGAAAACGCGGCGGCGACAATGAGCGCCGTGCCGACCAGCGTCACGAGATAGATCGCATGCTCCATCCGCTGTTGCCCCTCCAAATCCCTCTGCTTGTGGCTTTACGGGAGAGTGGGGCGAAGACATGACCAGTGCAAGGCAACAGGATGTTTTTTGGGTGCAATGCTTCCAAACTTCGTCATTCCAGGGCGAAGCAGGAGCGAAGCTCAGCCGCGGATTCTGGAATGACGACGCGATTGGTGTTCCGGCTAGTCACCATGGTGCGCTGATCCGCCGAGACTTAAACGAAAACGCCCGGCCGAAGCCGGGCGTTTTGAACTGTAAATTGACGAGCGATCAGCCGATGGTCTTGCCGAAGGCGACGGCGGTGTCGCCCATGCGGTTCGAGAAGCCCCATTCGTTGTCGTACCAGGACAGCACCGAGACGAAGTTGCCGTCCATCACCTTGGTCTGGTCGAGTGCCACGATCGAGGAATGCGGGTCGTGGTTGAAGTCGATCGACACGTTCGGGTGATGGGTGACCGACAGAACGCCCTTCAGCTTGCCATTGGACGCGGCGATGACCGCTTCGTTGATCTCCTGCGCGGAGGTCGAGCGCCTGGCGATGAACTTGAAGTCGACAACCGAGACGTTCGGGGTCGGCACGCGGATCGAAATGCCGTCGAGCTTGCCCTTGAGCTCGGGCAGGACAAGGCCGATCGCCTTGGCGGCGCCCGTCGAGGTCGGGATCTGCGACAGCGCCGCGGCGCGGGCGCGGTAAAGATCCTTGTGCATGGTGTCCAGCGTCGGCTGGTCGCCAGTGTAGGAATGGATCGTCGTCATCATGCCCTTCTCGATGCCGACGGTCTCGTGCAGCACGGCCGCCAGCGGCGCCAGGCAGTTGGTGGTGCAGGACGCGTTCGAGATGACGATGTGGTCCTTGGTCAGCTTGTCGTGGTTGATGCCGTATACGACGGTGAGGTCGGCGCCTTCGGCCGGGGCCGAGACGAGCACGCGCTTGGCGCCGGCGGTGAGATGCGCGGCGGCCTTGTCGCGGGCGGTGAAGATGCCGGTACATTCGAGCGCGATGTCGACACCGAGCTCCTTCCAGGGCAGTTGGGTCGGATCCTTGATCGCGGTGACCTTGAACTTCTCCTTGCCGACCGAGATCTGGTCGCCGTCCACGGTCACTTCATGCGGGAAGCGGCCATGCACGCTATCATAGCGCAACAGGTGCGCGTTGGTCTCGACCGGGCCGAGGTCGTTGACGGCGACCACGTCGATGTCCTTGCGGCCGGATTCATGGATGGCGCGCAGGATGTTGCGGCCGATGCGGCCAAATCCGTTGATGGCAACTCTGACGGTCATTGTTCTCTCCCTTGGGGCGGATGGGTCCGCAGTGTCATAACGGCGGAAAGCGCAAGAATCCAGCCGCAGAAGGTCGCATTTAAATCGATTAGGTTGGTCCAGTCCGGCAAAACCGTTAATCGGCCTGCCGGGCCCGAGGCAATTCTCCTACTCGCCGTGTAGCCGGGCTTCGACCGCCTTGGCGGCAGCTTCGGCGGTGATGCCGAAATGCGGATAGAGCTGCTCGATCGAGCCGGAGGCGCCAAAACCGTGCATGCCGACGAAAATGCCGTCGGTGCCGATCAGGTGATCCCAGCCCTGGCGGATGCCGGCTTCGATCGCGACCTTCACCTTGGCGTTGCCGATAGTCTTCTTGCGGTAATCCTCGCTCTGCTGGTCGAACAGCTCGAAGCAGGGCACAGAGACGACGCGGGTCGGATGGCCGTGCTTTTCCAGCAGGTCGCGCGCGCCAAGCGCGATCTCGACCTCGGAGCCGGTGGCGAAGATCGTCACCACGGCCTCGCCGCCGGCGGCGGCCAGCTCATAGGCGCCCCGGCTGGAGAGGTTCGTCGCCGAGTGCTCCGTGCGCACGGTCGGCAGGTTCTGGCGGGTCAGCGCCAGCGTCGAGGGCGTCTTTTCGGATTCCAGCGCAATCTGCCAGCATTCGGCGGTTTCGACCGCGTCGGCCGGGCGGAAGACATTGTGGTTGGGAATGGCGCGAAGTGCGGCCAGATGCTCGACCGGCTGGTGGGTCGGGCCGTCCTCGCCGAGACCGATAGAATCATGCGTCATGACGAAGATCGAGCGGATGCCCATCAGCGAGGCAAGGCGCATCGACGGGCGGGCGTAGTCGGAGAAGCACAGGAAGGTGCCGCCATAGGCGATCAGGCCGCCATGCAAGGTCAGGCCGTTGATCGCCGCCGCCATGCCGTGCTCGCGAATGCCGTAGTGGACATAGCGCTGGCCGTAGTCGTCGGGGGTGATGTTCTTGGTCTGGCTGGTCTTGGTATTGTTGGAGCCGGTGAGGTCGGCCGAGCCGCCGATCGTTTCCGGCACCGCGCCGTTGATGACTTCCAGCGCCATCTCCGACGACTTGCGGGTGGCGACCTTCGGCTTGTCGGCCGACAGCTTCTTCTTGTAGTCGGCGATGACGGCGTCGAAGTTGGAGGGCAGCTTGCCGGCGAGGCGGCGCTCGAACTCGGCCTTTAGCTTCGGCTCGGCCTTCGCCAGGCGGCCTTCCCAATCGGCGCGGGCCTTGGCGCCACCCGTGCCGACGGCGCGCCATGCGTCGAGGATGTCGGCCGGAATCTCGAAGGGCGGCGAGTCCCAGTTGAAGAATTTGCGCGCGCCGGCGATTTCCTCGGCGCCCAGCGGCGAGCCATGCGCCTTGTTGGTGCCGGCCTTGGTCGGGGCGCCGAAGCCGATGGTGGTCTTGCAGGCGATCATCGTCGGCTTGTCGGAATGGCGCGCCGCCTCTATGGCATAGGCGATCGCTTCCGGATCGGTGCCGTCGATGTGGCTGGCGTTCCAACCGCTGGCCTGGAAGCGGGCGACCTGGTCGGTGTTGTCGGCGAGCGAGACCGGACCGTCGATCGAGATGTTGTTGTTGTCCCAGAAGACGATCAGCTTGTTGAGCTTCAGATGCCCGGCCAGCGCGATGGCTTCCTGGGAGACGCCTTCCATCAGGCAGCCGTCCCCGGCCAGCACATAGGTATAATGGTTGACGAGGTCGTTGCCGAAGGCGGCGTTCATGATGCGCTCGCCGAGCGCGAAGCCGACCGAATTGGCGAGGCCCTGGCCGAGCGGGCCGGTGGTGGTCTCGATGCCGGCGGCATGGCCGTATTCGGGATGGCCGGCGGTCTTGGAGCCGAGCTGGCGGAAATTCTTGATCTGTTCGATCGTCATGTCCTCATAGCCGGTGAGGTACAGCAGCGAGTAGAGCAGCATCGAGCCGTGGCCGGCCGACAGAATGAAGCGGTCGCGGTCGGCCCAGTGCGGTGCCTTGGCGTCGAATTTCAGGAAACGGCTGAACAGCACCGTGGCGATGTCGGCGCAGCCCATGGGCAGGCCTGGGTGACCGGAGTTCGCCTTCTCGACGGCGTCCATGGAAAGGAAACGGATCGCGTTGGCCATCCGATCATGTTGTTCACGCGAGGTCATGCTTCCTCCGGAAGTGAGTTGGAGCCTGGGGAGAACCCTTGGAAAAGGATGCCGCGACACATAGCAGGCGCGGTCTTTTAGTCAACAAATCGGGATGGATTTTGCCGGGCTTGTGATGGCACCCGGCGCCTACATTAGCGATAGCGGGGGACAGTCGCGAGAGCTTTGTTGACGTGCCCTTCACCCGGCGCCTAATCTTTCCTAGGTAACGCGTTCTGAACACGTGCGATTCGGTGATGGGCAGGGCATAGGACGAGGCCATGACCGGGGAAACGACCCTCAAGGAAGTCATCGCCAGGCTGGGCAAGGCCATGGAAGGGCTGGAAAACGCCGTGGCGGCGAAGCTCGAGCATGAGCGCGATTATTCGGAAGCCGAGGCCGAGGTGCAGCGCATGAACGCCGACCGCTCGCGCCTGGCGCAGGAGCTCGACAATTCGGAAGCGCGCGCCGAACGGCTGGAGGACGCCAACAAGGAAGTGTCGCGGCGGCTGGTGACCGCCATGGAAACCATCCGCGCGGTCCTGGACAGGTAAGGCAATGGCACAGGTCACGGTTTCCATCGACGGCAAACAGTATCGCATGGCCTGCGACGAAGGCCAGGAAGAGCATCTGATCGACCTTGCCGAGCGCTTCGACCGCTATGTCTCGCACCTGAAGGATTCCTTCGGCGAGATCGGCGATCAGCGGCTCACCGTCATGGCCGGCATCATGGTGATGGACGAGCTCTCGGAGCTCACCAAGCGTGTCAAAGGCATGGAGAGCGAAGTGCTGACCTTGCGCAAGACGCGCGACGAGGCGCTGACCAAGGCCGACAAGAGCGACAGCGTGCTCACGACCGCGCTCGGCGCGCTCGCGCAGCGCATGGAAGACCTCACGGCGACGCTCGCGATAAGGAAAGCCTGAGCGGCCCACCCTCTCGCAAAAGCGGAAAAATCCTGCCGAACGTCGCCGTGCTCGCCAAAAAAATATTTGGCTGCAGCGGGCTAGGTTACGGCTCCTGGCGTTTGACCGATGCCGCGATGGTGGTAGCTTAGAATGCTTGCCGGCCGCGCCGGCCATCGTTTCACAAAAGGGTAGGGATAGGTCATGAGTCTTCGTATCAACGATGTCGCGCCGGATTTCACGGCCGAAACCACGCAGGGCACCATCAAATTCCACGACTGGATCGGCGACGGCTGGGCGGTGCTGTTCAGCCATCCGAAGAATTTCACGCCGGTCTGCACCACCGAGCTCGGCACCATGGCCGGCCTCGAAGGCGAGTTCAAAAAGCGCAACGTCAAGATCATCGGCATCTCGGTCGATCCGGTATCGAGTCACGAGAAGTGGCAGGCCGACATCAAGACCGCCACCGGCCAGACGGTGAACTATCCGCTGATCGGCGATAAGGATCTCAAGGTCGCCAAGCTTTATGAAATGTTGCCGGCAGGCGCCGGCGAGACCTCCGAGGGCCGCACGCCGGCCGACAACGCCACCGTGCGCTCGGTCTATGTCATCGGCCCGGACAAGAAGATCAAGCTGGCGCTGACCTATCCGATGACCACGGGCCGCAACTTCGACGAGATCCTGCGCGTCATCGATTCCATCCAGCTGACGGCCAAGCACCAGGTGGCGACGCCGGCCAACTGGAAGCAGGGCGACGACGTCATCATCACCGCCGCCGTCTCCAACGAGGACGCGATCAAGCGTTTCGGCGCGTATGAGACGGTGCTGCCGTACCTCAGGAAGACCAAGCAGCCGACGGCCTGAGCCTTTCCTTCTCCCCGTTCACGGGGAGAAGGTGCCCGAAGGGCGGATGAGGGGCGGCGCCGCGGTCGAGGATCAGCGCGCCGGCCCTTTGAAGCGATTGTTGCCCTGAACGATAACCTCGCAGCGTCGGCGCTGCCCCTCATTGTCCTACCGGTCCCCGTATAGTGACGGGGAAAAAGGGGCGCGCGACCGCTTTCGCTAAAAAAACGGCGGCGCCAGAATCTGGCGTCGCCGTTTTGTTGTTGCTCGGTGCGCGGGTAGCTTTACGCCGCCGGCTGCGCCTCGATGGTCCGCAGCGCCTGGGTCTGGCGCTTGGCGGCGGCCTTGACCGCGTCCTGCACCTTCTCGAAGGCACGCACCTCGATCTGGCGCACGCGCTCGCGGCTGATGTCGAACTCGGCCGAGAGTTCTTCCAGCGTCAGCGGCTCTTCGGCCAGGCGACGCGCCTCGAAGATGCGCCGCTCGCGGTCGTTGAGCACCGACAGGGCGCCCGACAGCATGGTGCGCCGGTTTTCCAGCTCGTCCTGCTCGATGAGCATTTCTTCCTGGCTCTCGTGATCGTCGACCAGCCAGTCCTGCCATTCGCCGGACTCGCCTTCGCTCGCCCGGATCGGAGCGTTGAGCGAAGCGTCGCCCGAAAGGCGGCGGTTCATCGACACCACTTCGGCCTCGGAAACGTTGAGGCGAGTGGCGATCTCGGCGATCTGCTCGGGCTTCAAGTCGCCATCGTCGAGCGCCTGGATCTTGCCCTTCACCTTGCGCAGGTTGAAGAACAGACGCTTCTGATTGGCGGTGGTGCCCATCTTGACCAGGCTCCACGAGCGCAGGATGTATTCCTGGATCGAGGCCTTGATCCACCACATGGCATAGGTGGCGAGCCGGAAACCACGCTCCGGTTCGAATTTCTTCACGGCCTGCATGAGGCCGACATTGCCTTCCGAGATCACCTCGCCGATCGGCAGGCCGTAGCCGCGATAGCCCATGGCGATCTTGGCGACGAGCCGCAAATGGCTGGTGACGAGCTTGTGCGCAGCCGTGGTGTCCTGATGCTCGGCATAACGCTTTGCGAGCATGTACTCTTCCTGCGGCTGAAGCATCGGAAAGCGGCGGATTTCTTCCAGGTAACGGGCGAGACCGCCTTCACCGGAAACGATACTGGGTAATGATTGGGCCATGATAGCGCCCCTCTCTCTTTGGAGTGGATGCCCCCGAAACGCGGCGGGCGTTCGTCACGGATGCCAAAGGCTCATCCGCGACAACCTGTGTATATAGGAACAAAACCAGAAAAGACAGGCATTTGTTCAACGCTAAACAGTCTGTCACGCTAAAGTGAACAACGCCGGTCAGGTTTTTTGATGGCTGGTTTGCAGCTTGTTCGTGGCGGGTCGGTTCAGAGTTTTCGGAAGTCGCCGACGAGTTCCTCCATGTCTCCCGGTATCGGCGCTTCGAACCTCATCGTTAGATGGGTGGTCGGATGCCGGAATTCAAGGAGCCACGCGTGCAGGGCCTGCCGGGGAAAGGCTTTGACCTTGGCCTTCAAGGGTCCGGGCAGCCGGTTGGCCTTGGTGCGGAAAGCCTGCCCGTAATCCGGATCGCCGATCACGGGGTGCCCGATATGGGCCATGTGGACGCGGATCTGGTGGGTCCGGCCGGTCTCCAGCCGGCATTCGACCAGGCTTGCCGTGGCGAAAGCCTGCTGTCCTTCGCCGAAACGTTCGACAATGCTGAAATGGGTGACGGCATGGCGGGCGTCGTCGCGACTTTCCGACACCACCGCGCGGCGGACGCGGTCGGCGGCGCGACCCAAGGCAGCCTCGATGGTGCCGGTCGGCCGTTGCGGGATGCCCCAGACCAGCGCCAGATAGGCGCGCTCGAGGTCGCCGGTGCGGCCATGATCGGCAAAGGCTTCCGACAGCGCCTTGTGGGCGCGATCGGTCTTGGCCACGACCATAACGCCGCTGGTTTCCTTGTCGAGGCGATGGACGATGCCAGGACGCCTGACGCCGCCAATGCCGGACAGGCTGTCGCCGCAGTGATGGATCAGCGCGTTGACCAGCGTGCCGGTCCAGTTGCCGGCGCCGGGGTGGACGACCAGTCCCGCCGGCTTGTTGATGACGATCAGCTCGTCGTCCTCGTAAAGAATGTCGAGGGGAATGTCCTCGCCCTGCGGCTCTGCCAGCTCCGGAGCGGGCACCAGGATCTCGATCGTCTCACCGACCGTCAGCTTGCGCTTGGCTTCCAGCACCTTCCTGCCGGCGATGGAGACCGCGCCTTGCTTGATTAGCGCCTGCACGCGGCTGCGCGAGAGCTCCGGACCGAGCTTGGCGGCAAGCCACTGGTCGAGGCGCTGGCCGGCGGCATCGGCGCCGGCTTCCAGCACGGTGGCTTCGCCTGCGGCCAACTCATCGTCCGTCGGTTCCTCCCCTATCAATGTCGAACTCTCTTCGTTATGAGCGCTCATCGAAACCCGTTGCGGATTGTTTAGCCATGGCCCGGCCGATCGCCGAAGAAGATGAGGAAAAGCCGCTCGACCCCGCGGCCGAGAATGTGCGCCGCAAGCTCGTCCGCTTCATGATCGTCAATCTCGGCCTTCTGTTCCTCGCCCTTATGGTGGTGATCGGGGCGCTTGTCTACAAAGCCCGCAACGCGCCGGTGGCCGGATCGGCGCCCGCCGGCGATGTTCAGGCTCCGGCCGGTGCGCCGCTCTCGGGCGACATCGTGTTGCCCGTCGGCGCCAAGGTGATCAGCCAGTCGCTCTCCGGCAACCGCCTGTCGATCGACGCCGAGCTTGCCGATGGCGGCCGTTCGATCTTCGTCTACGACATCTCCGAGCGCCGCATCATCGGCCAATTCGCGGTTCGCAACAAATGAGCGGCTTTGCCGAGCAGCGCAGCATTGCGACCGTCGCGCTCGTCGTCGGCAATTACGACGAGGCGATCGCCTGGTATGTCGAGCGGCTCGGTTTCGTGCTGAGCCAGGATGTCGATCTCGGCGGCGGCAAGCGCTGGGTCACCGTCGCGCCGGCGAAGGGCAAGGGGGCGAGGCTGCTCCTGGCGGAAGCATCCGGCGAAGAGCAGGCAAGCCGCATCGGCAACCAGACCGGCGGCCGCGTCTTCCTGTTTCTCGAAACCGACGATTTTTCCCGCGATCACCAGGCGATGCTCGCCAAGGGCGTCGAGTTCCGCGAAGCGCCGCGCCACGAAGCCTATGGCACGGTGGCCGTTTTCGCCGATCTCTACGGCAATCTCTGGGACCTGATCGAGCCGAAACGGCAGCGCTGACCAGCAGCTTTGGGCAAAGCACGCAAAGTGCCGGAAACCCCAGTTGCTTTTTCCCAGCCGCCAGCCTATGTAGCCGGTTCTTGAGCGCGCCCATCGTCTAGCGGTCAGGACACCGCCCTCTCACGGCGGGAACAGGGGTTCGATTCCCCTTGGGCGTACCAAGCAACTCTCCTGTAGACCGAAAGACCAATCCCTGCTGGGTCCAATCTGGCGTTCGCGCGTTCGTCCGTTCTGGCGCAGCGCTTGCAGTTGCTTTAGCATTCTCTGCACAAAGCCTGCCGCAAGTGCGGGCGGGAGGAGTCCAATGCGGAAGCTGCAGTCGCAAGGCGTTCATCACATCACGCTGGTCGGCGCCGGGCGCCAGACCTCGATCGACTTCTGGGAGGGCGTGCTCGGCATGCCTTTCATCTTCGAGCAGCCCAATCTCGACAAGGCGAGCGAAAGCCACCTCTACTTCGATCCGGGCGACGGGCGGCTGATCACCGTCTTCACCGACGAAACCCGGGTCCCGGTCAAGCGGCGGACACCGACCGATATAGGCTGCGTCCATCACATCGCGTTCTCGGTATCGCGGGTCACCTTCCTGCAGGCAGTCGCGCGGCTCGACGAGCGCGGCATCAAGCACAGCGGCGTCAAGGATCGCGGCTTCATGGATTCGATCTATTTCGAAGATCCGCTCGGGCTGTTGATCGAGCTCGCGTCCTACCGCTTCGACCCGCCGGCCGGCTTCACCCATGCCGACGTGCTGATGGAGGCGCACAAGATCCGCGTGGCGCGCGGCGACTACAATATCGCCGAATTGCACCTTGCCGACGCCATCCAGGCGCTGGTCGAGCGGTCACGCGAAACCCTGTCGGAAAACAGGGTGCCGAAGAATCCGTACTGAGCAAGCAAGGGAGGGACATGAAATGGCAAAAGCCGCAACAAAGAGCGCGAAGAAACCCGCTGCCAAGGCCGCGCCGAAAGCCGCGGTAAAAGCCGCCGCGAAATCGGGCGCCAAGGCATCGGCGAAGGCGGCGGCCAAAACGGCCGCGACCTCGAAAGTGCCGAAGCCAGCTAAGAAGCCGGGCATAAAACTCAGCATGCTGAGGCCGAGCGTCAACAACATGACGGTGCGGGTGTTCGCGCGCGCGGCCGGGCTCGATCCGGCGGAGACCGATGCCTGGGGCCTTACGCGTTCGCCCGAATTCCTGGCGCGCAATCCGGCGCATCTGACGCCGATGATCGAGGACAAGGGCCTGCCGCGCGGCGTGCTGTGGGAAAGCTGCGCTATCATGCAGTATCTCGCCAACAAGCACGGGCTGGACAAGTTCTATCCGAAGGCGCCGGCCAAGCGGGCGATGATCGATAGCGCCATGTTCTACCTTGTCGGCACGCTTTATCCCTATGTCGCGCGCGCGACGTATCCGGCGCTCGGCTTTCCGCAATATGCCGGCGAGGTCGGCCACAGCGACGCCCATCCCGACAAGAAATCGGAAGCGCAGAAGGCGGCGATGGCTGCGATCGCCGAGCCGCTCGAGGTGTTTCACTCCTTCTTTCGCAACGGCAAACCATTCATCGGCGGCAACAACCCGTCGATCGCCGATATAAGGCTGGCGGCAACGCTCGAATTCCTGGCGGTCATCGACTACGCGCTGCCCAGCTGGGCGAAGGAATACATGGCGGCCATGGAGAAGAAGCTCGGCAAGGCCTATGCGGAGCCGGCAGGCGACGTGCGCGGCTACATCGCGCATGTGAAATCGCAGGCCAGGGCCTAACAGCCGGCTCAGGTTAAGGTTTCATTTACCCAACGCCTGTCTACTGGTCACAGTCCTCGCCGCGACCACGGATGTACTGGCGCGAAGCGGAGGCGAAGGGAAAGGTCGGCCCAGCGCCGGCCTTTTGCTTTTCCGGCGGTTGTATCGCCTCCCATCGGCAATCGCGACATACGACTTATCCGGTGCCAGACCGGTTGAAATCCTATTGTCATCGGCGTGATTGATCCTACCATTACCTAGGGTTGACAGGTGCGAGCCGGGCAAAAAGCGATGAGGACTGCGATGAAAAGAATGGTGAAACTTTCCGCGGTCGCGAGCGCGCTCCTGGCGAGCGCCGCCATCACGGCCGAAGCCGCGCCGCTCAACGGTATGAACGAGGTTGGCGCCGCCCTGCTCGCCTGCTGGACGCCGCCGGCCAATTCCGACAATTCCTCGGTGACGCTCAGCTTCAGCTTCAAACGCGACGGCACGCTGATCGGACCGCCGAAAACAACCGCTATCCATGTCAGCGGCGACGACAAGGCGCGTAAGGCGTATATCGACGCTGCGACCAAGGCCCTGAACGATTGTCTACCGCTCAGCCTTTCGCCCTCGCTGGCGCAAGGCATCGCCGGAAACGTCTTCACGCTGCAGTTCAACTCGCCGAAGAAGTAGGCGGAGGCCTGACCATTTGTTTTTGACGCAATTCCAGGCGGAACGCTAAGGCGAGCGCTGAAGCGCGTCGCGATCTTTCAGATTCGCCCCATGCGCTTTGGTTTTTTGATCTTACGCATGTCTTTATCCCGAAATTGGTTCCCACTTTCGGGATACACGTTCTAACCGTGTCGCACTTTCCTGGAATTGCTTTCAGGTCAAACCGCGTGCGCGCCTGATCTGGGCGTGCTTTTCTAACTCCGGCATCTCGAAGACATAATCGTTCCAGGCGGAGTCCGGAATCTGCCCGGCAAGGTAGCAATCCAGCAGAAGGCTTTGTTCGGGGGTAAGGGCTCTCGGCGCATGCTCATGATCCAGCCCAAGCGAATGGATCAGGTTTCTGGTCAGGCCAGAGACGGTGAAGTGAATGGACATCTTCAGTCTCCCTCTGCGCAGCGCGCGTCACATCAACGCCAACAACGTCCGTCACCGGGCAAAGGTTTCATCAGCGATCCGTGATCGCGCCGCGGTCGCGGCCGGGCTGAATCTGTCGGGCTGTCTTTCTTCACGGGCAGTGGATCCAGCCGGCATCGACCGGCGGATCAAGGCAAAGCTACTCGCAGATGACGCGGTAGCGCTTGCCGGTTTCGCCGACATTCCTGCAGGTAAGAGCGGTCTGCTCGTCCGAAGACTGATCAGCCAGATTCTGGTTATATGAAGGCCTTGCCGGAGACCCGGAATAGCGCCGGACCGACGGGCCTTGCGGCGCGCCCGGCGGCGGCAAAGGAAACACGTCCGACGCGATCTGCCGCGACGCGGTCGTTCCCGGCGGCGCCTTGTCCCAGACACGTCTGACGTCCATCCGGCTCGGGACGATCACCGTGCCGTCGTCGCTGCGCGCGCAGCCGCCCGCCGCAAGCAGCGCCGGGCACAGGATGAAAGCCGCGATTCGACCAAACATTAGCAACACCTCAGGCACCTTATAATGCGTTGTTGCCATGATCGCCAACGGGCGGATTACCGCAGCCGGCGCCAGGGCCGGAAGCTGGCTCAACGGCACCGGGGCAGGCGGTTGCAATCATTATGGTTAGCGGATCGTTAATGCTTGTCGGGCACATTCCCCCGACGGACCGGCACAGTTCGGCCTTGGGGGTAGGAATGGCGGATACGGACGGGACTGTCGAGGCGGACAACAAGGCGGACAGACGCGGCAACGAGGCCTTTCTCGGCGACGTCCACGATATGGCCGGGACCTCGGAGGCGCTTGCCAATCTCAGGCTGATGGTCGATTCGATGCCGATCGGCGTCATCGTTCTCGATGCCGAATTGCGGGCGGAGGTGGTCAACCGGGCATTTTACGACTTCTGGCAGATCGATCCGCGGCGCGCTCCGGCCGGCAGTCGCTTTCGCGACCTCATGGAAGCTAGTCGTGATGCCGATCCGTTCGGCGCCGAGGAACAGGCCTGGCAAAGACATGTGGCCGAACGGGAGGCCGAAATCCGGGCTGGAAGCGCAGGGTCCAGGCAGTTGCCGCGCAAGGACGGCCGCACGCTGATAGCCTCGCTGGCGCCTCTTCCAGGCGGCAAGCGGCTGATCTCCTATGTCGACATCACCGACATGAAACAGCGCGAGACCGAGACGGAGGACGCGCGCAAGAACCTCGTCACCGTGCTGGAGTCGCTGCCGGCGGGGGTCATCATCTACGATCGCGACGACCGCTTCGTCTTCGCCAACCGCAAGCTGCAGGATACGCTGCCGGCGCTGAAGCCGGCCTGGCAGCCTGGCCGCACGTTCCGCGAGGCGTTGGCGCTTGGCCACTCCGTCGGCTACTTCCGCTCGAGCGGCGACCCCGGAATCGACAGCCTGTATGGCGTCGACACCGAGCGTTGGCTTGACGCCATGCTCAAGCGGTACCGTTTGCCGAGCTCGGCCTACGAACGCCTCAACGCCGACGGGCGCTGGTACCAGGTCTATGACATGCGTACCGACGACGGCACATTCATCGGCGTGCGTGTCGATATCACCGACATCAAGGCGCGCGAGAAGGCGTTGCGCGATTCCATGCGCCAGATCGACCTTTACCGGCATGTGATGGACGAATTGCCCGTGGCAGCCTTCATCAAGGCCGACGATCTCACCATAGAATTCGTCAACAAGGCCTGGTGCGCGCTGACCGGACTGCCCAAGGACGAGGTGCTCGGCAAGACTGATCGCGAGCTTTTCGCGGCCGAAGAGGCGGACGGTTTCAGCAATGACGACAACGAAGTTGTGGCGACCGGCGCGGGACGCGAGATCGAGGAAGCCGTCACCCACCGCGACGGCACGGTGCGCCAGCTGATGACGCGCAAGAGTCGGCTGGTGGCGATCGACGGGTCGGTGCATCTGGTCGGCTCCAGCACCGACATCACCGACGTCAAGGCGCGCGAGCAGGCGCTGCGGCAGAGCATGAGCGAGAACGAGGTGTTCCGCAGCCTCATCGACAATGTGCCGGTGTCGATCTACGCCAAGCGCTCGGACCTCAGGCAATTCTACGTCAACAAGGGCTGGTGTGATCTCACCGGCTTCAGCAGGGAAGAAGCGATCGGCAAGACCGACGTCGAGATTTTCGGCGCGGACGGCGAAGCCTTCGTCGCCGGCGACCTTGCTGTGCTTCGCACCGGCGAGACGCAGGAGATCGAAGAGACGGTGACGATGCCGGACGGCAGCGTCAGGCATCAATTCGCGCGCAAGGGCGCGATGATCGCCTCGGACGGCTCGCTCTATCTCATCGGCTCCACCACGGACATCACCGAGCTCAAGCAGCGCGAGGCGGAGCTCAGCGAGGCACGCCGGCGCGCCGTGCTCGCCGACCGGGCCAAGTCGGAATTCCTCGCCAATATGAGCCACGAGATCCGCACGCCGATGAATGGGGTTCTTGGTATGGCAGAGCTGCTGGCAAAGTCGGACCTCGATCCGAAACAGAAGACGTTCACCGATATCATCGTCAAATCCGGCAATGCGCTGCTCACCATCATCAACGACATCCTCGACTTCTCGAAGATCGATGCCGGCCAGCTGGTGCTCGACCCGGCGCCCTTCAATCTCGCCGAGGCGATCGAGGATGTGGCGACGCTGGTCTCGACGCGCGCCAAGGAGAAGGACCTCGAGCTCATCGTTCGCATTCAGCCGGGCCTCGACGGCCAGTTCGTCGGCGATGTCGGCCGTGTCAGGCAGATCGTCACCAACCTGCTCGGCAACGCGGTGAAATTCACCGACAAGGGTCATGTCCTGGTCGACGTGACGGGTGAGCGGGTTCCGGCGGGAACGAGGCTCACCATTTCCGTGACCGATACCGGCATCGGCATTCCGGAAGACAAGCTGAAGCAGGTTTTCGAAAAATTCAGCCAGGTCGACACCTCCTCGACCAGGCGGCATGAGGGCACCGGGCTTGGCCTTGCCATCACCTCACGTCTGGTCGAGATGATGGCCGGCGAGATCGGTGTCGACAGCGCCGAAGGCAAGGGTTCGACCTTCTGGTTCACGATCACGCTGCCCAAGGCCGAGCAGGGCGGGCAGCGCATCATGCCGGTCGACGTCACCGGCGCGCGCGTGCTCATCGTCGACGACAATGCCGTCAACCGCTCGATCCTCAGCGAGCAGATGGCGTCGTGGACGTTCGATTCCTGCGCGGCCGAAAGCGGCGCCGAGGGGTTGAAGGTGCTGATTGCCGCCGCCGCCTACGGCGTGCCGGTCGACTGCGTCGTGCTTGATTATCAGATGCCGGGCATGACCGGCGCCGAGATGGCGCGCATCGTGCGCAATACGGCGGGCCTGGCGCATACGCCCATCATCATGCTGACCTCGGTCGACCAGTCGCTTGCCGGCACGGCCTATCGCGACCTCGGCATCGATGCGCAGCTGATCAAGCCGGCGCGCTCCTCCATTCTCCTGGAAACGCTGGTCTCGACCATCCAGCGCCACCGCCACAGCAGCGCGGCGGCGCAACCCGCCATTGGCACCGCCAGCCCCCCGCGAGCCGCTCCGGCGCAGACGGCGGCATCGGAGCGCGCCATGCTGCAACCGCCCCCGGCGCGGGCGCGTCCGCGCCCCGCCGATGCCGAGCGCGAGCTCGACATCCTCGTCGCCGAGGACAATGAGGTGAACCAGATGGTGTTCACCCAGATTCTTGGCGAGACCGGTTACCGCTTCGAGATCGTCGGCAACGGCCGCAAGGCGCTCGACGCCTTCGGCAGGCTCAATCCGCGCATGATCCTGATGGATGTATCGATGCCGGAAATGAACGGGCTGGAGGCGACGGGCGCGATCCGCCGGCTCGAGGAGGACATGGGCACGCATGTGCCGATCGTCGGCGTCACCGCGCATGCACTGAAGGGCGATCGCGAACGCTGCCTGGAAGCCGGCATGGACGATTACCTGCCGAAGCCGATCAGTCCGCGGGCGCTGCTCGAAAAGCTCGAGCGCTGGCTGGGTTCGGACGTCGAGACCCGGCGCAACGCCGGTTAAAACGAATTTGGCGGGCAGGACGGCGGCAAGGGGCTGACGCATGCGTATGGTGCGATCGCACCATACCAAAGCAAGCGCCAAGCTCGGACAATCATGACATTGATTCCGCTCTTCGGTTACGGGCGGGAGCAGCGACCGCCGACAAGAAACAGCGTCGACTCTACCCCAACGGACCCTGTTTTCGGCGATGGCCAGGCCATGATCCGCTCTGGCTTACAGGCAACGCACTCTCGTCCGGATTTTATTTCCCGGCGGCCGTCATCCGGCCGCCGGGATAAATTTTGTTTCAAAAGTCAGACAAGTTGCTGATTTCCGCGGCAAACTCCGTCCGGCCCTTCGAGGCCGCTGCGGAACCCTTCCGAGCATCCTCGTCCAGACGTTACCGGGCTGACACGAAACTGTCATGCGACTGTAATAATCGAGGGCTATTGCGCTGACCGGGCGCCGATACAACGGGTGCCGAAAGACCATCTTCCGAACAGGAGCAGGCCACATGAGACATTTCATCCGCTCTGCGGCCGTTGCAATTGCAATGGCTGCGGCATCAACCCTTAGCATGGCCGCCGCGATGGCAGCCGACATTTCCGGCGCTGGCGCCACCTTCCCCTATCCGATCTACGCGAAGTGGGCCGACGCCTACAAGAAGGAGACCGGCATCGGTCTCAACTACCAGTCGATCGGCTCCGGCGGCGGCATCAAGCAGATCAAGGCCAAGACCGTCACCTTCGGCGCTTCCGACGCGCCGCTGAAGGGCGAGGATCTCACCTCCACCGGCCTCGCGCAGTTCCCGATGGTGATGGGCGGCATCGTGCCGGTCGTCAACCTCGAAGGCATCAAGCCGGGCGAGCTGGTGCTCGACGGTCCGACGCTCGCCGACATCTTCGCCGGCAAGATCACCAACTGGAACGACGCGGCGATCAAGAAGCTCAACCCCAAGATCAAGCTGCCCGACCAGGCGATTGCCGTCGTCCACCGTTCGGACGGCTCGGGCACCACCTTCAACTTCAGCTACTACCTGGCCGACGTCAGCGCCGACTGGAAATCGAAGGTCGGCGTCAACACCGCGCTTGAATGGCCGGTGGGCATCGGCGCCAAGGGCAATGAAGGCGTCGCCAACAACGTGTCGCAGACCGGCGGCGCGATCGGCTATGTCGAATACGCCTATGCCAAGCAGAACAAGCTGACCTACACCGACCTGATCAACAAGGACGGCAAGAAGGTCGAGCCGACCGCCGCCGCGTTCTCGGCCGCTGCGGCCAATGCCGACTGGAGCTCGCAGCCGGGCTACGGCGTCATCCTGGCCAACCAGGCCGGCGCCGAATCCTGGCCGATGACCTCCGCCACCTGGATCCTCGTCTACAAGAAGCCCGACGACGCCGCGGCGACGACCGAAGCGCTCAAATTCTTCGCCTGGTCCTATGCCAAGGGCGATGAGCTGGCCGCCGGCCTGGACTATGTTCCGATGCCCGACGCGGTCGTGAAGAGCGTCGAGGAAATGTGGAGCAAGGACATCGTCGACGCGAACGGCAAGCCGCTCTACTCCGGCATGTAATTCCCGCAAAATAAGGAGGGCGTCTACGGCGCCCTCCTGTCTCTTTCGAAATGCGAGGGGCTAAATGACAGCCGTTTCCGAAGCCGCGACATCGTCCGCCCTGCGGACCAGAGAAGCGACGGTGCGCCGCTTCGCCGTCACCGACATGGTTTTCCGGACGGCGACGCGCCTTTCCGCCATCCTCGTGCTCGTTCTGCTCGGCGGGGTCGCGATCTCGCTGGTCGCCGGATCGTGGGAGGCCCTGTCGAAGTTCGGCTTCTCCTTCCTGACCACCGAATCCTGGAACCCGGTCACCGAGAATTTCGGCGCGCTCGCGCCCATCTACGGCACCATCGTCACCTCGGCCATCGCCATTCTTATCGCCGTGCCGATCGGCATCGGCATCGCCGTCTTCCTGACCGAGCTTTGTCCGCGCCCGCTCAGGCGTCCGATTGGCATCGCCGTCGAGCTGCTCGCCGGCATTCCCTCGATCATCTACGGCATCTGGGGCCTGTTCGTCTTCGCGCCGTTCCTGCAGACGACGGTCCAGCCCTTCATCATCTGGCTGTTCAAAGGCATCCCCGGCCTCGACAGCCTGTTTGCCGGTCCGCCCTACGGCATCGGCCTGCTGACCTCGTCGCTGATCCTCGCCATCATGGTGCTGCCTTTCATCACCTCGATCACCAAGGACGTGTTCGACACGGTGCCGGCGGTGCTGAAGGAATCGGCCTACGGCATCGGCTGCACGACCTGGGAAGTGACCCGGCGCGTGACCATCCCCTATACCCGCATCGGCATCATGGGCGGCGTCATGCTCGGCCTCGGCCGCGCGCTCGGCGAGACGATGGCCGTCACCTTCGTCATCGGCAACGCGCACCGCATCAGCGCCTCGCTGTTTGCGCCGGGCACGACGATCTCGGCGACCATCGCCAACGAATTCACCGAAGCCGACGGCAACCTCTATACATCCTCGCTGGTGTCGCTCGGCCTGATCCTGTTCATCATCACCTTCATCATCCTCGCGCTCGCACGCTACATGCTGCTGCGCATCGATAGCCGCACGGGAGCCTGACCGATGTCGACTGCCGCATCGCTTCACCAAAGCCGCAAGCGCAAGAATGCCGTGATGATGACGCTGTGCGTCGTCGCGGCGGGCATCGGGCTGGCCTGGCTGGCGCTGATTCTCGGCGCCCTGCTCTACAAGGGGCTCTCCGGGGTGTCGCTCTCCGTGTTCACGGAAATGACGCCGCCGCCCGGCGATGCCGGCGGCCTGCTCAATGCCATCTACGGCAGCATCGTCATGACGATCATCGGTATCGTCGTCGGCACGCCGATCGGCGTGCTGGCCGGCACCTACATGGCCGAATACGGACGCTTCTCGAAGCTTACGACGGTGGTGCGCTTCATCAACGACATCCTCTTGTCGGCGCCTTCCATCATCATCGGCCTGTTCGTCTACGAGCTGATGGTGCGGCCGATGGGGCACTTCTCGGCGATTGCCGGCGCGGTCGCGCTGTCGATCCTGGTGATCCCCGTCGTGGTGCGCACCACCGAGGACATGCTGAACCTTGTGCCCAACGCGCTGCGCGAAGCAGGCACCGCCATCGGAGCACCGCGCTGGGTAGTGATCCGCTCGGTTGCCTATCGCGCGGCGCTCTCCGGCATCGTCACCGGCATCCTTTTGGCGATCGCCCGCATCTCCGGCGAGACGGCGCCGCTTCTCTTCACCGCGCTCAACAACCAGTTCTGGTCGAGCAATCTCAATGCGCCGATGGCCAGCCTGCCGGTAACCATCTTCCAGTTCGCTCTCAGCCCCTACGAGGAATGGCAGCAACTGGCCTGGACGGGCGCACTCATAATCACCCTGACGGTTCTCGGGCTGAGCATCATCGCCCGCAGCCTAACCGGACGCAGAGAGGACAGATGAAACCGATGTTGTCCACCGACCTGAACGCAGCCGATACGACCGTCGAGAAGGCCAAGATCGAGGTCAAGAACCTCAATTTCTACTATGGCCAGTCGAAGGCGCTGAAGGACATCAACCTGTCCCTGCCCGAGCGCAGCGTGACCGCCTTCATCGGCCCGTCGGGCTGCGGGAAGTCGACGCTGCTGCGCGTGCTCAACCGCATCTACGAGCTCTATCCGAAACAGAGCGCCGAGGGCCAGGTGCTGCTCGACGGCAAGAACATCCTCGACCGCTCGCAGGACCTCAACCTGCTGCGCACCAAGATCGGCATGGTGTTCCAGAAGCCGACGCCGTTCCCGATGTCGATCTACGAGAACATCGCTTTCGGCGTCAGGCTCTATGAGAAGATCAGCAAGGCCGAGATGGACAGCCGCGTCGAGCAGGCGCTGAAGCGCGCAGCACTCTGGAACGAGGTCAAGGACAAGCTCAACGCCAGCGGCCTCAGCCTCTCGGGCGGCCAGCAGCAGCGCCTGTGCATCGCCCGTACCGTTGCGGTGAAGCCCGAGGTCATCCTGCTCGACGAGCCGGCCTCGGCGCTCGATCCGCTGTCGACCGCCAAGATCGAGGAACTGATCGACGAGCTGCAGGCCGACTACACGATCGTCATCGTCACCCACAACATGCAGCAGGCGGCGCGCGTGTCGCGGCAGACCGCGTTCATGTATCTGGGCGAGCTGGTGGAGTTCGACCGGACCGAGAAGATCTTCACCTCGCCCCGCGAAAAGCGCACGCAGGACTACATCACCGGCCGCTTCGGCTGAGCTCATACGAGGACATCATCATGGCCGAACATACCGTCGCTTCCTTCGACGAGGATCTGAGGCAGATCAGCCGGCTCATCAACGACATGGGCGATCTCGCAGCCTCCATGGTCGGCGCTTCGACCAAGGCCCTGCTCGAGACCGACAATGCCATGGCGCAGCGCGTCGTTTCCGACGATGCCATCATGGACGCGCGCCAGCGCGAGCTCGACGACCGTGCCATCACGCTGATCGCCAAGCGCCAGCCGATGGCCGACGACCTGCGCAACGTGGTCGGCTCGATCCGCATGGCGGGCGACCTCGAGCGCATCGGCGACCTCGCCAAGAACATCGCCAAGCGCGTCGGCTCGGTCGGCGTCAGCGCCGCGCCGCGCGACCTCACGCATTCGATCGATTCCATGGCGCAGCTGGTGCTGATCCAGGTCCAGGCCGTGATCCAGGAATATACGGTGGGCGACGCCACGGCGCTGGCCAAGCTTCGCAACGACGACGAGCGCATCGACGTCAAATACACATCCGTCTTCCGGGAGCTCCTGACCTACATGATGGAAGACCCGCGCAACATCACCGCCTGCACGCATCTTCTGTTCTGCGCCAAGAATCTCGAGCGCATCGGCGACCATGTGACCAACATTGCCGAGAACGCCTATTATGTGCTGACCGGCACGCAATTGCCCGCGAATCGTCCCAAGCAGGACGAGACGACAATGTCGGCGCCGGCGGCCTGACGAAGGGTATCTGCCAATGATCGCGCCACGCATCATGGTGGTGGAGGACGAGGAGCCGCTTGGGGTGCTGCTCCGCTACAATCTCGAATCCGAGGGTTACCAGGTCGAAGTGGTGACCCGCGGCGACGAGGCCGAAATCCGCCTTCAGGAAAACGTTCCCGACCTGCTCGTGCTCGACTGGATGGTGCCGGCGGTTTCCGGCATCGAGCTCTGCCGGCGCCTCAGGATGCGGCCCGAGACCGAGCGGCTGCCGATCATCATGCTGACGGCGCGGGGCGAGGAAAGCGACCGCGTGCGCGGCCTTTCGACCGGCGCCGACGACTATCTGGTCAAGCCGTTCTCGACGCCGGAGTTCATGGCGCGCGTCAAGGCACTGCTGCGCCGCGCCAAGCCGGAGGTGCTGTCCAGCGTGCTCAAGGTCGGCGACATCGTGCTCGACCGCGAGTCGCACCGTGTCTACCGCAAGAAGAGCGAGATCAGGCTCGGCCCGACCGAGTTCCGGCTGCTGGAATTCATGATGCGTCATCCCGGCCGGGTGTTCTCGCGCAGCCAGCTGCTCGACAATGTGTGGGGCGAGACGATCTATATCGACGAACGCACCGTCGACGTCCATGTCGGCCGCCTGCGCAAGGCGGTCAACAACGGCCGCATGCCGGATGTCATCCGCACCATCCGTGGGGCTGGTTACGCGATCAGGGAAGATTAGGAGTAAGGCGCCGAGCCGCTGACGGATTCTGTCTCCAGCATCGGATCGCGTGCATTGGCGATTAGTCGAGACGCTTGTGCTTCGTCATCCACGGGCGGAGCAAGGAGCGCAGCGACGCAGCGCAGACCCGAGGATCCATTCCGTGATGTCGATGCGTTGCGACAGTCCAGAATTCTGTGCCGCTGCGCTCGACGCGTGAGGTAGCGGCATGGATTCCAGGGTCTCCGCGACGGAGCTTCGCTCCTGCTCCGCCCTGGAATGACGAAGCTGCGGGGCCTTCCCTTCGCTAATTTCAAGCGTCTGCTGCTGTCCCCGGACCTCTTCAAGGCTGCCTCAGGCCACGTTCTTTCCCGTCCCCGCTCTTGCCTGGCCTCCCGGCGCGAAAATCTCCTGGTCGACGAAGGTCAGCGCGCGCATGGCGCAGCCTTCGCGGATCAGCGGCAACTCGTTCGGCTCGGTGTCGAAGGAGATCGATTCGGAGTGCTGGCCGCCGGCCGTCTGGGCGATCGCCTCGCGCAGCGCCGGCTCGATCAGGTCGAAGGCGGCCGCGCTGACGCCGACCATTGCGACGGGCGCCGGGTCGATGAGGGCGAACAGGCTGCCGAGACTGAAACCAAGCGCTTCGCCGGCCCGGCGGTAAGCCTTCCGTTCGGGGCCGTCCCTCTCGCGCGCCTTCGCGGCAAGGGCCCGCATGTCGGCGTCGCCGACGTCGACCGGCTCGGCGTCCTCGCTCATTTTCATGGCGCTGCGCCAGATCGCGTAATTGCCGGCATATGCCTCGACGCAGCCGCGGCGGCCGCAGCGGCAAAGCGCCCCGCCCGGGCGGTGGATCATGTGGCCGAACTCGCCGCCGGAGGAATGCGTGCCGGTGAACAGCGCACCTTTGAGCACGAGACCCATGCCGATGCCGTGCGACAACAGGATGGCGATGAAGTCGTCACGATAGCGCTCCGGGTCGCGCCATTGCAGCGCCACCGCCATCATGTTGCAGTCGTTCTCCATGGTGGCGGAGATGCCGAACTCCTTCTCTAGGATGTCGGCGAAAGGAATGTCGGTCAGCGGCGTTATCGGCGACCAGAGCATGGCGCGTGCATTAGAATCGGTGATGCCCTGAATGCCCATGGCGATGCGGGCGACGCTGCCAACGTCGAGGTCGGGATCCTGCAGCCGGCGCCGCACGATCGCCACGCATTCGCCGATCAGCTCGTCGCGGGGCATGACAAGCGTGTCCAGGCGCTGCTGCTCCTCGGCAACAACCTGACCGGCATAATCGATCACGGCGACCGACAGGAAGTTCAGCGACAACACCACGGTCAGCACCGCGGCGGCTTCAGGGTTCAGCGCCAGGCCGATCTGCGGCCGGCCGCGCTTCAACGCCGTCGGCTCGCTGGCCTTGCTTTCGGTGAGAATGCCCTCCTGGATCAGGTCGGCGGAGATCGCCGAAATGGTCGAGTGGCTGAGCCCGGTGGTGGCGGCAATTTCGGTCCGTGATGGCTGACCGGCGCGGCGTACCGCCGAAATCACCATGGCGCGGTTGCGCCGGCGCAAATCGTCGTGGCGGATTCCGACCGACATCGTTTCGCACGTCCTCCCCGGTCATCGCGGCCTTGTGATAATGCCATGGCCTGTCGCTGACACGCTAGGGATTGTGGCAGAAGCCAGGGGCCATGTCATTATTTATTGCGGATACCGAAAAAAATGCCTGAGCCCGTCAAAACCCATCAGAATCTCGGTTGACAGCGCTGTTGTGCTGGACCACTATTTTTTTGAGGCTCGAAAAAAAGCCTCTGTGCCGGCCTTCGGGCCAGTCTGGGTCGCGCCGCACGGGCGCAGGGAGGATATCATGAAGAAATTTGCAGCCGCCATTCTGGCGGGCGTTGCCATGTCGCTGACGCTGGCGTCTGTCGCCGAGGCGAAGGACAAGGTGATCGGCGTGTCGTGGTCGAATTTCCAGGAAGAGCGCTGGAAGACCGACGAAGCAGCGATGAAGGCCGCCATCGAGGCCGCCGGCGACAAGTATATTTCGGCCGACGCGCAGTCCAATCCGGGCAAGCAGCTGACCGACGTCGAAAGCCTGATCTCGCAGGGCGCCAACGCGCTGATCATCCTGGCGCAGGATGCCTCGGCAATCGGCCCGGCGGTGCAGAAGGCGCTCGATGAAGGAATCCCGGTCGTCGGCTATGACCGCCTGATTGAGAACAAGGACGTGTTCTACCTGACCTTCGACAACAAGGAAGTCGGGCGCATGCAGGCCCGCGAGGTGTTCAAGGCCAAGCCGGAAGGCAACTATGTCTTCATCAAGGGCTCGGGCTCCGATCCGAACGCCGACTTCCTGTTCGCGGGCTCCATGGAAGTCCTGAAGGACGCCATCGACAGCGGCAAGATCAAGAATGTCGGCGAGGCCTACACGGACGGCTGGCTGCCTGCCAACGCGCAGAAGAACATGGAGCAGTTCCTGACCGCCAACGACAACAAGGTCGACGCGGTCGTGGCTGCCAATGACGGCACCGCCGGCGGCGTTGTCGCGGCGCTGACGGCGCAGGGGCTGGCCGGCACCGTGCCGGTCTCGGGCCAGGACGGCGACCACGCGGCGCTCAACCGCATCGCGCTCGGCACGCAGACCGTGTCGGTGTGGAAAGACGCGCGCGAGCTCGGCAAGAACGCCGCCGAGATCGCCTCGCAGCTCGCCGACGGCAAGAAGATGGGCGACATCGCCGGCGCCAAGGACTTCACGACGCCCGGCGGCAACACCGTCAAGTCGCTGTTCCTGACGCCGGTCGCGATCACCAAGGACAACCTCAACGTCGTCATCGACGCCGGCTGGATCAAGAAGGACGAGGTCTGCGCGGGCGTGCCCGCCGGCAGCGTCCAGGTCTGCAACTGAGCCTTGCCGACGTTCGATCAAAAACACCTGCGCCGCGGCCAGGAGCGGTTCAATGAACCGCTCCTGGTTTTTGTTGCCGCAATCCCGGACGGAAAACCGCTACGCACTTTCCTGGGATTGCCTTAAAGCCGCGGCGTTTTCAAAAAAGCCGCGGCGTTTTCAAAAGATTTTGCCGTTCTGCCTCAGGCGGATAGCTTCCAGCTGAGTTCCGGCATCCGCGCCAGACGGCAAGCCCGTGGGAGGAAATCATGACCGACACGACGTCTACCCAACCGGCGGACACCGCGCGCGCGTCGGAACTCGGCACTGTTGCCCGGTTCCTGAAGGCGACCGAGCTCGACACCCGCATGCTGGGCATGATCGGCGCGCTGCTCCTCATCTGGATCGGGCTGCATGTGATTTCCAGCCTGCGGCTTGGCGTCAACCCGCTCGACTTCGACAGCCGCACGTTCCTGACGCCGCGCAATCTCTGGAACCTGTCGGTTCAGTCTTCGGCCGTGGCGATCATGGCCTCCGGCATGGTGCTCGTCATCGTCATGCGCAACATCGACCTGTCGGTCGGGTCGGCCGAAGGGCTGATCGGCATGGTCATGGGCTTTGCCCAGGCGCATTTCCTGGTTCGCTTCGTCGGGCTTGAACTGGGAAACCCCTGGATCTGGGTTCTGGCGTTGCTGATCGGCCTGGCGCTCGGCCTCATCATCGGCGCCTTCCAGGGCTTCGTTATCGCCTATCTCGAAGTGCCGGCCTTCATCGTCACGCTCGGCGGATTGCTGGTATGGCGGGGCGCTGCCTGGTGGGTCACCAGCGGTCAGACCGTTGCGCCGCTCGACGCCACGTTCCAGTTGATGGGCGGCGGCCCGGCGGGCTCGATCGGCGCCAAATGGAGCTGGGCCGTCGGCATCGTCGCCTGCCTGGCGGTTATCTTCATGCATTTCAACGGCCGCGTGCAGCGCAAGCGCTTCCGCTTCCCGCTGCGTCCGGTCTGGGCCGAGACGCTGCTTGCCACGGTCACCTGCGCGGTCATCCTGGGCGCGGTGTGGCTCGCCAACTCCTATCCGTGGCCGGTCGGCATCGTGAACCGCTACGCCGCGGCCAACAACATCACCGTGCCCGAAGGCGGGCTGTTCATCGCGCACGGCATCGCCATTCCGGTGCTGATGGCGGTCGCCGTCGGCCTGATCATGACCTTCGTCACCAAGCGCACTAGATTCGGCCGCTACGTCTTTGCCATCGGCGGCAATCCGGAAGCCGCCAATCTTGCCGGCATCAACACGCGCTGGATCACCATGAAGGTGTTCATGATCATGGGCGTGCTGGCGACGATCGCGGCGGCGATCTCGTCGGCCAGGCAGAACTCCTCGACAAACGCGCTGGGGACGCTGGATGAACTGCTGGTCATCGCCGCGGCGGTCATCGGCGGCACGTCGCTCGCAGGCGGTTCCGGAACGGTGCTCGGCGCCATGCTGGGCGCATTGCTGATGCAGTCGCTGCAATCCGGCATGGTGCTGCTCGGCGTCGATTCACCGCTGCAGAGCATCGTCGTGGGCGCCGTGCTCGTCGTCGCGGTGTGGCTCGACACCCTCTATCGCAAGCGCGTCTGAGCAAGGACTATAGGGAGGAAAGGGATCATGGCTGACAAGACCGCTCCCGCCGGCGTTCCGCTGGTCGACATGCGCAACGTTTCGATCGCCTTCGGCGGCATCCGCGCCGTCGACGACGCATCCGTCGATCTTTTCCCCGGCGAAGTGATGGCGCTGCTCGGTCACAATGGCGCCGGCAAATCGACGCTGATCAAGATCCTGTCCGGCGCCTATAAGCGCGACAGCGGGCAGATATTCATCAATGGCGAGGAGGCTTCGATCTCCAATCCGCGCGACGCCAAGAAATACGGCGTCGAGACGATCTATCAGACGCTGGCGCTGGCCGACAATGTCGATGCCGCGGCCAATCTCTTCCTCGGCCGCGAGCTGATGACGGGTTGGGGCACGCTCGACGACGTCGCCATGGAAGCCGAGGCGCGCAAGGTGATGGGCCGGCTCAATCCGCGTTTCCAGCGCTTCAAGGAGCCGGTTATCAAGCTGTCGGGCGGACAGCGGCAGTCGGTGGCGATCGCGCGCGCGATCCTGTTCAACGCCCGTATCCTGATCATGGACGAGCCGACGGCGGCGCTCGGCCCGCAAGAGACGGCGCAGGTCGGCGAACTGGTCAAGCAGCTCAAGGCCGACGGCATCGGCATCTTCCTGATCAGCCACGACATCCACGACGTGTTCGAGCTCGCCGACCGCGTCTGCGTGATGAAGAACGGCCAGGTGGTTGGCACCGCGCGCACCACCGATCTTACCCAAGACGAGGTGCTCGGCATGATCATTTTGGGCAAATGCCCGCCGGGCGCCATTCCGGGCCCGGGGGCGCTGAAAATCGCGGCATGAAGTCGAACTGGTAGCCGACTAATTAACGGCTGCGTGATGTACCAAGCGCGGTGATGGTTTGACCGCGCCATTGTGTTGGCGCCGAGACTTGCCCATAAAGATCGTCGACCGTCCACGGGCCGCATCCTTGATTTGAAGAAGCTCTTTCCGATCCTTGCCTTTGTCGCCGTCGCGCTGGTCAGCCTGACCATGGCAGGGTTCGCCTATTTCGCGACGCAGGAGGCGGCGCGGATCAAGTTCGAGGGCACGGCAGACGACGCGCTCAACCGCATCGAGAGCCGCGTCGACCTGCATCTGTCGCTGCTGCGTTCGACGCAGGCGCTGTTCGATGCCCGCAACGGCGACATCTCGCGCGGCGAATTCAACGCCTTCTTCACCGCCCTCGACATCGACGACAATTTCGCCGGGCTGCGCGGCATCGGCTTCCTGAGGCTCGCCAAGACCGGCGACGAGGCGGCGGTGGAACGCGACATCCTGCACGATCATGGGTCGGCGCATCCGATCTATCCCGCCACGACGCAGCAATGGCGCACGCCCATCGTGCTGTTCGAGCCGCTCGCTGCCTCCAACCAGTCGATCATCGGCTTCGATATGTTCACCGAGCCGGTCCGGCGCGCGGCGATCGAAAAGGCGATGGCAGACGACCGGCAGCATGCGAGCGGTTTGGTCCAGCTCGGCCAGGGCGCCGGCGTGGCGCAGACCTTCACCGGGTTCCTGGTTTTCGTGCGTCTGAACGTCGAGACCGCGCCAGACGTCATCAATGCAAGCCGCTCCTCGACGGCCGGCTTTCTTTACGCCGCGTTCCGCGCGCAGGACCTGTTCCAGGTCGCGCTCAGCCGTTCTCCGCTGCTGCCGGTCAATGTCGAGGTCTATGACGGCAAGCCCGAGGACGGCAATCTTCTGTTCCGTTCGGAGGCGCCGCCGGCAGAACGCATCGGGGCGACGCTTCTGGCGCGTCGCGATATCGTTGTCGCGGGCCGGCCCTGGACCGTGCTGTTCAGGCCGACAAGCGCCTTCGAACCGCCGTCCTCGCGCGCCATTCCGGTGATGCTCGGACTGTTCGGCCTTTTGCTTGCCGGCGCCATCGCGCTGGTGGCGCGCTACCAGGAGCGCGCCTATGAGGCGAAATCGGCGCTGCACGAGGCGACCGAAAAGAGCCTTCTGGAAAAGGATCTGATCCTGCAGGAGATGAAGCACCGCATCAAGAATTCGATCACCCGCGTGCTGGCGATCGCGCGACAGACGGCGTCGCAAGCCACCGACGTGAAGGAGTTTTCGGCTTCGTTCTCGGCGCGCCTGCAGGCCATGGCTGCATCGCAGGACATGCTGACCCGCTCGCGCTGGCAGAAGGCCGATCTTGGCGACCTGCTGCGCATCGAGCTCGGGCAGGTGTTCGGCAAGGACCTTCCCGACGGCGTGTTGTCAGGGCCGGAGGTGCTGCTGGACGAGACGACGACCCAAGCGCTCGGGCTGACCTTCCACGAACTTGCCACCAACGCGCTGAAATATGGCGAGGCCGGCAGTTCGGTGGGCGCCCTCAAGGTCGACTGGAGCGTCAACGGCCGCGGTCGCGAGCGGACGCTGGTTCTGAACTGGCGCGAGGCGGGTCAGAAGGAACTGGAAGCGCCAGTCAAGACCGGCTTCGGCACCAAATTAATAGATCTCAACGTCACGCGCGAATTGCGCGGCACGATCGCGCGCGACTACCACGCCGACGGATTGAAGGTGGAAATCAGGATCCCGCTGGGCGCGTAAGGCAAGACAGCGATTTGAATTTGAGTTTAGAGCAAACCGGAGGCCGGCTGCCGGCCCCCGGTCTTTCCCGTGCTGAACTAGTTGCAGCGAGCCGTGTAGATCCGGCCGCGATGATCGCGATACTGGCAATAGCCGTTGCGCAGATTGCGAACCAGAAGGCCCGACCCGGCGCCGACGGCCGCGCCGATCAGCGCACCCTTGCTGCCGCCGACCAAGCCGCCCACGCCGGCGCCGATCAGGCCGCCGCCGACGACGTCCTGCTCGGTCGTTGTGCAGCCGCTGACAGCGACCACGGCAACCATGGCAATCATCATCTTCCGCATAGAATTGCTCCTCACTTTTGTCCTCACTTTCGGCAGTGCCAGCAACCATTTAGCATGAAAAAAGGTGCTTTGCCTGCCCGATTTTACTGTTGCCTAACGTAGTGTTTTCGGAACGCTTGCCGTTCGACGCGACAAGCATGCCGGGCACCTCCAGCGTTGCGAATTGCGTGCCGTCGGGCCGCACATTCCCGACGATCTGATCGCAGTCGTCCAGCGCGGAATCCATAGTGGCCGACAGTCAAAGTCGCGTGCGGGGTCAGAACAATTGCCAGGCCGCGGTCAAGGCCACGGCGGCCAGAAGCGCGATCGCGCCCAGGCGGAGCGAAAGGTGCGACGACCGCGGCGCCCGCGGCAGCTCGGCATCCTGGAAGCCGCTCATCGAGACGCGGGCGGCCTGCTCCAGCCTGTTCATGTCGGCAACCATCATTTCAGTCTCCCCAGGTCGCGCCGGGGCGCGGGTGGGTTTCCGGCGCATCGTCAGCCGGGAGCACAGGATCGGACTTTATGGTGAACAGCCGGTTAAAGCGCCTCCGCCGCCAAAGCGCTCCCGTCTCCGTCTGACGCAATTGCGGACGGATGGCTACGGCTAAGCCGCCTGACCGTCGCGCACTTTGCCTGGAATGTTCCTACGCCATCGACCGCGCTATCAATCCGTCTCGAAATTCCCGTGCGGGACTGTAAGACGGTATTCCATCCGGTCTTTGCCGATTTCCAGCGTCGCGGAGCCATTTAGCGACATCGGCACGACGCGTTCCAGCGCAACGCTGCCGAAACGCTTCTCATTGCGCTGCGCGTCGCCGACCGCCTCCGTCCAGGTCAGCAAGAGGTTGGGCGAGGTTCCATCTTCGGCCTCGAGCTTGGCGCGCACCTCGACATGGCCGTCCGGCCGCGACAGTGCTCCGTAGCTTACGGAGTTGACGGCCAGCTCATGCATGGCGAGACCGATATGCAGGGCAGCGTTGGGGTTGAGGTAAGGATTTTCGCCCGCGAACCGCAGGCTTTGAGCCAGATCGCTGCTGTAGCGGCCGACCTGGCCGGATACGAGCTCGTGCAGCGCTGCTCCTCGCCAGTTGGAGGATGTGACGAGATCCTGCGAAGACGCGAGCGATTGCAGCCGGCCGCGAAACCGCGCCAGGAACTCGCCGAGCGTCTCCGTATACCGCCCGGTCTGAGTGGCGACGCTCTGGATGATGGCGAGGAGATTTTTCGATCGATGGCTGACTTCGCGCAGCAATGTCTTCAGGGTCTGCTCGCGGCGTTTCTGCTCCGTCGTCTCCACCATCGTCGTAACGACGCCGAGGACATCGCCGGCCTCCCCGCGGTCTGCATCGATCCAAAGCTGGAACCAGCGTACCCCCTGGTGCCCCGGAATGCTGAGCTCGAGCTGGTCCGGGTTGCCGGATTCGATAACCTTGAGTTTGGCGGCCCTTATGCGTTCGGCCTGCGCCGGCGAGAGCAAGTCCTTGCCGTCGGCTGTATCGGCGGCCCAGGGCGCGTTCATGTTGCGCGCCCACACCGTTTCCATCTGCCGATCCTGGTAGAGAACCGAAATCCCTGCATTGTGCAGGGCGTGAAGCAAGGCCCGCCCCACCTGCATCCCGCTTTCCGAGGGATGCATTGCGATCACTTCGCGCTTTTCAAACCTGTCTTGTGTGGGACCTTGGGAAGGCATCGGAAATCCCCCACTCGGCCCTTGAACGGCCCAATCCGCAACTTGTTCCGCACGAGTCGTCACCCTGAAATTGGGCTTTCCAAAAACGGTCCGCCGGACGGTGCTCTTTCGAGGCGCCGTCCGGCGGTGGCTGGAAACCGTTTGAGGGGTGCGGCTTCCAGTGTTGCGGTCAGGCTCTTCTGAAGAGGCCTGCGATGAGCGAAATCACCAGGAAGGCGAGAAAGATGAAGAACAGGATTTGCGCGATGCCTGCCGAAGTGCCGGCGATGCCGCCGAACCCAAGCGCGCCGGCGATGATCGCAACTACGAGAAATACGAGCGCCCAGTACAGCATGATGCGTCTCCTTCTTATGTCGGGAAAAGAACGTGGCCAGATGCCGTTTGTTCCACCATTTGCTGAAAAAGACGATCCCCCAAAGCGAGCTTTTCAGACCGCATACAGCCAAGCGTCACGCATGGCGCGAAGCCCTCGCATGACACTCGAGATCCAGCTTCGGAAGGGATCAGGCGGCGGCCTTGGCCTGACGGTCGAAGAACAGGGCCTGGCTGATCAAAGCCTTGACCATGTCGGGATTGAACGGCTTGGTGACCAGGAAGGCCGGCTCGGGCCGTTCGCCGGTAAGCAGGCGTTCAGGGAAGGCGGTGATGAAGATCACCGGCACAGGCGTCGAGGATAAAATCTCGTTGACAGCTTCGATGCCCGAGCTCCCATCGGCGAGCTGGATGTCGGCCAGAACCATTTTCGGCCGCGTCCTGCCGAACAAGGCCACGGCCTCGGCATGCGTGCGCGCCGTGCCGACGACGCGGTGGCCGAGGCTCTCGACCATCTCCTCGATATCCATGGCGATCAGCGGCTCGTCCTCGATGATCAGCACGTCGGTCGCAACTTGCCGGGAAATCTCGTTGCTCGCCTGGGCAAGCAGCTCCGAGAATTCATCCTCGTCGACGTCGAGGATCTCCGCCGCCTCGTCCTCGCTGAAGCCCTCGACGGCAACCAGAAGGAAAGCCTGCCTCGGCAGGGGCGCGATCGCATTCAGATTGGCCGCGGCCCGTTGCTCCCAGGCGGTCTGCGCCTGTTCCTGCGGCACGCGGATGGCCACGGAGGTGAACAGCCTGGCGAAAACCTTGTACAGCGCAATACGGTCGCTCGAGGCTTCGGGGAAGATATTGGTATCGGCGATAATGGCTTCCAGCATCGCGGCGACCAGCGCGTCACCGCTCTCCTGCGATCCCGACACCGCGCGCGAGAAGCGGCGAAGGAACGGGAGATGCGGAGCGATGGTTGCGGACAGACTCATTATTGACGTCTCCCTCAGATGACGTTTCATGTTCAAGGCCGCATTGGTTGCAAGCCCCTCTGCATCAAACGCCGGCTTCCGGAAAAAGTTCCGCCCGGCCGCGGAACTAAATTAGCAGGCAAGCGTTTCGGATCCAGGGATGGGCAACCAGACGAGGGTTCCGCTTGCGTTGTGGTTTGAAATCGAAGAGCGGCTCGGGTGCTGGAAATTAGGGCGATTATGAAGGAAATGTCAAAAAAACAGATGGCTGATGCAGCAAGCAGGCATCGGAACGGGGATGGTAATCCGCTTGGTGCAAACTCCGAAATCGCTCGCAAGCTCAAGCAGTATTATGACGAACTGGTCTCGGATCATGTGCCGGACCGTTTCGCTCAGCTGCTCAGCCAGCTGGAACAGACCGAACCTGCCCAGAAAAAGGACTGAGGCATGGCGGCGGTATCCCAGAGCTTCAAGACCGAGCTGCTCGGCGCGATCCCGAGCCTGCGGGCTTTCGCCGTGTCGCTCACACAGAATGCCGACCGGGCCGACGACCTCGTCCAGGAAACGCTGGTCAAGGCATGGGACAAGCATGAGAGCTTCCAGCCGGGCACCAATTTGAAGGCCTGGCTGTTCACCATCCTGCGCAACGAATTCTATTCGCAGATGCGCAAGCGTGGCCGCGAAGTGCAGGACAGCGACGGCATCATGACGGCCAGGCTTGCCGTTCATCCGGCTCAGCATGGCCAGCTCGATCTCAAGGATTTCCGCGGCGCGCTCGAGCAACTGCCCGAGGACCAGCGCGAAGCCATCATCCTGATCGGCGCTTCCGGCTTCTCCTATGAAGAAGCCGCCGAGATCTGCGGCTGCGCGGTCGGCACGATCAAAAGCCGCGTCAGCCGGGCGCGCGCCAGGCTGCAGGAGATCCTCAAGATTTCCGGAGAGGACGAGTTCGGGCCCGACGCGATCTCGGCGCAGGTCACAGGCTCGAACGCGGCTTAACTTTCGGGACGCGAAGGCGACAAGTACCTGCTCGCGCCATTCGGCGTCATCATTCGGCGCGCTTGACGTATCCGGCATTTCCTTGGGGAACCCGGGTTCGTACCCGGCCACGATGTGAGCGCGCAAAGCGGCCTGAGATCGCCTCGGCGGCGACCGTCAGGCCGCCGGAGCGGCCCGTCCGCAGGCGATCGCCACGGCTTCGACGAGATCGTCGCCCGAGTAAGGCTTGGTCACCAGTCGAACGTCGGGGAACGAGTTCTTGACTTCGTCGGAATCCGAATAGCCGGAGGCGAATACGAACGGCACGCCCTCTGCGCGCAACCGCGCGGCGAAATCCAGGGTCGACACCCCGCCAAGCATCAGATCGACAACTGCCGCGTCGAAGCTCGAAGGCAGCGCCTGCCCGTCGATGTCGGCGATCTCGCGCGCGATCGTCACATCCGCGGCGCCGTGATCACGGCAAAGCTGCTCGACATCCATCGCTATCAGGAACTCGTCTTCGAGGACAAGAATGCGCAATCCGTCAAGCAATGCTGTCACTTATGGGGTGTCTCCTTGGCAGCCGCACTCATGCGCGGAATCCGTCACGATGTCATTTAAAAAAGACATGGACATGACCCAGCGGAACCGCTGCCCCCCTCAAACGTTTCCTTGCGCCTCTAGGGCAGGGATTTCGAAGAGGGGTCGAATGTCCGCACGTTTGGTTGCCACTCGCCAATATCCTTGCGAAAAATGCCCGCTGCGGCCGCTGCCGGCCTTCCGCGAATTCGACGAGCAGGAATTGTCATTTATCGACACCTTCAAGCGTGGCGAATTGGCTGTCGACAGAGGTGCGACCGTGCTGGTCGAAGGCAGCCACAGCGCGCATCTTTACACGGTGCTGTCGGGTTGGGCGTTCCGCTACAAGCTTCTGCCCGACGGGCGCCGGCAGATCCTCAATTTTTCCATGCCTGGCGACCTGATCGGCCTGCAGGGAAGTCTGATGGGCGAAATGCAGCATTCCGTCGAAGCCCTGTCGCCGATGCTGCTTTGCGTTTTCGAACGCGATCAGCTGCAGGAACTCTACCGCAACCATCCCGGCCTTGCCTATGACATCACCTGGATCGCGTCGCGCGAGGAGCGCATGCTGGATGAGAACCTGCTCAGCATCGGCCGCCGCACCGCGCTTGAACGCGCCGCCTATCTTATCGCCTTCATCGCCCGCCGGGCTCGCGGCGCCGGCCTCAACGGCAAGACACCGGTGCAGATCCCGATCACACAACAGCACATCGCCGACACGCTCGGCCTCTCGCTGGTCCATACCAACAAGACGATCCGCAAGCTGATGGACCGCAAGCTCATCATGTGGCGGGACGGCGGCTGCGAAGTGATCGACTATGACGGGCTGAAGAAGCTTGCCCGCTGGGAGGGGCTAGGCGAGGAATGCAGGCCGCTGATCTAGGTTTGGCTTGCGACGACCGGAACCATGGCGCCGAACGGGCGTTGAAACCAACGCAAACACAAGGAGTTAGAGAATGGCAACCGCCGCAGGCAAATCCGCAGACGAAGCAACCGCCGCCGATCTGGAGGCCGATATCGAGCAACTGAAAGCGGACATCCAGCGACTCACCGAGCAGCTCGCCACGACTGGTCAACACGGCTACGGCGCGGCCCGTCGCGCCGCCGCGGACGGCGTCGAGCAATTGCGCGCGCAGGGCGAAGCCGCGTTCGAGAGCATGCGGGGAAGCGCCGAGGATATCGAAGCGCAGCTGATCGCCAAGGTGCGCGAGAAGCCGGTGACCTCGCTGGCCATCGCGGCTGGCGTCGGTTACCTGTTCGCCCTGCTTTCCCGCCGCTAACCGCAGATGGGGGCGCTTGTCTCGCTGATCTCGGCCCTCGCCTCGGGCGAGGCGATGGCCGCTTTGCATAGGGCGCGGACCGCGGCAATCCTTTACGGGCTTGCCGCCATTTTCGCCTTGTGCGGTGTCGGCTTCCTCATCGGCGCCGCCTACATCTGGCTGGCGGCCCGCTACGGACCGATGGCGACCAGTCTCGGCTTCGGCATCGGCTTCCTGGTGGTTGCCGGGCTCATCCTCGTCATTCACAAGCTGATGGCCGGCATGCGCAGCAAGCGCCGCGCGCGGCGACGCCAGGCCGATATGACGGCGGCGGGCGTTACCGCAGCACTTGCCTTGCTTCCGGCCCTCGCCAAAAGCAAAGGCGGGCTTGGAGCCGTTGTCGCGCCTGCCCTAGCGGTCGTCGCGTATGCTATCTATCGCGAGAACACCAAGTCCAGGCCGTCGAAGCCGGACCCGGAAAACTTGCCTTGAGCAGTGCCGGAGCGCTCATTTCAAGGACGGCTCGAGCGGCATCGATATTTCGGCGAAGACGCCATCCGGGCGAAATTCGTGGATCACCTCGCTGTCGATGACCTTGGCGAGGCTGCGGCGGATCAGGATCGAGCCAAAACCCTGGCGATCCGGAGGCTCGACCCGCGGCCCACCGCTCTCGCGCCAGGTCAGCACCAGGCGGCGCGCGCCTTTGCGGCCTTGCGTCTTCCAGTCGAGATCGACTTTTCCCGACGGCGCGGAGAGTGAGCCGTATTTCATCGCGTTGCTGGCGAGCTCATGCAGGATCAGGCCGAGCCCGACCGCTTGATCGGGCGAGAGCAGAAGCTCGGGACCCGAAATCGCGATACGCGGCTGGCGGCCCGTGTCGAAAGCCCTGACCTCGATGCGTGCCAATTCGCCGATGCCAATGCCGCGCCATTCGCGGTCGGACAGCAGATTATGGGCGGCGCCGAGCGCCTGCAGCCTGGCACCGAAGGCCTCCAGGAACACACTCGGCTGGCGAGCATGGCGGACGGTCTGCGTCGCCAGCGCCTGCACGGTCGCCAATGTGTTCTTGACGCGGTGGTTGAGCTCACGCAGCAAGAGGCGCTGCCGCTCGTCGCCGAGCTTGCGCTCGGTGATGTCGTAGTTGACGCCGAAGATCAGCGTCGGCTTGCCCTCGCCGTCGCGTTCGATCACGCGTCCGCGCGTGGCGATCCAGCGGGGTGGATGGACCCCCTTGACCCGGTACTCGCCAAAATAGTCGTCGCTGCCGCTCAGCGCGTCGCGGAAACGCGTCTCGGTCTGGTAGACGTCGCGCGGGTCGATGGCGCGCAGGATGTCGCGCGCCTTCAGCCGGTTCGAAGGCGGCAGGTTGAAAAGCTTGGCCAGAAGCGTGTCGCATTCGATCATGTCGGTGCGTATGTCCCACGCCCAGCTCGCCAGTGAGGCGGCGTCGAGCGCGATGGCGCGGCGCTTTTCCTCGCGCGCCAGTTCCGCCTTGGCGATGGCGCCGTCGCGGGTGGCGTCCTTCAGCGCGAACAGGCTGGCCGCGAGGTCGGCCAGCATTCTCAGCTTCGCCAGCTTGTCCTCGGCCGGAAACGGTCTCGGCTGGCGATCGAGCACGCAGAGCGTCCCGATCCTGGCACCGGCCACCACCATCGGCACGCCGACAAAGAAACGGATGTGCTGCTTGCCCGTGACCAGCGGATTGTCGGCGAAACGCGGATCGAGCGTGGCGTCGGTCACCACCATGGGATCGTCGCCGGCGGCGATGGCGTGGGCGCAGAAGGAAGTGCTGG
This sequence comes from Mesorhizobium sp. CA6, assembly GCF_020165035.1. NCBI lineage: Bacteria > Pseudomonadati > Pseudomonadota > Alphaproteobacteria > Hyphomicrobiales > Phyllobacteriaceae > Mesorhizobium > Mesorhizobium sp. CA6. The sequence goes on along the minus strand of NZ_JAIUHI010000007.1, from coordinate 3,302 downwards.
CCGGCGTCTCCTTCTCATCGAGGCCGATGCGCGCCTTTAACCGTCGGCGACTGCTGCCGATCAGGCTCACCAACGCGACAGGCGCTTCGGCGATTGCCGCAGCGAGACCGGTGATACGGTCCAAGTCCGGATCGGTTGCCGTATCCATGGCGCCCAGGCCCTGAAGCAGGGTGAGCCGCTCCGCATCGATCACGACGCGGCTGACGTCCGCTGGCAAACTATCCGCCTTGCTGCTCACCATTCCCTCAAAACGCCACGCAATCGGCCATCATATACACGCAATCGGTTGCCGCATGCTTGCGGGGCGTCTTTCCGACACGGAACCTTCCCGAACAGGATCCGTTACCGACCATGTCGTGCCTGAAGCGCCCGCCGCCGCGCAGCATGGAGGCCAATCGTGACCAAGATCGTACCTGAAGACAAAGCTCGCCAGGGGCATTGGGGCTGGCACGCCCTCAGAATCCTCATCGCCGGGCTGCTGCTCGCCTTCATCGCGTGGGGCGCGGTCGAGATCTACGGCGAGCTGATCAAGTCGCCGACGACCCAGCAGAACGTGCCGACGGCGCCGCCCGCCGAGCAGAAATCCACTCAAGGCAGCTGATCTTTCCATCACGCCGCCTTCGCCTGCGCATTGCGGGACGGGACAAGCACGTTCAGGGCGCCGGGGTGAATCTCGACCGTGGTTTCCCTCTCCAGCCTGATCAATTCGCCGTCCAGCACCGCGCTGAACTTCCTGGTGGGCGAACGGATTTTCAGCACGACCTTGCCAGCCTGATGCACTTCGACATGTGCGCTCTGGCGCAACCTGCCGCGCAGCATGTCCAGCAGCAGCTTCGCCAGATGATGACGCCGGCGCGCGACGCTGACATAGATGCCGAGCACGCCGCCAGCCGGGTTGTCGGCATAGGGCAGGTGGCCTTCGCCGAACAGATTGTTGGAGATGCCGATGCCGGTCGTGCGGGCGACGATCTCGGTCTTGCCGATGCTCAGGCTCACCTTGAGCGCCGGCGGGTTCTTGATAGCCGCCCACGCCGCGCGCACGGACGCCTGCATCTTTCCAAGGCGCGAGCCGAAATCCATTTTCTCGCGCAACTGGACCATCTTGGCGTGCATGCCGACGGAGAACTGATGCACGAAAGGCTGGCCGTTGGCGCTCGCCATATCGACGGCGATCACCTCGCCGTCGGCAAAGGACTGCAACGCCGCTTCCAATGTCTGCGGGATGCCCAGGCCGCGCGCAAACAGGTTCATCGTGCCGGCCGGCAAGATGGCCAGGGCCTTCTTCTTGTTCATGAGGAGGGATGCCGCGGTGGAAATCGTGCCGTCGCCGCCTCCGGCGAGAACAACGTCGATATTTCGCCTGGCGATGGCCTTTTCCAGCGCCGTGGCGACGTCGCGACCGGCAACGATGTCGATCTCGACCGAATGCCCCGCCGCTTCGAGTGTCTGACGCAGCTTTTCGGAAAATGCTTCCATGTCGATGGTACGGAGGGTGCCGCCGTCCTGGTTCAGCACCGCAGCAAACCGCATATCGCGCTCCGTGTTCGGGTCACTTTGAGCCGGCAGACCCTCAGCCGCAGGCTGAAACGAGGAGGCCGCCGCAAAGGTTCCGCCGGGAGGTCAGCAATCCACGGACGCGTGAACGCGTTGCGGTTGGAACAACCCTCCGGTCACAACGTTGTGAACCTGTAGACATTGCCGCTTCCGACCTGCCGTCAAGAGGCTGGCCAAGGAGCGTCATGCACAGATCAGGCACGAGGAGAGACCATCATGATGATCCGCACTCTTTTTGCGACGACCGCGATCGCAACCCTTCTAGCAACCGGCGCTTTCGCGCAGACGACGCCCGCCCCGGCTCCCCAGCCCCCAGCAGCAGCCGAGAATCCGGCGCCGGTCCCGCGCGCCGATGGCGCCCTGATGAGCAATATTATCGGCGAGTCCGTCTATAACGGCACGGGAGACGATGCACAGAATATCGGCAAGGTTGACGATGTCGTCTTCGATGCCAGCGGCAATGCCAAGTCGGCCATTATCGGGGTCGGCGGGTTCCTTGGCGTCGGCAAGAAGGACGTCGCTTTCGACTACGGCAAGCTGGAATGGGCAGAGAAGAACGGCGACCGCTGGCTGGTCGCCAAGTCGACGAAAGAGGAGCTGAACGCTCTGCCGTCATTCGACCGCAAGCCTTACGACCCGGCACCGGCGCAGTCGACCGACGCTACGCAGCCCGCCAATAACACGACGACAGCCCAGGCTCCCGCGGCCGCACCGGCCGAGCCGGTGAAGAAGGCGGAGGGCAACATCGCCACCAACATCATGGGCGAGTCGGTTTATAATGGCACTGCGGACGATGCCCAGAAGATCGGCGACGTGAAGGACATCGTGCTTGCCAAGGACGGCAAGGCCGAGTCGCTGGTGATCGGCGTCGGCGGCTTCCTCGGCATCGGCACGAAGAACGTCACTTTCGACTTCGACAAGGCGAAATGGGCGGAGAAGAACGGCGACCGCTGGCTGGTAGCCGAGACGACGAAGGAGCAGCTGCAGGCCCAGCCGGAGTTCGACCGCAAGCCCTATGATCCGGCGCCTGGCACGACGACGGCCGCGAACAACGCGCCGGCAACGACCACGCCTGCGGTGGTCGCTTCGGGCACGACGTCCGATAAGGGAGCCAAGCCGGCAGAGCCCGCCAAGCCGACGGCCGAGAACAAGCCTGCGACGCCGCCGGCCCAGAGCACGGCTGAGAACAAGCCTGCCGATAATAGCGGCGCTGCCACCGACCAGACCAAGACCGCTTCCATCGACAAGTCGACACTGACCGAGATGCCGATGGGCAACATGCGCGTCGACGATCTCAAGGGCACGACGGTCTATGGCGCCAACGACGAGAAGATCGGTTCAATCGGCGACGTCGTGCTGACGCCCGACAACAAGCCGGACGCGGTCATCGTCGATGTCGGCGGCTTCCTCGGCATCGGCGCCAAGGAAGTGGCGATCGGCATGGATAAGCTCAAATTCATGACCGACAAGAACGGCAAGAAGTATCTCTACACCAACTTCACCAAGGAGCAGCTGCAGGCGCAAACGGCCTATGACAAGAGCAGTTATGCCGCCAACCGCGACCAGCAGCGGATGATTCTGAAGTGACGATCAGGCAGTAGGCAGTAGGAATTAGGCAGTAGGGTATAGGGAAAGAGGCTATTGCCTCCGGCCATTCAAGGCGGACTATCTCCTACTGCCTACTGCCTACTGCCTACTGCCTACTGCCTACTGCCTACTGCCTACTGCCTACTGCCTACTGCCTACTG